>SCQM01000193.1 GCA_004298555.1 Actinomycetota bacterium | reverse complement strand
AGCTATTCATCAATCCGATTGCGTGCCAAGGTCATGGGATGTGTGCCGAACTTTTGCCGGAACTGATTGAACTCGATGAATGGGGTTTTCCTATTGTCAAAACTAGGGATATCCCTGCCTCATTAATCGACCACGCGAAACGCGCCGAAAGGCTGTGTCCGACTCTTGCTCTAATACTAAAGCAGCACTAAGACTTCAATGCAGTCTCGGAAGGCTCCTTCATGAGGGTAATGTTTAACTCTCAACTGGAGGCGCAATGACGAGCAGCGAGTTTTCTTCAAATACCGAAGACAGAGACATAACATCGGAACCAATGAGGCCCCGGCCAATTCTGCTTGCCATTGGGATTGCAATATCCGCAGTGTTACCAGTTTTTCTTACAGGCGCACTTGCGGTGCAGATTAAGCGAGATCTTGATTTCACGCCATCTCATCTCGGGGCTGCCGTAGCCGTATTTTTTCTGTTTGCCGCTCTTTCATCGTTCATTTCTGGACGTATTTCCCATCGGGTCAATGACGCAAAGGTCATACGGGCCTGCATGATCGCATCGTCCCTGGTACTGCTCGGAATTGGAACAGTGGCCCGGAATTATCCGGTGCTGGTCGTTCTCCTCGCGGTAGCTGGAACAATCAACGGCTCACTTCAGCCATCTATAAATCTTTTTATATCACGAGCGATACCCAGAAGACGACAGGGCCTGGCGTTTGGAGTTAAGCAGGCCGCAGTTCCTCTCGCTACTTTCCTTGCAGGCCTGGCCGTTCCGACCATAGCGCTTACCATAGGTTGGCGGTATGCGTTTCTTGGAGTCGCACCCCTCGGAATAATATTTTTCTTCATGTCTCCCAGATCCATTCAGCCCGTTGAAGATCTGCCAGCTAATATTGCTGAGGCGGAAAGGCCGTCCGCAGCTCCAATATTGATGCTTGCAATCGGCATGGGCCTGGGTACAGGTGCTGCAAATGCATTTGCTGCGTTCCTAGTTTCTTTTGCGGTGCATGCCGGTTGGAAACCCGGGTTAGCCGGATTGTTGATTGTTTTTGGCTCCGTGATCGGGGTTACAGCACGTGTCGGACATGGCCTTCTTGCAGATAGGCGACATGGCAGGCATTTTCTCTTCGCCACCTGGTCTGCAGCTATAGGCGGTCTAGGATACCTGATGTTTGTCCTGGGCTATGGTTGGCTGATTATCCCTGCAACTGTTGTCAGTTATGGAGCGGGCTGGGGCTGGAACGGTCTGTTTATTTTCGCTGTAGTCAGGAATTTCACCAAATTTGCCGGCTATGCCACGGGTACAGTCCAATCGGGGGCATATATTGGTTCAGTGATTGGCCCTTTGGGATTTGGCTTTGCAGTCGAAAAGGCCGGTTATCCTTTCGCCTGGAGCTTGGCCGCGCTGTCCGCATTCGCGGCGGCAATAGCTGTCGCAATAGCACGGCGTTTAGTGCTTTCCCGTGAGCCCGGTGCCGTTGGATAATCAAGCTGCTGCACGCTTTGCCGACTTCCGGCGCATACATTGCCGTGGCTGGTCACTGGAATGCCGTTAGATTGTTATTACCGCTTCGGCGGTTCAGTGCTATATGCGGAAGCTGAGCCGATCAATTGAGACGGCTCATGGCCCGAGTACCAGAATTGCATGGAGGAGCGTTGAAGAGGAGCGAGGAGAACCTGCAGATTACGGGGCCCGCCGACAGGTTTATTTTAAAGCCCGTTCTTCTTGGTATTTCGATCACTACGGTGTCAACAATTCCGGTTTTTCTCACAGGTGCCCTAGGGGTGCAAATTCGGCGTGATCTTCACTTGAATGCTGCCGAACTTGGCGGGGCAGTGGCAATATTTTTTGCTGCTGCCGCAATCACGTCTATTTCTTCGGGAAAGTTGGCGCAACGGTCGGGCTTTGAGGTCATCTTGAGGGTATGTGTGCTGCTTTCAGTTGTAGCCCTTGGAGGCATGGGTTTTCTGGCAAACAGCTATCTACTGGTATTGGCTTTTCTGGCTATAGGTGGAATCGCAAACGGCGCAGCTCAGCCGGCTGTGAATTTGTTCTTGTCCAAGGTTGTGCCGGTTTCAAGGCAAGGATTTGCTTTTGGGATAAAACAAGCTGCGATTCCGGTATCAACCTTTCTTTCAGGTCTTGCAGTTCCTTTTATCGCCCTGACGATTGGCTGGCACTATGCCTATGCAATTATCGCACCTGTCGGAATAATTTTGTTTTTCATGATTCCCAAGGCACCAAGGGAGACACAACGAGCTAGCAGTTCCGCCAACGGTAAGCAAAAGATATACATTGCACCCCTCGTCGTACTGGCAATTGCGATGGGGTTGGGCTCGGGTGCTGCAAATGCACTCGGAGCCTTTCTTGTTTCCTCTTCAGTACACGCGGGATGGGCCCCTGGCGCTGCCGGGTTCCTGGTCGTTCTTGGATCAGCAATAGGCATAAGCTCCCGTCTTCTAAACGGTTATCTCGCTGACAGGCGCATTGGCCGGCATCTTGCCGTCACCGCCTGGATGGTTGGTACCGGCGGTATCGGATACCTGCTCCTCACGCTTGGGTATGCGTGGCTGGTGGTGCCTGCGACGATAATCAGTTATGGCGCCGGCTGGGGTTGGAATGGCCTTTTCAACTTTGCTGTCGTTTGGAGCTATCCGCGGGCGGCTGGTCATGCAACTGGTATAACGCAGTCTGGGGCATACTTTGGATCAGTGCTTGGCCCGCTGGTTTTCGGCTTCATCGTTGATCATTCTGGGTATAGTTTGGCCTGGAGCTCAGCTGCTCTTGAAGCATTTCTAGCTGGAACAGCAATGGTAGTAGCGCGCAAGATGATGATCGCTGGATCTGCTCGTTTGCAAAGTGGCACCTCGTAGCTGTCCCGCGGAGCTGTCTCACGAACGAATCAGCCCTAAGCCTCGCAGTCTTGGCGTGCTTTTGAAAACGCTAGAGTTCAAAAGATCAGTTATGCGGTCAGGAGAGCCCACATCTTGAAAAAAACTTCAGTTCTAAAGTTCGTCGGTGTGAACCTTGTCTACCAAACCCAGGCTGTGCTTTCAAACATTTCCTTTGAGGTCTCTCCTGGTGATCATTGGGCAGTCCTTGGGCAGAACGGTGCAGGCAAAACCTCGCTGTTCCATATCGCCTCGGCGCGGCTAAGGCCTTCATCAGGGCTAGCATTTGTCCTGGGGGAACAGCTCGGTCGCACCGATATGAGGCAGCTGCGCAAGAGCATCGGAATCAGTTCAACTTCGGTTGCGGAACAGTTGCCGTGGCATCTGTTGGTTAAAGAGGTTGTATTGACAGGTCTATATGGAGACCTGGCCCCTTGGTGGCATGCCTACGACAAAACTGATCGGACCAGGGCGGTTGATTTGCTTGAATTGGCTGGTGTGGGACGGCTCTCAGAGAGAATATTTGGCACATTGTCGGCCGGAGAACGTCAGCAGGTTATGATTGCACGGGCACTGATGCCGAATCCTCAGCTCCTTCTTCTAGATGAACCTACTTCAGGACTTGACATGGGAGCGCGGGAACACTTTCTCGAGCGGCTGGGCGCGCTCTTGCTCGAGCACAAAGGCCTGGCCCTGCTTATGATCACGCATCACATCGAAGATGTTCCGGTTTCCACTACCCATGCCCTGGTGCTAAAGGCTGGAGAAATGCTTGCGAGCGGCGATGCCGTGGGAGTTCTCACAGACGAGATCCTGTCTGCTGCCTTTGACTATCCTCTGAAGGTTGAAAATTATTCCGGCAGGTATAGGGCGGTAGCGAGGCTAAGCAAGTGATTGACGGCCGAGGCAAGGGCGCAAGGCATGCGTTCAGCCTGTCCTGATGCATCTGGGCAAGTGTTCACGGCACTGGTGCAGTTAGTTTATTTCACATACGATCGCCCGCGCCTGGCCAGTAGCGATTTCGACCATCGGCGCTGTGCAAAGGAATAAGCAAGACGCCCACAGCTGAAGCCGACTGAATTCATGCAGACCTTTACGGATTACCCGAGCACCTCCTGCAATGAGACCGCATTAAATGAAGCATGCCGTCCCGCATCTTTCACAATAGATTTCTCCAGTCGACAATATTTGAGTTGACGATGCCGGCATGCGCCCCAGAAGCAGGTCAAGAGTTTGCGAGTCCGAAACCTAATCAACGTGATCCCGTAGCTCAGTTCAGATTAGTCAATGCGTCTTAGATCCACCTTGTAGCGTTTGCCATTTTCGACATAGTTGGAGACAATCATGGTAAAACTATCCTTTTTAACCCGGTCTCGAATGATTTTTGCTGGAACACCAAGTGCCATCGAATATGAGGGAATTATCGTATCGTTGGTCACAACGGAGTTTGCTCCAACGAGCGCATTGCTTTCAATAATTGCACGGTGAAGAACAATTGAGCCTGATCCAATTAGCGAATCGTCTTTGACAGTGCATCCTTCGAGGTGGGCGAGATGGCCGACGACGCAGCGTGATCCGATCACTGTGCCCAAGCCAGCGGATGCGTGTATCACCGTTCCATCCTGGATGGATGTATCATCGCCAATTACTATGGCGCCATAATCGCCTCTCAAAACTGCCATTGGCCAGATAGTTGAGTTTGGACCAATGGTTACATCTCCAATTACAATGGCATCAGGATGGATGAACGCGTCAGAATGGATTTTCGGTACGTTGTCGCCGAGTGCATATATGGCCATGTAATAAGATAGCTAGTATCCAGGCCAAAGTGTTAATGGCATTTCAGTTTAGGTTCGAAGAACGAGCACGAAAGGACATTTCGATGGCTGAAGCTGCGGGTTCTGATCTGCTTTACGAATTCGATCTCATTTCAGAAGAGCTTGTTGAGCTTTTGGAGGCCGGACTTCCAAAAGGACATTGTCCAAGTGAAGACGATGCTCCGGAGGGTTGGGATTCCAAGCAGATTGTTGCTCACATGGCTGAATGGTGCGAATTCTGGCGGCGGGATGTCGAAGAAGGGCTAAGAAGGCCCAGAATCACAGTCTTGGGTCGTTCCGCACTCGATGAAGACCGCTCCCGCAGGATCGAAGCATTATCGGCAATGCCAACCTCGGAACTAATCGATCGAATGACATTGGAGATAGGTAAGACTGCCGGTTTGCTTGCTTCACTCGAGGCAAAGGATTTTGCAGCAACCGTGACACACCTGACTGATGGTCAGATCACGATTGACGACATGGTGTCCAAGCATTTGATTGCCCATCTCGGCGAGCATCTAGCCCAGCTGAAGGAGCTTGAAGAAACGCCGCCAACCCAGTCTTGAGCTGCGATCAGCAATGGGCAACGCATAAAGCTTCAGACGAGACCGGCGTGCCAAATTGGCTGTGCTCACTCTGAGGAGGAGGTAGATTCCATGATGAAAGTACGGTCCGTTTGCTAATGCGTTGCCGCTATTAAGTTATCAGGCTTAATATTTCCGTAGTTAAATCAGCGAAGGCCGTGGTTGATATTGACCTGTGGCTAAAAGTCTCCAGCGGAGCTCTTTGACTGGCCATTTGCTCGATGGAGGACGATGCCGGAATGTACATTCTCAGAAACCGCGGATCGCGGTTGAGGTACTTTTCCAGCAACTGTTTGTGCAGATGTTTTCTACGATCCACCATGTTGAATGCAGCAAGGATGCCAGGATTCTTGCCGGTGAGTCCATCTGCAAATTTTAGGAGCATTTCGAAAGTATTGATTGAAAGTGGATTCGGGATTATCGGAACCACAATCAGATCAGAGAAGTTAATCACATTTTCGCTTACCGTAGATGCTTCAGGAGCGCAGTCCAACACGACGAGGTCGTATTCCCGCCCGAAAGTCTTCATAGATTTCGATAGTTTGCTGGATTGGGTCTTCTTGGCTTCCAAAAGTGAAGAAAGGCGTCGAAGGTCAAAGTCAGAGGGGATCACGTCCAGCAGTGGCCACTGCGTTCCCTTTATCAGTCTTGCAAGAGGTTTCTTGCCATCAAGAAGTTGAGATATGTCGCCCTTGATATGAGGTTTTATTCGAAGTATGTAACTGGAGGAGCCCTGTGGGTCTAGATCCCAAAGGAGAGTTCTCAGTCCTTGCATCGCCGCTTCGTAAGCAATATTGACGGCAAATGTGGTCTTGCCGACACCGCCTTTAATGTTGTAGAGCGAAACTACCTTCATCTATTTCACTTCTTTCGGTGAGCGGTGGCCAACTGTATCTCACGAAGCAGCGAAGCACCCGAAAACATTTTGATCTCTTTGGCGTAACTTTCGATAGAACTTTGCTGATCATGTTCAAGCACTTGGAATAGCACGGAAACCCCTTGCTGGTCGACCTGATACTTTTCGCACAATCTGGCAAGCAGCTGGAGCTGTACAACACTATCCTGGTGTTGTCCCAAGGCATCCTGAAGCCTTTTAATTCTGATTATCACCTCACGCGTCCTTACGGGCTCAAGTACCGGTTCGAAGAATTCGAGGAGATATCGAAATGTCTTCACTTCTTTGCGCAGCCGGTGGAGCGACTCTGCTGTCATGTTTCTTTTTGTCTTTTTTGCCCTTTTGATAAGCGAAACCCCTGATTTAAGGAGCAGCGCCTTTGCACTATCTGAAAGCTTCGTTTTAGGTGTTATCGCAGGGTCGTGGTTCTTCCCGTAGTTAAAATAGTTTTTTCCTGGTGGCGGTGAGGTTATCAATGAGAGTGACAAGCATTGTCGCGCCAACCTGTCCCATGTTGATAGCAGATGTTCGAATCTCGAGGATGGGACTAAGTCACTCAGATCTGCATAGCCTTTTGATACGTCCTTGGCTATTCTTGAACTGAATCCGCGAAGCGCAGCATTGTTCGGGTCTCTTTCAAGCTGTCTTTCTGCCAGAGCGCCCAAGTTTTCCAAGTCACGTATAGGCGAAGTCGTATTGATGAACAGCTTGAGTTCGGTTCGGAACCAAGCTGTATCGAGGGGAGCAAGCAATGATCCCAGCGACTTGATAAAAGATGAGCTCCGTCTCATGGCAACTCGAAAGTCGTGAAGAAATTCAGGATCGGGATGTTCCTTCAGCCACGCAGCATTGCGCTGCGCTCTCAGTTCCTCACTGGCTAATGCCTGGCCCAGAGCAATGCAACCGTAAGTCGATCTGTCGACCTCTAGCGAAAATTTGGTTTGGTAGTCCCTTTTTGACCTGCCATGTTTATTGAGGATGATTTCAAATGGGTCACCATTGTTGACGCCTAAGTTCAGCTCTTCAAATGCATCAAGAAGAGATCTACGGATCTTCTGGTGAAAAGATTCATAGCCACGCTTGGAAATCAGGAGGACGCTGCACTGATCGATCTCCGGCAACCGGTAGAGCCAGACCGTTGACGCGTCCATTCCCTCCGCGTTGTAAAGCTTGAACTGACAGCTGTCTGCAGCGGTGGCAGCCTGCACAATCAGCGCCCTGTCGGAGGTAACCTGCGGCAGGCGTCGGCTCAAAAAGGGGTCTTCGAAGCTACCCGGACTCAGCCAATTGGAGTTGGAAAATGGCATTTCGGATATTAGGTAAAAGCTCGGTTCTGAGAAAACCAACTGGGCACTGTTATTTGTCTCATGGAGTTTGAGCGACATCTCGCTTCTATCAAGGGCCCAATCAAACGTGTCGAGCAACTTCAAAACACCTTTTCGGAATTCCGGTTCACCTTCGACGGGAGCCAGTTTGCTGACGGAATTCACTAGCAGTTCAAGGTCATCGGTGGTTAAAAGCAGTGAATCCCGCAAGGAGGCCATGATTTGAATCTAATAAAAACCAAGGGCTCCTGCTCTCGAATCTGGAATGAAGGTTACAACCATGCGCTATTCTTCGTGGATGATTGCAATCGTTAGGTATTTAAAATGAGGGTTCCCATTCCTTTTAAATTCATTCATGCTGCCGATCTGCATCTTGATTCACCGTTTCGAGTCCACGAAGGCAAAAATGAAGAGCTGCGCAGCTTATTGCTAAGTGCCTCGCTGAAGGCGTTCAGCCAATTGTGCGATGTGGCAATAGACCAGAAAGTGGATTTTATCGTCCTTGCCGGAGATACGTACGACGGTATCGAGCATGGCGCCCGCGCACAGTTCTATATGAGGCGGGAGATCCTTCGCTTAGGGACCCACGGTGTGACCGTCTTCATGGCCTTCGGAAATCACGATCCAGTCAATCAAGGCCAAGAGATGCCTATTTCGTGGCCGGATAATCTGATCAGATTTGGTCCTGAGCCGCAAACCTTTGCTCTTAAGCGCGGGGAGGTGACCTATGGCGAGATAACAGGAATGAGTTACGCAACGCGCGAGGAAAAGCGCAATCTTGCACAACTGTTTCCAGAGTCGAGCACTGATTTGTTCAGCATCGCGGTTATGCATTCGAATGTGGGCGGGTCAAAGGAGCACGACAGTTATGCGCCTGCGGCGATCTCGGACTTGATTGGAAAAGGATACGACTACTGGGCGCTTGGACATATCCATAAGCGCACGGTTTTATGCGACGATCCCCTGGTTTTATATCCCGGGAATATCCAGGGTCTGCATATGAAGCCCTCAGAGCGGGGAATCAAAGGCGCGGAGCTTGTCGAGGTCGGCACGGGTGGAGTTAATCATCGCTTTATCCCCCTTTCGCAGATAATTTTCGATCTTGTCGAAGTAGATATCAGCGGGTGCGGAACGCTTGATGCGGTTGTGGAAGCCTGCCTGGACTCAATCCAGCAGAAACTCCAGGAAGGTGAGGGGAGGCCGCTTGTGGCAAGAGTTGTTCTTAGTGGCTTGGTAAGCGTCGATTTGGATGATTTGGGAGGAAATCTGGACGCGATACATTCTGAGCTTTTGGCGGAAACTGCGGGGTTGCTGCCAGCAACGTATGTGGATCAGGTGGAAGGCGATCTGACTCTCCCGCGCACCCTCGGGGAATTCAGCGCACTTTCGGACGTTGTTGGAGAACTGATCCGCGAGGTGGGGGAGTGGCGGTCAGATCAGCAGAAGCTCAATGGATTTTCAATAGAACGCGAACTTCGCAATAATCTCGCATCACGCCTGAAGAGAGCAGGCCTGGACCAAAGTCTGTCGGCTAGTGAAGATGATTTGGATGCCGCAGAGAGCTTGTTGGCTCAGCTGTTCGGGGGAGGGAGACCGGCTTGAAGATTAAATCGGTATGGGTAGAGAGTTACGGCTCTCTAAAGAACTTTGCGGTTCCTGGCAAAGGAACGCTCACGGACGGACTAAATCTTCTGTTCGGTCCCAATGAGGCGGGGAAATCTCAGTTGAAGGGCTTTCTGGAGGAGATCCTTTTCCCTAGGGCCAATCAGAGGGGTTTAAAGGATGGACGCCCGTTTGGCCGTGTCGGCTTTATGCACCAGAATGCGCTCTACGAACTGGAAGTTGCAAGGAAAGGCAATAACGTATTCCGTCAGTTGTTGATGGATGAGATTCTTACGTCTGGAGATGTGCCCGATCTTTTTCCTTCCATGAAGATAGCAGGTCATGAGGTGTTTGCGAATCTTTACAGCTTCGGCATCGATGAACTGCTTGCCAGCAACACCAGCGCAAATGGGGTTTTGACGGAACATCTTTTTGGCGCCGTGGCCGGTGGTAAGGGGGTTTCCATAAGTTCAATATTTGAGTCCCTGGACAACGAAATAAAGATGCTGACCAGCAAGGCTGCACGAAGCAGATCATTGCCCAGGGTTATGGATGAATTGGAATCGGCCAACAAGCAAAGACTCGAATGGATTGCAGACGAGAAAACCTTTATGGAAAGATTCGGCCAAAGGACCCAGATCGTTGAAAAAATTTCCAATCTCGAAATTCAACTCGAAAAAGAGCATCACGAACTGCGGCTTTACGAAGAGATGCAGCGGATGGCTGAAATGTATGAGCAGTATGTGACGGCAACGTCCTTTCTAGGCCGGTACCCGCACCTAAGTTCACTCAATTCAGACTCAATACGATCATTGGAAAACTATTTCTCGCAAGCGGGGAATCTTAAGGCAGACATTTCGGAGTTCGAAAAGAGGCTGATGTCGGCATCAGACCAGTTGAAGGTGTTGCAATTTGATCTGGACCTGGTGGATCGACGTGACAAGATCCGCATCGCCGAGAGGATCCTCGAGGATGTCAAGTCAATTCGCGAAGAATTCTACCGAAGGAGTTCCGAGTTTGATGCGTCAAAGGCAGACGCAGCCCGTGCCGCTGCGGGCAGCACACTTGCAGTAGAGAGCTACCTTGATTCCGGCGATGGTTCAACTTTGCAGTCGGCAATCGGTGCTCTCGAAAGTATTAGAGGCAGTTTTGAAATGTTGAGCAGGCAGTGGTCGGACCATCTTTCGTCACCATTGTTGGACGTCAGCAGGGAAGACCTCTTTGCCAAACAGAGGGCGACTGATGTTGCTATCCGCAAGGCTGAGACATTGCTTGAAGCCTCAGCTGCAAAGCCCGCAGTTTCAAAAGGAAGATCATGGATATGGAGCGGTTTTTTTGCGTTATTTGCCGCTGTCGCAATTGGCGTGTCGTACGGCGAGAGAACTGTCTCAACCCCCTTTGGTCTGGCTTTAGAGGCCATCCTGGGTTTGGCGGTCGCCGGAGTCATCTATCTGCTAGTTCGAACCTTTGGAAAAGCTGGTGGCTTAGCTTCCCAGGCCGTGAATATGGACCTGCAGGATATTGGCGTGGAATATTACGAACCACGCCAAATCATGAAAAGGCTGAATGATTTCAAACAGGACAGGGAAGCGATAGATTCTGTCATCCGAATGCAGACTGAATGGCAGCGACTCGCACACCTAATTGACAGTTACGGAATAACTATGGACAGCTCAGCTCCATTCGATAAGACGTTTGGGCAGGTTTCCACTCTTGTTTACCTTATGAAAGATATTGCCGAGCTCAGACGGATGAAGAGATCCGTGGAACAGCTGCGGATTAGGCTTGCGGAGCGAAGGTCAGATTTGCTGGATCTATTGAGGGGGGAGTTTTCTGAGATTAACCTACCGGAGGATGCTTCGATTGATCTCCTGGATATCACAGTCTCCAATCTTGCCGAAAGATTGAATTCCAACCTCGGAATTAAATCTGATGCGGAAAAACTTCAAAGAGATATTGAAACATACGAAGCTGAGCTGGCAAGGATTGCAGCCTCGCTGGATTCGGTGAATCACCTTATTGACGAGCAGCTTGTCCGTGTCGGTTCCAGCCATGAACAAATTAGTGAAGATTTTATTGAACTGCTAAGGGAATATGATCGGAACCAGGCTAAAAAAGCTTCATTCCTGCACTCTGCAGAGTCGGTCTTTGGAGAAAAGCTTCAAGACGTGCTGTTGCGCTTCAAAATGGGTCATGTTGAATTAGCTGATTCGATTCAGAAATTGACTGAGCAAATCAATGCTGACAAAAATGACCGGGAAGCATTGCTGGGATCCAAGGCAGAGATAGACGCGGAAGAAAAAAGGTTACTCCACGTCAATCCAGTTGCCGAAATCCAGGCCTCAGTTGAAAGCCTCCTGATCGAGGCGGAAGAGCTTGCGGGCAAGCTGAGAGTCTTGGGATTGGCAAAACAGCTGCTCCAAAACGCCAATACAAGGTTCGAGGAGTTACACCAGCCCGAGCTCATGAGGCTATCCTCAGAGATATTCGCCAGAGTTACACAGAATCGATATCCCTCGATTCTCAAGAAGGAGTACGGCAAAGGCGAATCAATCCTCGCCCGCAATGTGTTTGGTCAAGATATTGCGGACTCCTCCTTATCAAGGGGTACACGCGAACAGCTCTATATCTCGATCAGGTTGGCTCTGATCACGCGTCCCAACTCCTTGGACATTCCACTTCTGATGGATGATGTGATGGTGAATGCGGATAAAGACCGCGCTCAGGGTCTCGCAAAGGAACTCGAACTGGTTTCACGAAGCCGCCAGATTATTTACTTTTGCGCAAAGCCTGAAACTGTTGCACTGTTCGAAACCGCAGGCGCTGAATTCAGTATTTTTGAAATGGAACGACTTTAGGGTAGTAATTGGAGCCGGATGCCTGTATCAGCTGATGACATCCTGCTGTTGCTCCTGTTGCTGCTGGGCGTTCATTTCTTCCTGGCTTGCCCAAATGAATTGATCTACGGGGCCATGCCCGCTGCCAAGTTGCCAGAGTGAACCGGCTTTAATAGTTCTCGTTATGTAGACCTTTGCGGCTTTCACTGCTTCGGTGACATCCATTCCTTTAGCTAAATTTGCCGTTATCGCAGCGGAAAGAGTGCACCCTGTGCCGTGTGTATTATCAGTCTTTATACGAACCGCTGAAAGCTTTAGGATAACCTGGCCGTCATAAAAGATATCTGTACTTTCTGTGCCTGTCATATGACCGCCCTTAATCAAAACATACCTTGAGCCCATCTTTTTGAATTCCCTGGCGGCAGAGATCATTTCCTCGATATTCGTCGGAAGCTTTCCCAGGAGCGCCTTAACCTCCAGGAGGTTTGGTGTGACTAGAGTGGCCTTGGGTATGAGCCTCTCCATATAGGCCGATTCAGCCTCCTTGTCCAAAAGCCTGGTGCCGGTGGACGATACCAGGACCGGGTCCACAACCAGCTTTTCGAAAGCTCCCTTTTCGGCGAAATCTGCGACGACATACACATTATCGGCCGTAGCAAGCATTCCGGTTTTTACTGCCCTAACCCTGAAATCTGAGATAACGGCACGAATCTGAGCTTCTACCAGTTCCGGGTTGATGGGTTCCGACGACTGAACAGAATGCGTGTTCTGAGCGGTAATTGCAGTGATAACGGTTGTACCATAAACCCTGTTGGCCGAGAACGCCTTCAGGTCTGCCTGGATTCCCGCGCCGCCTCCGGAATCTGATCCTGCGATGGTGAGGGCAACTGGCGGTGTCTTCTTTCTTCGTTCTGCAATACTCAATGATTGTCCGCCTTTTGGGTCATAAATCCGAAACGAATGAATCTGACATGGTGAAAAGAATGATATCGAAAGGCAGCCTTGATTCAGGCTACGACGCCGGGCTAGTGTTCATGGAACTCAGCCAAGCCTTCGCTGGGAGATGAGGCCAATGCCCATTCTCTCTTGGGGATTCTCCCTCCTTTGCGGGAAAGGAATCCCGCTTCGGTTCCAAGAGCGATCGCCCTCGCCATCCTTTCGGGCTGTTTTGCTCTTGTAATGGCTGATGCGACCAGCACTGCATCACACCCGAGTTCCATAGCTATAGCTGCATCCGATGCTGTTCCGATTCCAGCATCGAGGACAACGGGAACAGCTGCTTGAGAGACGATCATTTCAATATTGTGCGCGTTGCGAATCCCAAGGCCGGTTCCGATGGGGGCCCCCAAAGGCATGACAACCTGAGCTCCGGCCTGTTCAAGCCTGCGCGCTACGACAGGATCGTCGCTCGTGTAGGCAAAGACGTTGAACCCATCCATGGCAAGCATTTCTGTTGCATCGAGGAGTTCGTAGGGATCAGGGAGCAGGTCTTTATCGCTGGCAAGGACCTCGAGTTTTACGTTGTTAGTTTCAAGAGCTTCCCTGCCCATCTTGGCAGTCAATACCGCCTCCCTGGCAGTAAAGCAGCCGGCGGTATTGGGCAGAATATTGACCTTAAGCGTCCTCAGGAGATCATACAAGGAATTAGCAGCTCGAGGCTCGTATCGTCGCAACGCTACAGTAACCAGTTGCGAATTGGACGCAGTGATTATTTCCTTGATGACCTGATTGGACGGGGCACCGCCCGTGCCGAGTATCAGTCGAGATGTAAGCGACAGGCTACCTAATTTGACCGGTTCAAGACTTGCTTCCACGTTTCATCCCCCTTGGGCGATTGTGAGCAATTCCACTTTATCTTGAGGCAACAATGATTTTTCCGTCCAGTTGCTCCTCGGTATTACTTCGCTATTGACTGCAATGGCCACACCTTTTTTCTGCAGACCAATTGATTCGATCAATCCATCAATGGTCGTCAACTCGGGAACCCGACGCAGTGAGCCATTTAGAAATATTTCAATCACTTCTAGAAAACCTAGTTAGCTTCGAGTCGAGCCGCGCCGAATTCCTCAATTTCGCCAGGCTGATTACCGCTTTGGATTGCGCTGGTAATGTATTTCGACAGTGCCGCACTTAATAATATGCCGTGACGGAAGTGCCCAAGACAAAGGAACAGATTGGAGCTGTGGTACTGACCGACAATTGGGGCATTATCAATTGATCCTGGCCTAAATCGCACCATCTGCTCCTTGAAATCGGCCTCGCCGAGTCCGGGCAGGAGCAGTGTAGCGTTGGTCAGCATTTCGGCGATCGGTCGAACTTTCGCTGTCGTATCGAAGCCGACCTCTTCCTGGGTCGCACCGATGACGACCTCACCATTGATGCGCGGGACCATGTATAGCGTCTTTCCAAAGGTCTTGGAGCGTACAACTCGGTTGAGAAGGTTGTTCGATTTCGCCTGGACCCTGAGTATTTGACCCTTTACCGGCCGTATTGCACCTGAAATGGATGCCGGGAGTCCGCCTATCCCACTCACCTGCGATCCGGCGGCCAAGAGAACAATGTCCGGCCGAATTATCGATTGGTCGTCAAGGACAATCTCATAGATACCCCCTGTTTTGTTGAGTGAGGCCACGCTTTTGTGCACAGTTTTAACGCCCAGCCGATCGAGCGCCACTTGCAGCGAGTTCATCAGTTGCCGGTTATCGAGCTGATTGTCTGTGCGTATCATGGCCGCAAATGGAAATGGTCCGCCAAGTTCAGGCTCAAGCTCTTTCACTTGATTACGTGTTAGGCGGGTTACTTCGATTCCCAGTTCTCGTTGGAACTCTGCGAGGCGCTCGAGGTCACGAGCATCGTTGGACTCGTAGCCAATGATCAAGGTTCCATCCATTCGAAGCCCGATTGAGACTCCAGACACCGCTTCAATCTGTCTGACGAATTCGGGCCACAGCTCATTCGAATGCTCCATCAGTCTGAGCAGAGGTATCTCGCTGAAATTGACTTCTGAGGCTGGTGCTAGCATTCCTGCGGCAGCCAGCGATGCGCCAGTCGCGGGGCTGGGATCGTAAATCGTTACCTGGTGGTCGTAATTTGCCAGCCTGAACGCTGCGCTTTGACCGGCTACACCGCCACCGATTATTCCAATGTCCATTTATACATCGCACTTTCAAAAAGTCGAATTCAGATCAGTTGAACTATACCGCACTTGGAAAAGGTAATGAATTCCCAATTCGTGAGAATTAGTGCAATTATCGTGCTGGGGAGTGCTTGAATTATTAGTGGAGCTTAGCGGGAGTGTGGAGGCTGAAGATGCGTTCAACTATGCAAGACGGTTCTTTATCGATAACTTCGATCCTGAAGTATGGGGCCACAACATTTCCAAAGTCGTCGGTGACGACCTATCTCGGCGACGGTGGAATCACTTACTCATACGAGGACACGGCTAAGCGCATTGCTTCCTTGGCCAATGCATTGTCTTCGATTGGAGTCAAGAACTTCGATCGCATTGGAACGTTTGCTTTCAACACGCAGCAGCATCTCGAGGCTTATATGGCGGTGCCAGCCATGGGTGCAATAGTGCACACGCTGAACGTGAGGCTCTTCCCTGACCAGCTGGCATATGTAATTAACGACGCCGAAGACAAGATGGTGATCGTCGATTCACCGGTTCTACCCTTGCTGGCCCGTGTTCTCTCACAGACGCCAACCATCGAGGCGCTCATCGTGGTCGGGCCATACGATCCTGCAATGCTTGCGCCGTTTAAGGTCGATGTTTACGACTACGAGGATCTGATTGCTGCCCACAGTTCCAGCTTTAACTGGCCGGAGATAGATGAATACCAGGCAGCCTCGATGTGTTACACCTCAGGCACCACAGGCAACCCAAAGGGAGTCGTTTACTCGCACAGATCGACCTGGCTACACGCGATTTCTTCTTGCACGGCAAACACACTCGGATTATGCGACACCGACCGTGCCCTAATAGTAGTTCCCATGTTCCATGTCAATGCGTGGGGTGTGCCTTACTCGGGCTGGTTGGCAGGGTGCGACCTCATCATGCCCTCGCGTTTCCTGCAGCCGGAGCATCTGGCGAAAATGATCGAACTATATCGTCCGACCCTTTCCTCCGGAGTGCCAACGATCTGGAACGAACTTCTGTTGTATGCGGAGAGCCATGATCTGGACATGTCGTCCTTCAGGGGAATTACCGGGGGCGGATCAGCTGTGCCAAAGGGACTCATGGATGGTTTCAGGGAGCGTTTCGGTCTCGAGCTCTGGCAGGGGTGGGGGATGACGGAGACTTCGCCAATATGCACCTTGGGCATTCCACCTCGTAACACACCTGAAAAAGATCGCATGAAGTACCTTCAGAGTGCTGGTCGGCCTTTGGCTGGGGTAGAGCTGCGGGTTGTCGACGACTCAGGAAACGTTCTTCCCCGCGGTGCCGAGAAGCCCGGGGAAATTGAAGTCAGTGGTCCCTGGGTTGCCGCAAGCTACTACAAGGACGCGCACGCCGAGAATTTTGATAATGGCTGGTTGCGTACTGGAGATATGGGTACGATCGACACTGAGGGCTATCTGCGGATTGCCGACCGCACGAAAGACGTTATCAAATCCGGCGGGGAGTGGATTTCATCAGTGGATTTGGAGAATGCCATAATGGCCTTTCCCGACGTGTACGAAGCTGCCGTGATCGGAATCCCTGACGATAAGTGGGTTGAGCGCCCGATGGCCTGCATAGTACCTAAGCCGGGCGCGGAAATTGATACGCAAAAGCTAGATGAATTCCTCTCCCAGCGGGTGGCAAAATGGTGGCTTCCTGAGAAAGTGGCCATTGTGAAGGAGATTCCAAAGACGAGCGTAGGCAAGTTTGACAAGAAGGTTCTTCGGAAAGCGTTTTCCGAAGGCGGGCTCAATGTCGTTGCCATAGACAAGTGAGGTTGCGCAATCCCAGCTCGCCGGGTTCACAGTTGTGTTACAACAGGAATGGTCGGCCGAAGAGAGGTTAAAGGCATTGCCTAAGCTAGGGCGTAAAGGTGGAAGAGGCACGAGCCGAGGTTTGATAGCGTGTTGGTAAACGATTTCTCGCCTGAGGTCGAGGCTCTCAAGGGTGTTTTGGAGAGACTCGACTATTTGGCAATGGATGCGCTGAGAGAATTCATGGCTTCTAATGATCAACGTGACAAGGATACTGAAAAGAGGATCCACAAGGCTAGGCGTGCAATCATCAAGGCCATCAGCGAACTAGGTGAGGATGCCACCGATTAGCACCTCCGCAAAAGGGAGCTAATGAGGCGGCCTCTGTGCTAGTTGACAAATTTGCTGGGCACTCGTGATTTCGCCTCAGATCGGCAATCATTCTTCTTCGGGCAAGTTTTAGAGAGGGGTCAATCAAATGGATATGAACGATGGCATCAAGGCCGAGATCATTCAGGCATGCCGGGTCTTAAGCAGGCTGAGACTTGTGGAAGGCTTTGGACACGTCAGCGCCCGCCTGGAAGACGGTTCCGTGCTGATGACGCCAAGAAAGGGTCTTGGACTAGTCACAGAAGATGAGCTGGTCCATTTGAATCTTTCAGGTGAGAAATTGAACTCAGGCAACCCGCCGTTGGAAGCTGCCATGCACCTGGCGGTGTTTGCAGCCAGACAAGACGTGTCTGCCATCTGCCGCACTCACTCGCGTTATGTAAATGTGATGGGAATTTCACGTCAGCCCATTGAAGTGGTTCATGGATTTGGCGCTGAATTGCGTGGGACCGTACCAATACACAGCAGCCCATATCTTGTGACTTCCGAAAACCAAGGGTGGGCTGTGGTGGACGCATTAAAGACCGCGCACGCTGTGGTGCTCCCTGGTAATGGCTCATTGGTTGTTGGAGAAAGCGTCGGAGATGCCTGCGTAAAAGCGATCTTCCTCGAGGAGTCAGCCGAATTGCAATTTTTGGCGCGTCAATTAGGTCCCGTCCAACCGTGGACCTCAGAAGCGGTACGCGCACGCCTTGAAAGTGATCTCCCTAACGAACCGGTAAGGGCCTGGGAGTTCTACCGGAGCACATACGGCATCTAGCCAGGTTGGCGATTTTTATTCTTTGATTTTTTGGAATTTTGCTTTTCTTGATGGTGCTTATGCTTAAGCTGATCCGGTGCTGAGCTCGAAACAAATGTCCGGTACGATGCGACCAGCACCTCCTTTTGATACTGCGAAAGGCGCGGATCAGAATAAATAGCAGTCTCTACAACGGGATGGCTGGCATCGGGTTCCGCCCCGGCTGACTCATCTGCCTGGCCGATATGCGATAATAGTGAACCGAGCGAGACATTGAGGGCATTGGAAATCGATTTTAGGATTCGAACTGAAGGTTCATGGAGTCCGCGCTCAATCTGCGACAGGTAGGGATTTGAAATGTTGGTGCGTTCAGCAAGCTCCCGCAGAGATAGCTGCGCCAATTTACGTTGGGATTTGATGAATTCACCGAGAATCCTCTTTTGGTTGTCCAGGTGATCTTCGGGATTGGTGTTCACACCTTAACGTTAGATGGCATTTGTAACATTAGGTTGAATACTTTAAAGGAATTAAAGATGTAACCCCGGGGGATTGGCCGCCCGGGGTTACTATCGAGTAGCTAGATCCCGTTTTGGGGGGATGGGACCTAGTAAACCTACTAGCAGAGGGGGATCGCCAGTAAGTAATATGTTCATTATAGCAAGCGATTTCGCTTCGTGCCACAAATTATGAATATTTATACACTTTTTTTCCAGGGACTATTTTAAGCGCAATAGCTGTGACCTGGTGACATTTGCCACATCATTCATTGAGAGATCCTTCAATGCTGCAAACTTATTAATAATGTAACATATGTCACACTATTTTTGCTGGGTCGAGCCACCAGGTGCGCCAGGAGTGAGTTCCCAGTGAGTTTCCAACTACCACGAGTCCTGTAATTATGCTAGAAAAATAGCATGTTTACTGCTCTTGTTATAGATGAGACGGATGGCAAGGTGACATCATCACTTCAAACGCTTTCCGAAGACCGGCTTCCAGCTGGCGAAGTTACCATCGAGGCATACTATTCAACACTGAATTACAAGGACGGGATGGTGCTGAACGGGTTGGGAAAACTGGTGCGCTCTTATCCCCATGTGCCAGGGGTCGACGTGGCCGGAATAGTAAGAGATTCCTCAGATTCCCGGTTTTTACCTGGAGACGAGGTCGTCGTGGGAGGCTATAGGTTTGGCGAAGTCTGTTGGGGTGGATATTCGCAGCTCGTAAGAGTTCCTGCCGACTGGATCGTGAAGCTGCCTTCTCCGCTGAACCTTTTTCAGGCAATGGCGTTTGGCACCGCAGGCTTTTCAGCGATGATGGCCGTGGATGCACTCCAGGATCATGGCTTGACTCCATCCGAAAATGAGGTATTAGTGACTGGTGCAGTAGGGGGAGTCGGATCAATTGCAGTTGCTCTTTTGGCAGCACTTGGCTTTAAAGTCGCTGCATCGACTGGACGGCCCGAGGAGCATGATTACCTGAGAAGTCTCGGGGCCACTGCCATCATAGCCCGGTCCGAGTTGGAGATTCCTGCCAGTAAGCCGCTTGAACGAGAACGATGGAGCGGATGCGTTGATAATGTCGGCGGATCGACCCTAGGCCACGTTCTCAGCCAGCTGAGAACAGGCGCATCCATAGCGTCTGTTGGTCTTGCCGGAGGATCGTCATTCACCGCTAACGTCATGCCTTTTCTCCTTCGCGGCGTAAATATTTTAGGCATCGACTCAGTTTCACTTGATATCAAAAAGCGTGCAAAGGTATGGCAGCGCCTTGCTGACGCATTTCCTTTGGGTTTGCTCGAATCGATGGCCACCGAGGTAGGGCTAGGCGACCTTGAAAGATTCGGGAAAGAGATTCTCGAAGGAAAGGTCAAAGGGAGGATTGTCGTCAATGTTCGCGGATAGCGGGAATATACCTCTATAGGTATATGTTATTATTTGAGTAACCCTGCTAGAAGGAGATGTCGTGGCAGTAGAGGCAAATACTAAAGAAACTTTCGAATCCGAAGTTCTTAGCTCCGAGATTCCCGTGGTCGTAGATTTTTGGGCGCCTTGGTGTGCTCCATGCCGAATGGTCGCGCCGGAGTTGGATTCGTTAGCAGAGGACCGCGCTGGAGAAATCAAGCTGGTCAAAGTGAACGTTGATATAAATCAAGAAGTTGCCAGCCGGTACCAGGTTTTTTCAATCCCGACGATCGGCCTGTTCCGATCTGGCGAAATGGTGGCGGCATCAATTGGAGCTAAACCCAAGAGATTGATTGAAGCAGATCTGGGCATTTCAAAGTAATGCGACCCTTACGATTGGCAGCTCGACCTTGTCGGTGCTGCCAATCCGTTTCAAGCCAAGTTTTGCAGGATCCCGCATAGAGTTCTCTTCCCGTTTGTTGAACGCAGTATTTCTTTCCCCCAAATAATTCGTACGCAACTTTCGTAACTGTGCTTCCAATTATGTAACTATCTCACCCGGAGTTGGATAAGCTAATCCTGCTTTGGATTTATCTGATTCGGCAAATTCCCTATGTTCCGATAGTGGACGAGATTTTTACCGCCTTTCGGATGGCAGACCAGAGCGGAAGATGGCTCCTGCTAACTCGCCGGTATTTGAATCAACGGCTCTCGACGGCTAGGGTGATTTCGGGCTAGTTGATGGGGGTAATCGGAATTTTCAGGTTTTTCGGGGTGCGTCAATTTGATTAGTGAAGATGGTTCTCCTAAACCGGAAATGGAACCTTCGCAAGCTGAAGGACACGATGCGACAGCATCTGCTTCCAGCTCTCCTGAGGGGATGGCGAAGGATATAATATCGGCAGTTGCGGCGGCCGCGAGTACCTCATTTGCCGTATTTCTTACGGGTGCGCTGGCTGTTCAAATGAGATCAACCTTGCATTTTGGACCAGACGCCCTTGGAATGTCAATCTCGATCTATTACATTGGAGCTGCAGCCGGATCGGTTCCTTTCGGGCGTCTTACCGAAGCGGTCGGGGGCGTAAGGATCATGAAGCCTACTGCCGTCGTAGCCGGCGGGCTGCTCGCGTTGATCGCCTTGTTCGTCCATTCCTGGCTGGGCCTTAGCATTGTCCTATTTTTTTCTGGAATAGTAAGTTCAGCAATGCAGCCGGCAACCAATCTCTTTCTTGCGCGCCGAATTCCGAGAAGCCGTCAGGGCTTCGCATTTGGAGTAAAACAGTCGGCCATTCCATTTGCAGCCCTCTTCGGGGGACTGGCTGTCCCTGGCATTGCCCTGACGATCGGCTGGCGCTGGGCATTCGTCGCGGCTGCAGCCTGGTCAGTTGTGACTGCGGTTGCAATACCAAGATCGCGCACTTCGTTAGCCGCATATCGTGCCCGCCATAAAGATCCCGTACCTAAGGACGATCTGGCTCCACTGATTGTTCTAGGTATCGGATTTGGGCTTGGCATCTTTGCGGCGGCTGCCATGACCGGCTTTTTGGTTATTTCTGCTGTGGACGGAGGTCTTTCCCGCTCAAATGCCGGTTATGTAGCCGGCATTGCGGGTCTGATAGCCGTGATCGCAAGGATATATGTCGGGATTGCAGCAGATCGGCGCGGCGCTGGACACTTCAAAGTGGTTGCAGGAATGCTGGTTATAGGCTGTATTGGATATGGCGCCCTTGCTATAGGCTCTGCTTCGCGGGTTGCGATATTTTTCTGGATTGGCGCTTTTGTAGCATTTGGCGCCGGTTGGGGTTGGAATGGGCTTTTCAATTATGCGGTGATACAAACGCATCAAAGGTCGCCGGCACGTGCAACTGCTGTTACCCAGGTTGGAGGACGGCTGGCCAGTGTGTTTGGCCCACTTGTATTCGGGCTCTTGGTGTCAAACGTATCCTATTCAGTCGCCTGGATGGTAAACGGTTTGGTCGCTCTGGGTGGAGCAGCAATCATCATGTATGGCCGTCACATGCTGCTTGGGCCAGGCAAACATATCGTTGTCGCCAATCCATAAGACCTGATATTCAGGTGTTTGCCCGATCCTATCTGTGGGTAAGATCTATTCCCTTCGGCAGACTTAGCGGATCAAGGCCAAGCAGGTCGACTGCCTTTTGAAACGCAAATCGGTCGGTCATCCCTGAGACGTATCCTATTGAGGCAGTCATCACACTCGAGGGATCGCCATTAAGATCGCTCAGCGGGATTCCCTTGATCTCTTTTGGGTTTTCGAGGAAATAATCGACCAGCATCGAAAGGACTTTGATCACCGCTATCGACTGTTCCAGCGAATCAGGCCTCATGTAGATTTTTTCATAGTTAAATCGGCGCAATTCGGCTAGAGCTGTAGCAGCCTCAGGAGACATTGCAACTTCACCTGTACGTGAAATTGTATAAACCATGTCAGAAATAAAATACCGAAGTTGGCCGGACCGGCTGGATCCAGTTACGGCGGTAATCGATTCAGGTATCGAATGGGTACTTACAACTTCTGCACTGATTGCGTCCTCAAGATCATGGGAGCAATAGGCAATGCGGTCTGCAAACGAAACTACAGCGCCTTCGTGGGTGATGGGTTGAGGCCGCGACCATGAGTGATTTCGAATGCCGTCAAGGGTCTCCAGACAAAGGTTGAGATCAGCCAAAGTATGGTCTGCCCCCCAAACCGCATGGTCGTATCCTTCGCTAAGAAATTTCGAAAAAGCATCTTCACTTGCATGTCCTCCCGGGCCATGTCCGCAGTCATGACCAAGAGCAATTGCCTCAGTAAGCGCAACATTGAGTCCCACGGCCCTTGAAATTGCCGTTGCAACCTGGGAGACCTCGAGAGCGTGCGTCAATCTGGTCCGCTGGTGGTCATTGGGAAAGATGAAGACCTGGGTCTTTCCCGACAATCGCCGGAAAGCTGTCGAATGCAGAATCCTGTCACGATCGCGCTCAAATGCGGTCCGCATGGGATCAGGATCTTCGGGCCTGCTTCTATTGCCTGAACCAAGCGAAACTGTCGCTCCTATTGAGAGGAACTGGCGTTCAATTTCTTCGCGCTTCTCCCGCGGCACAATCACTGGTTGCAGCGCCATCGATCCAAAGTCAGAATGAGCTGCAATATTGCCGCTGGTCGTGCGGTAACCCGGAGAAGTCTCAATCCACTTAGTTGAACGGTCTTTTCCTTGCATGGTCCTATCTCTCTAATGCTTCTATTTAAACACTATGACCGATCGGTGTGACATATGCACCAGCCCGACAATCGAAAAATTACTTTGGGAGAGTTATCTGATGCCTGATATACTTAGCATTAGGCCTATCCGGAGGAATTGAATTATGGCAGGGAAGAACGGATCCGAGAAATTAGGAAAACTGGTTGAAGCGGGCCTGTCGGTAGCCAAGATTGCCCAGGCAAAGGCCGAGGAGGCTCTGCGCGATGTGGTCCACATTTCCGAGGTTCAGCGGAATCAAATGAGGGACTTGTTCGACGAAGCGGCGAAGAAGAGCAGAGCGAGCACGGAGGTGCTGATAAAAACCCTTAGGAAAGAGATTGAGAACCAACTGAAGTCTGCGAACATGATTTCGAAAGAAGAATTTGCAAAATTCAGCGATCGACTGAGCGCGCTGAGCCAGGATATCGGGAAGATGTCATCACTGCGAGATGAGGTCTCCAAGTTGACCGATATGGTGAACTCGCTTATGCGAACAATTTCGAAATCGGAGCCGGCAGGCAAAGAGAAGACCGGTGAGCCTGAAGCTGGCGCTTCTAGCAGCGGTACAACAAGTAGTCCGGCTCCGAGAAGGCGGACCTCTCAGACTTTGGCGAAGAGGCCACCCGCCCCTCCGAAATCGAAAGAGGCAGCGGAGCGTACCGGCCGCGTTTCTTCGCGAACTTCGCGGGCGAAGCCCAGATCCACCGCTGCTCCAATGATGCCTAAATCCGAGGCGGCGCCCAATGAGGCAACCGGAGACACCGAGAACTGAGGTAACACCCTCGCCCCCCGACGTTGAGTTCGTATCGTGAGATCAAACTATATAGTCGTGGAATCCGTGCGCTTGGTAATATGGATCTCATCAAAAGTCGGGCCGCCATACGTTTAGATACCGCGCTAGCTGAGCGAGGGTATGTGGATTCCCGTGAAAAAGCCTCTGTCCTAATTCGCGAAGGCAAGGTTCTAGTTAATGGCGCAGTGGCCTTTAAGGCATCCCGACAGGTCAAGCCGAGCGATCAGATAAATGTTGCAGAGTTGCCGCGCTACGTTTCACGAGGCGGCGTAAAGCTGGAAAACGCTTTACGCCGCTTTGCCGTACCCGTTGCTGGGTTAAGGGTGCTTGATGTTGGCAGCTCGACGGGCGGTTTCACCGACTGCCTTCTCCAGCACGGTGCAGATACTGTTTACGCAGTCGACGTAGGCACCAACCAGCTTCATGAGAAAATCAAAAATGATTTACGGGTGACCAGTTTTGAACGCACTAATATTAGAACCTTCCGAGATCCACTGGAAACAGGCTTCGATCTGGTAGTGGTAGATGTATCCTTCACCTCGGTACGAACTCTGGCGCATCATCTGATGGACCTCGTGAGGCCAGCCGGAAAGCTGCTCGTTTTAGTCAAACCACAGTTTGAAGTAGGACATAGGGATGCATCCCGGGGCAAAGGAATCATTAAGGACCCGAAACTTTGGCAAAATGCTCTCCATGATGTGATGGATACCTTTCTCCAATTCGGCGCAGCGGTAAACGGCCTGGGTGTTTCAGGGATACGCGGAACTCAGGGGAATGTCGAATTCTTTTTCTATTTCTCCAAGGATAGCCAAGATCTCGGAATCGACCTTGGAAATCTGATTGAAGATGAGATTGCCCGTGTTTCAGCAGAATCTGAGGCGTAATTTGATTGACATGAGGCAGTGGATTGTTAGTTTGTAGCCAATGGCAAAAGTAGGCATCGTATATCATCCTCAGCGTGAGAGTGCCCGGTCAAAGGCGGCCGAGCTTGAGTCATGGCTAGAGGAGAGACATCATTGTGCCGTTTACATGGGTGAGAGCGGAGCAGACGATAGCCTTGACTTAGTAGTGTCATTGGGCGGCGACGGTACCATGCTCAGGGCTATCGACAAGATTTTGCCGTCGCCGATTCCCGTCCTGGGTGTCAATTTCGGTTCGCTTGGATATCTCACAGAGTGTGATCCAGACGGACTGTTCGGAGCGCTGCAACAGTTCTTTGCCGGAGACTACCAGGTCGAAGAGCGGATGACCCTTTCGATTGATGTTGAAAAGAACGAAGCGACAATTGACAGTGCCCTGACACAAGCCATTTTGCAGAAACATTTTGTGGCCCTCAATGACCTGGTGATCGAGAAGCTGGACTCGGGGCACGTCATCAGAGTTGATGTAATGTTCAACTCGAGGGAATTTCTAACTTACGAGGCGGACGGGTTGATCTTATCCAGCCCGACCGGATCCACAGCATACAGTTTTTCTGCCGGAGGGCCCGTAGTTTCGCCTCGAATGCGGGCAATGGTCCTGACTCCGATAAGTCCCCATATGCTTTTTGACAGATCGCTGGTCCTTGAACCAGATGAAACGGTGGAGTTGAAGATGGCCGAAGGTCCACCCGCTGCAATAATGGTTGACGGCTCGCGTAAACTTGTCGTCGAGCATGGTGATGTGGTTACATGCAGTGCAAATCACACCACTGCCCGGCTTGTCACGTTTGCAGACAGAGATTTCCACCAGATCATGAAAAAGAAGTTTGGTTTGCAGTCGAAGCGTATGGGTGACTAGTCGTTTCAACCTGAGAGTCTCGGTGGTGTAGAGGTGCTTGATGAACTGCACGTTCTAAACATTGGCGTAATTGAAGACCTGACGGTGCAACTCGGGCCCGGCATGACCGTCATAAGCGGGGAGACCGGCGCCGGAAAGACTTTGATAGTCGATGCTCTCGTGCTGCTCTGTGGCAACAGGGCAGACGGCAGTCTGATCCGTACCGGTTCAAGCTATGCAAGGGTTGAGGCTAGATTCCGGGAGCGCGAAACCGAGAGCGTCCTTGCGCGGCAGATGAGCGTTGGCGATTCGTCCAGGGCCTACATAAATAATCAACTATGCAGGGCAGTTGATCTTTCTGAAATCAGTTCCCGGCTTTTCCATGTTTATGGCCAGCATGAGGCTCAGCTGTTATTTTCATCGTCGGCACAGGCGGCCACTTTAGACAACTATTCCGAAATCGATTACTCGAATCTCTTGGAGCTCAGGCTCAGGCTGAGGGAGGCCGAGGAGCATCTTCAACTCCTGGGGGGCGACGAGCGTGCCCGCCGGCGTGAACTTTACATATGTCAAAGTGAATTCGACGAGATTGCGGCTGCAGATCTGAAGGACCCAGAGGAAGAAGCAGCCCTAAAAGAGGAGCTGGAGCTTTTATCGAATGCGGTCGAGTTCCGGGAAGCACTTGCTACTGTCCAGACTTTGCTCATAGATGGTGATAGCCAGGCAACTGCAATGGACCAACTTGGTGAGGCCAGACGCATGCTGGCCCATACCGGGAAATATTCATCAATCGTTGAACACCTTTCTGGCATGATCGAGGACCTAAATGACATCGGTCGCGACATCCGCATGGAAATGGAGCACCTGGATCCTGATCCAGGCAGGCTTGAACAACTGCATGAAAGGCTGCAGAAGTTGTCAAAGCTTAAACGCAAGTACGGCGACACCTTGCGGGAAGTCATCGATTACCGGGAAAGGGTTGCGACAAGAATTGCGGAGCTGAACTCCTTTGAACTTGTCGCATCAAATCTTGAGAGCGAGATGGAGGCCTATCGTGTCCAAATCAAAGCCGTGGAAGACGAGATACTATCCCTTAGGCGGGAGGGATCGAAGAGCCTTGCGACTGGGGTTGCAGACAGGCTGCGTTCGCTGGCCATGCCGCACGGAGTTTTCGAGGTCCGGCTCGGCCAGTCAGGAATCGGGGATCCAGTAACCTTTATGTTTTCCTCAAACCCTGGTGAAAAACTTGGTCCTGTAGCAAAGATTGCTTCGGGTGGTGAACTTTCCCGGCTAATGCTCGCCATACGGCTTCTCTCTGGAAGTGACGTGCAGACGATGATTTTTGACGAGGTTGATGCCGGAATTGGGGGAAAGACTGCGGTAAGTGTCGGCAAGGCATTAGCGGAACTATCGCTAAGCAAACAGGTGATAGTTGTTACCCACCTCGCCCAGGTTGCATCGTTCGCGAGAAATCAGATCGCGGTGACTAAATCCATCAGAAACGGCCGTACTGTCACCGAAGCACGCGTTGTGAGTGGAGAAGATCGGGTAGAGGAGTTAGCAAGAATGCTTTCCGGCCAAAATGAATCCGAGAAAGCCAAGGAACATGCCAGGGAGCTTTTGACCAATGCCAACGGCCGATCAGCGAATAATTCTTCAGCCTGAGAATGCCACTTTCAAATAGTTAACTCGTATTACTACTTGACGAGGGGCTGGTTGTTGTCATCCACATAAGTGACCAGCGGATGAAAACTATCTGCCTCGTCCTCGGGCACCTGGGAAAAGGCGGCGATAATCAAGAGATCGCCCACAGCAGCCAATCTGGCAGCCGCACCATTGAGCGAAATGATTCCTGAACCTTGGGGGGCCTCGATAGCATAAGTGATGAACCGTTCACCGTTATTGACGTTGTAGATATGTATCTGCTCATGGGACCTTATTTCCGACAATTTCAGCAGCCCAGAGTCAATTGCACACGATCCTTCATAGTCGAGCTCAGTAGCCGTCACCCTGACCCGGTGCAATTTACCCTTGAGCATGGTGATGTAGTTCATTTTCACGCCTCCAATGTCGTAATTAAAGCATAGAAGTGCTCGACACATTAAATTGTCAGTTAGTTTCATTCAAGTTCCGGAAGTCCTCGAAGATTTGTCTGCTGGATTGATAGATAGATAAGTCGCTTTCGCGATAGTGTTTTGAAAAACAACTAGGTCAATTCGATTATCTGGATAGCGCGAGATCACAGGGGGGAACGTGTCAATAAAGATCAATCAAATTAACGATTGGGTTGCAGAAATAATCGGCTTCGATTGTGCAAACATGACCAGGGAGATGAGGCAGGAAGTGGAGGAGGCCTTCAAACGGAACCATGTTCTGGCTTTCCGTGACCAATCCTTGACGCCCAGGGAGCTGTCTGCTTTTTCTAGAAAATTCGGACCGTTAGAATCACCCATTAATAAGCTGTATGTCCATCCGGAATCCAACGATGTTCTGATTCTGTCAAACGAAATACGGCCTGACGGAACCGCTGTAGGAGTCGTTGACGGAGGAGATGGATGGCATTCTGACTCGTCCCATATGGCGATACCGGCAAAAGCCACCATTCTCCAGTCCATCAAGAATCCTGACGTTGGAGGTGACACGCTATATTGCAATATGGAGTTGGTGCTAAACGCGCTGCCCCAGTCAACCAGGGATCGCATTAAAGGACATTTTGGAGTCCACAATGTGAGCAAGCTCTTGAACCCCCGCATGACCGTATCCACTAACCGCCCGGATGCCAAGGACTTTTACGAAAAGGCTGCAAAGACCAAGCCCAGCGTACTGCAGCCGATGATACGAACGCATCCAGTGACCGGAGTTCACTCGCTTTATGTGTCACCCCGCTTTACGATCGCAATAGATGGAATGGACGACGCGGAAGCACAGGCGCTGCTCGACGAACTGTTTGAATACATACTGGACGAGAGATTTCAATACCGTCACGTCTGGTCAGACCGGGATCTGGTTATATGGGACAACCGCTGCCTAAATCACAAAGCGACCGGAAATCTTTCGCCTGGAGATATTCGGCGAATGCACAGGACTGTGCTAGCCGGAGATCAAGCCTTTTAGCCTGCTTCGCAAGAAGGCTATGGGATTTGCGCTTATTTCTCACAGGATGCAGTCCAGGAATGTGGGGGTTCGCAGCATCACGTATTTTGAGCAGGCTTGTGCTAGCTGATCCCAGTCTGCCGATGCGGATCCGGATTCGATTCAATAGCGCAAGGATCTGGATTTGTGCGACGGAATTCACACGGCACGTTCTTTAATTGCAGCGGAAGTTGGATTTGACACACTCGTTTTCCGACAGTGCAAAAGGCGCCGGTTTGGTGGTATAGACTTTCCCAATGGTTTATGCGTGAATTGGGTTCGTAACGGGAAAGTCGGGTCGTGGTGAACTTTGACTAAGCACATATTTGTGACGGGAGGAGTTGCTTCATCCTTGGGAAAGGGTCTGACTGCCTCCTCGCTTGGGAGACTTTTGAAGTCCCGCGGGTTGCGAGTAGTAATGCAGAAGCTCGATCCATACATTAATATCGACCCCGGAACCATGAATCCCTTTGAACACGGTGAAGTATTCGTCACCGATGATGGATCCGAGACGGATCTTGATCTCGGGCACTACGAGCGCTTTGTAGATGTCAACCTTACAAGGACTTCCTCAGTAACGACAGGATCCATCTATTCCTCCGTGATCGCACGCGAACGCCGGGGTGATTATTTGGGGAAGACCGTCCAGGTCATTCCACATGTAACTGACGAGATCAAGAGCCGGATACTAGCACTGGGTGATGATGACGTGGACATCGTCATCACGGAGGTCGGTGGAACAGTAGGTGACATCGAAATTCTTCCGTTTCTTGAGGCTATCCGCCAGTTCAGGAAGGATGTCGGAAGGGACAATGTCTGCTACATTCACTTGACTCTGGTGCCATTTTTGGGACCCAGCGGGGAACAAAAGACTAAGCCAACCCAGCATTCCGTCACTGAGCTACGCTCGCGAGGTATCCAGCCGGATATAATAGTCTGCCGCTCCGACAAGGCGCTTTCTGACGGACTCAAGGCAAAGATTTCAATGCTCTGCGATGTTTCGCAGGAGGCTGTAGTCTCTGCTGTGGATGCGAAGAACCTTTACGAGCTTCCAATGGTCCTTCACGATGAGGGCTTGGACGAGCTCGTACTATCTCTTTTGCGGTTCAACCCCGACGAACATCCTCTGGACATGAGATCTTGGGATGCCGTGGTTGAGAAGTCCAATAACGCAACCGGCAGGGTCAGAATCGGTCTGATTGGCAAGTACATAAATCTTCCTGACGCCTATCTCAGTGTCGTAGAGGCTCTTAGGCATTCGGCCATCGAATGTGGAGTGAAAGTCGATATTGAATGGATTCAAGCCGAGGACGTAACCCCAATGATGGCTCCTGGTTTACTGGGTCACCTGGACGGCATAGATCGGAAGAGCA
>SCQM01000192.1 GCA_004298555.1 Actinomycetota bacterium | reverse complement strand
CTAAAATCGCACGATCAGTAGGGCAAGCTAAGGGCGAATTCGAAAAAGGTCTAAAAGAAGGTGCCGTTACAAACGAGACCGAGACCGAGAAAAAAGAACAGTAGTTGCAATTGTTTCCCGGACCGGGATCGATCCTGCTACTAGTTCCTAAAACTCTGTAATTGCCGTGATTGCAGCCTGCAGGTCACGATACTCTTCGGAAGTTGTGATGGGCAAGAGTGCCATGAGTTTTCCCATGTTCCCGGTAACTTTTATCTTCCCCTGCATGAATGCCGCTGTCGCATCAAGGTCGCCTTTTTGAATCGACTTAGCGTCTTCCCAGTTCTGGGTAAGGACCACCTCTGGCTCATCAAGCTCGCCAAGTTTACACTCGAGCAACTTGCCATCTTCTACTGTCCAGTAGTAAAAAACGTTTCCATCCGGCCCGTCGACGATCTCGTATTGGATTGTCGCCGTGGCACCTGGACGCGATGGCTGTGATTGAGCCATTCTGGCGTATTCATCCATCCATTCGGCACTAAGCCACTTTGCCATTGCCACACTCCCAACTTGCACAGATTGACCAATCCAGATGTTACATCTTCGGGAGCCACAAGATAGCGTTACCGGCTATTTGCCATCCGATATGTGTTCGAAGAGATCTGTTTCAAATGCACCGGGTACTTCAGCACCCCCTACACTGGAGCGCGCAAGAATATAATCTTCATAATGCCATAGGTCCTCCGACAAATCGTCTGGCAAGCCAAACCAAAAGTTTGAGAGGGGATCTATTTGCGTGGCATGCGCAAGCAGCGCATCCTTTCTGATCCTGTAATAGCCTCTGACATCAACTCTTGTCGTAATTTCCTCATCGTTTCCAAGGCGGCTCAAGCGTTCCTCTGAAAAGGGAGACTTGAGACCGAGTTCAAGGAACTTTTCGTGAAAAGCCTTTACCCTGCCTGAGGACCAGGCATGGTAGTAAAGCTTGGATATCTGATGAGGCGAACCCAATCGTGGCTTATAATTTGGATCGCCACATCGATCGAATGCATAGATCGACACATCATGAACTTTCAGATGATCGGGATGCGGATAGCCAGATTGGTCCTCATGGTATGTGACCATTACTTGAGGATTCTCTCGGCGGATAATTTCGATCAGCTTGTCACCTGCCTCTTCTAACGGAGCCTGGGCGAACGAACCAGGATTCGAATTTGCTGCAGACCCGGGCATTCCCGAATCCTTATAGCCCAGGAGGTACAGTTTGTTGTAGCCGATGATCCTTATAGCTCTGTCGAGTTCTTCCCTGCGGATTTGTGGGAGATTTTCCTTGATTTCGGGCCTGTCCATCGCCGGGTTGTTGATGTCACCCTCTTCTCCGCCGGTACAGGTAACCAGAATGCTGCGGATACCTCGATCTCGGAGCTTGGCAATAGTTGCAGGGCCTTTTGATGATTCGTCGTCTGGATGAGCGTGTACGCTAAGTAAAGTGAGACTTTTTTCCATTTTTTCATTGTAGTTTGTTTCTAGTTTTGCTCAAGATCTCGTAGTTGCGGCGATACCGGCTAAACAACATCCCAACAGCTCCGGCACCAAAGGTCCCACACAGCGGATCTGCTCCCAATGTAATTCTCCAGCTTGCGGGCTAGCGTAAGTCCATCCATGCGGTACCGAAGCGATTTGAGCAAGCCGAATACACTCGTGACCTAACTCCCCACGTACAATCTCATTGCTGACCACCCGCACACAGGCTGGTGACCTCAGCATGATGGACGTTTACTAGCAGGCCCAAAAGAGCTGCTGTAAATCAAACCTCATCCACAAGGGTCAACTCGTTCGGTTCTTCAGTGTCCTTTGCAGATCGAACCTCCAGGACGGAACCTCCCACAAAATGCGGCACTGTTGGAGCTGGTTGACCTTTCTTCAGTAGCCTGTTAAATGCTCCTACAAGCCCCGAAGGCAGCAAGCGAAGAATAAGTATTAAGATAACTGCATACACTCCCAGAGATAACACGGTAGGCAGTTGGGCAGGCAATGACGGGCCCGTTCCCAGAGAAATGAGGACCTGAGAGATCACTGTTATCAAAGCCGCACCAACCAACGCCCCCGCTACAGTTCCAATTCCGCCGACCACTACCATAATCACAAATTCAATTGAGAGAACTACCGGAAAGGCGTCTGGTGATATATAACCAATGAAAAAAACATAAATCCCACCGGCGATACCTGCAAATGCGGCCGATAGCGTAAAGTCCTTCAACTTATAGCGTTCCACCTCAACTCCGGTGGCCGAAGCCCCAGAGACACTCGCCGCCATAGCGCGGAGCCCCCTGCCAGGCCGCGAGCGAGTTATGTTTCTGGCTATGAACAGAGTTGCCACAACGACAACCCAAACCAGATAGGCGTAATCCCGTCCAGAGCTAATGGCCAGAGGTCCAATGCGGAGACTCGGAATCGCGCTCAGACCGATGGAACCTCCGGTCCAGGAAGCGGCTTGGGGAATAACCGCCAGAAAGATCAGCTGAACCGCCAATGTCCCGAAGGCAAGCGCGTGGCCTTTAAGCCTCAGCAGGGGTATGCCAATTAGAAACGCCAAAAAAGCTGTAGCGATTGGCGCTGCGACAAGCGCCACCAACGGAGACCAGCCATGCAGGGACATGATTGCCGCAGTGTAAGATCCGATTCCATAAAATGCGGCCTGCCCCAATGAAACCTGACCGGCAAAACCCATTAGCAGCGATAATCCAGCCACCACAATGGTGTAAAGCCCTATTGTGACATAAATTTCAATATTGGTGGAAGAAAGTAAGAGCGGAAGTGCGAGTGTGATCAATCCTGCCGCAACTACCGCAAAAGTAGTCATTCTCCGATTCAAGCGACTGCTCATTCCAAGCCTCCAACAGGCACACGCCTTGCCTGCCAAAGCAGAAGCACGATCAGTAAAGCCAGGGCTACGGCCGTCTCATTTGAAGGTGACCAGTAGCCGGCCACAAACTGTTCGGCAATGCCAAATACCAGCCCTCCCACTACTGCCAACCCTGGGCTGATCAAGCCACCGACGATTGCCGCCGCAAAACCAGTAATAGCAAGCGAAATGTCAGCGCTATATGTAATTGGTGACAGCGGCGTGATCAGTACTCCAGCAAGCCCGCCCAAAGCACCTCCCAGCGTGAAGGCTATGAGCCCCATCTTTTTCACGTTAATGCCGGAAAGTCGGGCAGCATACGGATTGGAGGCGCACGCACTCATGGCTTTACCAAAATATGTGCGGCCAAAACCATAAACCAGGGCAATGAAGACTACTAAAGAAGCAATGATAACTATAAGGTACTGACGTTGGATGAACGCACCGAATATCACAAAATCATGACCAGCGAGCCCCGAATAGCTTATTGGCGTGGTGCCCCAAATTAGCATGACAATAGCTTCGCTAAGGATTGAAAGCCCGATGGTTATAACAAGAGACGCAAGCAGCGGTATCTCTCCGCCAATTGCGATAATGCCAAAAACCAATCCTATAAGAGCAGATGCTGCTACGGCAAGTAATTCTGAGAGCCCATGAGGTACCCCAGCCTTGAGAAGAGAATAGGTGATAAATCCACCGAAGATAGCAAAGGCTCCCTGCGCAAAATTGACCACTCGAGTGACTCGGTAGATCAATACAAAGCCCATAGCAAGCAAGGCAAAGACCAGGCCTCTCGAAACCCCGGTCAGCAGATACTCTACAAATGCGGTCATCTCTTACCTTACGCCCCCGAGATAAGCAGCCCGAACAGCTGGATTCCTAAGCAAGTCAGATGAACGCCCCTCCAAACCGATGTGCCCATTTTCTATGACATAGGCTCTTGAGGTAATGTTCAAAGCAAGCTGGGCATTCTGCTCAACAAGCAACACGGCCGTACCGTGTTGCTTGTTCAATTCAACCAAGTGCCGTGCTATATCCGAAACCACCAGCGGTGCCAGCCCTTGAGACAATTCGTCAACGGCTATGACATCTGGATTAGCCATCAGCGCCCGGCAAATTGCCACCATTTGCTGCTCCCCGCCAGATAGACCCCCAGCGCGGCGGTATCGCAACTTCTCAAGCTGGGGGAACAATTCGTACATTGGGGCGGGATTTCTCGATCCCCCCCGATAGGCACCGAGGCAAAGATTGTCTTCTACGGTCAAATCAGGAAAGACCTGCCGTCCTTCCGGTACATGGGCCAGCTTTCCCTTTCGCACTATCCGGCCAGACGCAGGCCGGTTAATCCCTGACAATGTATTTAGCAAAGTGGATTTGCCTGCACCGTTAGGCCCTATAAGCGCTACCATTTCGCCCTTGCGGACATGGATGCTCACGCCATCAAGGGCGACTACCGCCCCATAGCGTACAACCAAGTCGAAGGTCGCCAAAACCGTGTCACTGTCAACAGACCTACCTTGAGAAGGCTGAACAGACTCAACTGACTTCATGGCTAATCGCAGTTCCTAGGTAGGCGGATATGACGGCCGGATCATCACGGATCTCATCTGGAGTTCCTTCTGCTATCACTTGTCCCTGATCCAAAACACTTATTCTTTCCGCTACTTTGGTGACAAAATCTACGTCGTGTTCTATCAAAATCATCGTCAACGCGTTTTCATGCATCTTTTCCAACAGGGACAGAAGCTCCCGCCTTTCGTCTCCCCTGAGACCCGAGGCAGGCTCGTCCAAAAGCAGCAATTTTGGCATTCCACAGAGGGCACGAGCAATCTGGAGCGCCCTTTGCCTGCCGAGTGGCAACGATTCCGCCAGATGGTCTTTATATTGCTCCAGACCCACCATCGTCAAAGCCCACATTGCCTTTTCCATAATGTTCTGTTCTTCCCGCCGGCAACGCGGTAGACGAAAAGACGCCTCTATCCATTCGTGCTTTGTCCAGGTGTGACCTCCAACCATGACATTCTCCAAAACGGTCATGCCGTCAAAGAGGTGCACAGCCTGAAATGTTATTGAGATTCCCAGTTTCGCTCGAGCAGCCGGCGACTTGTTCTCAACGCGATGGCCATCAAATACTAAGCTGCCTCTATCTGGGTAGAAATGACCACTGATGAGATGAAACAGCGTAGATTTCCCCGCTCCATTAGGACCGATCAGCCCATGCAGCTCCCCTTCGGCAATGCTAAAAGACACGGAGTTAACCGCGTGAACTCCCCCGAAACTACGCGTCAAATCCCGCGCTTCTAAAAACTCGCCAACCTCAGCCAACCCATGCACCACCTAATTACGACTTTCCTCGACCCTCTAGAACTCGTAAAACTCCCCAACTCAACTGCATTCACGGTGACCCGTCGAAGATGGGACTGCTTGATCAGGTTATAAAAGCCTCGTTGCCAAGACAGAGCCAAATATTCTATGAACACCATTTTGATATGCTGTTTTACGATGCTGCATGATACAGAATCCCCACCTCCGAACTGGAGGAGAAACAGTTTCTGCATTGATCACTATCCAAGACTGGCTAGCCCTCACTATACACTTACCTGACCGTAGATAGCTAATCGTTTTTTAAAACTGCTTCTTGGAATTGCCCATCTACCCAGCCCATTCTCTGATTCCCTCGAACTTCGTTTAGAGAACAAAAACTGACCCGCCAGACAATACAGCTAGGCAACATTGGCGAAGCTGCAAGCTCCAACTGGCTTAACTCAAGCAGCCAGAGCATTCAATTCATCCACCAAAACTATGTAATCTGGTGGTTCAGCCACAAACTGCGGCAGGAGTCAACTGAACCAGACTTCGCTGACCAGCACTGGCCAGATTCATCACAAGGAATTGCCAGCCGCCGGACCTACTAATGTCAATAACCCGCTTTTCGGTTTCTATGATGCCAGCCGAATCGGTGCGACTGACACCATAGAAACCATTTCAAATAACCTCAATCTCGACCTAGTTAAACCGGTAACTAATTTAGGAAGCCTTGGAAACCATGGCCTTGGTGAACTCTGTCGGAACCAGGGTCCCATTCACGTCTCTCGCAATTGCAACCTGGTCCACACTCAGTCCAGCGTGATCCGTGGAGGTGAATTTGTAGGTGCCGTCACCTGTCGTGATCGTCATATGATTGAGTGCGTCATCCACCCCTTGTGGAGTGGCTCCATTAGCCGAAATTGCTTTGGCAATCATCGCTATCGCTCCGCCAGCATCAAAGCCAAATTCGGGCGGATAGTATCCATTGTTCTTCTGGAAGGTACCAGCGAATCCCGTTATTACCGACCTTCCTGGGTAATTGGAAGGCAAACTGGGTCCGATTCCTCCAATCGAGCTTCCAATTATTACCCCGTCGCCTGCTGCACCGGCTGGCTTCGTATAAAGAGTAGAGGCTTCTGCGTGACTGAACAACAACGGAATGGTCAACCCAAGGGACTTGAACTGGCTTGTCAAAGCGACTTCTGCAGGTCCAGCACCCCAAACCATCAGGCCTTGCGCACCTGACGATTTCACACCGGTAAGTACTGAGGTAAACGTTGTGGAGGTAGCAGAAAACGAGCCGTTGTAGATAAAGTTTACGCCATAATTGGCAGCCAATGCTTTCATTTCAGCCCAACCGGACTCACCAAAAGCGGTCGTATCGTAGGCTACTGCCATTTTGGTCAGACCCTTGTACTTCATATAGGCCAATAGCTGCTGACCAACTATCAACGTCGTAGGAGGTGTCATAAAGACGTACTGCCGCACAGGAGTAACCTGAGCATCGTCTGCACATGTGTCGATTGCTGGAATCTTGGCTGCTTGAACATCGGAGATAAGCGCCATGCACGACGAGGAAAAAACAGGTCCAACAACCGCCGTGACGCCATCCGATTGCAGAGTCTTGAAGTCCACTACCGCCTGGGTAGGATTGGTTGCGTCATCCTTTATGACAAGATCAATCTTTCTCCCACCAATTCCCCCGGCAGAATTGATGGCATTCACCTCTTGCTCCGCACCCAGCTTGTCGTTGGTTCCCAGAGGAGTATACGGCCCGGTTAATGAGGTTATCATTCCTATCTTGATCGGTCCTTTGGCAGCGGCACTTTGCGCCGTCGTAGCAGCACTGCTCGCTTTCGAGCTCGCAGTGGAACTGGCATTTGAACTAGAGCCGCAAGCGGCCATAAGCAGCGACGCTGAAGCTACCGTCAGAGCCACTACGGCTGATTTTCGAGACCGTCTTCGCTTATCACGAAAAAGGCCGCGGAGCAAGCCCCCATTTTCCCCAAAACGATTAATCATTGTTATCCCCCTATTTGTGATTTACTTCTGTTGCTGCAATCTGCAGCGAGTATCTGATCTCTTGCCCGCCAAATCAAACCTGATAGAATTGGTGGTTACCGATTGATGACGAATGAACCCAAGTTGCACTCTCGCCACCTTGGCAGGTATTGCCACTGCTTAGCCATAGCTTGGCCAGCGGTACGACCTGTTTGGCGGTTTCTCCCCGCTTGACGCCATGATCGAGACTTGGTGGGATAAATTGCGCCTATCCTCACCCTCATTTGATAAACCATGCCCTGTCTATCCCAGCTATACATTCCCCCTCACTCACGATTGAAAACCTCAGATAGTTCCAGCCTTTTGACTCAACCCACTAGCACCTTTCTGATATCCACTACCTTCTGGGCTTTTCCTCCCTCCGAACGTGGAAGTCTTTCGGGCTCAAGCAACATCACCCGAACTGAGATTCCAACGTTCTCACGAATGGATCGTTTTGCCCGGTCTTTTATTGTGCGCAGTAGCTGGTCCGCCTCAATGACTTCGTCTGAAAGAAACTCGGCTGAAATCTCTTCAAATACTTCTTTTGACAGCTCTACCTCAACGTCAAGCTGATCCAAAGTTCCCGAGCGATCCACCAACAATCTGAAATATGGAGTCAGTCCCCTGACGCTGCCAATCGCCTCTTCGATCTGACTGGGATATACATTTATTCCCTTGACAATGAGCATGTCATCGGTTCGTCCTTTGACCATTGCCATTCTCACTAAGGTTCGGCCGCAGCTGCATCTGGAGTGGTCAAGGCTGGTGACATCTCCCGTCCAGTATCGAATAAGGGGAAGCGCCTGTTTGGTAAGAGTGGTGATAACCAATACACCCTCTTCTCCGTCAGGCAGCGGTTCGCCGGAATCAGGGTCAACAATTTCGGCCAGGAAGTGATCTTCATTCACGTGAGAGCCATGACGCTCCTCAGCACATTCGAAGGATACGCCGGGACCGATGATTTCTGACAGCCCATAAATATTGACGCTTCTCACTCCTAGACGGGAATCGATTTCGGCGCGCATCGTTTCTGTCCAGGGTTCCGCTCCAACAAGCGCAGCCTGAAGTGGTATGTCTTTGGGATCAATTCCTTGCTTTGCAAACTCCCTAGCTATTGTCAGAGCGTAACTAGGTGTGCAGCAAAGTACCTGGGTGCCAAAGTCCATAATCAATCTAACCTGGCGCTCAGTCATCCCGGTGGAAGCTGGAACCACTACCATGCCGAGAGTTTCACCTCCCTGGTGAATGCCAAGTCCACCGGTGAAGAGCCCGTAACCGTAGGCATTGTGCAGTAACATTCCCGGCTCAGCACCACCACCCGCAAGGGCTCTGGCACAGACCTTTCCGAATATCTCCAGGTCCCCGGCTGTGTAGCCGACCACAGTCGGCTTTCCAGTAGTGCCGGAGGAGGCATGGATTCTCAATAGATCGCTTCTATCGCTCGCGAACAGACCAAACGGATAGGAATCGCGCAGGTCGGATTTTTTAGTAAATGGCAGTTTCCACAAATCCGAAACTCCATTGATGTCACTGGGCTTGATCCCAATTGTCTCGAACCTCTCCCTTATATATGGGACCCTTTCGTAAACTCTTGACACCATTTCACGCAGACGAGCAGATTGCACCTCTTCCAGCGCACCGCGCTCCATCATTTCTACTTCAGGCTCGAATATCACCTTCATATCCCCCTATCTAAAACTTGCGAAGCTCTAAGAAACGCTTTGCCTTCCATCAATTTCCGTGCAGTTCTCGTATATGCCGCTTTTTCTACAACTGGATTTCCTGTCTCGTCGATTGATACCTGAGCTGTGACCACGTTCCGGCCAGTTGGATGTCCGATTCGAACCTGATCTGTAGCCGCCTGGCCCAACTCGTAGGCAATAGTCCCCGGAAGCCGAGCTGCCACCGCCACAGTGACACTTGCCGTCCCAGGAAAGGCCTTGTGCAAAACAAGAGGTTGACCTCCAATAACCTCTGCCACAAAGTCAATGTCATCGCTACTTACGTTTTGATCCCCAACGACTGTTGGGTAATTATGAGTACTGTCCAGCAACACAGGAATGGGCACCAACCCTCCCTCTGGAATACCAAGCATCCTGGCCACCGCACGTTGCAGGGAATCTGCTTTGGCGATTTGGACGTCGGAGGGGGAACAAGGAATATCTCCCGGACCAAATCCAGCATCAGACGCTCTGACCAATACGCACAAATTAGCAATATCTATGATCGAAACTGAAATCGTACCGATAAGAGGTACGTCGATCTCGTCTAAGGCCGAACCAGTTGGCAACAGCTTGCCAGTAACGGATCCTATTGTTTCCTTATAATCAAGAACTATCTCAGCACCCGTGCCTGGAACTCCGTCAACCTTACAGGTACCCTCAACGGCTGGGACTCCTGCTAACACTGGAACGGTCGCTATGAATATCTTGTGAGTATTTGTATTGTGAACTCTCACCGTGGTGAATGGGGAGACAGGCTTGACATATCCATGCTCTATTGCGTAAATCCCCACAGCCGCAGAGATATTGCCGCAGTTCATATCCATGTTCACCTTCGCATGCGTAACACTCACCTGAGCAAAGGTGTAATCCAGATCTGCTCCATCCACACTCGGTGGTCCGATCATCGCGACTTTGCTTGTTAGCAAATCGGCACCGCCAAGTCCATCAACCTGACGGGGATCAGGACTACCCATCAAGGCCAGCAGGAATGTCTCAAGCTCCCTTTGGTCATCTGGCAATGCTGCTCTGGCAAGGAAGACCCCCTTCGAGGATCCTCCCCTGATAATCGAGCAATCAACAGATATGAGCTCGCCTTGTTTGGAAACTAATTCCGAGCCGGCCGCGGTTAGAGGTGTCATTTTCATGCCACCAGAATGTTTACGGTGCATGCGGTGCCCTCCACGCCCTGGGCCTTGCCGCCCCTGCAGTGGGCTACGCCGATCTTGGCGTTTGCAATCTGGCGCTCGCCTGCCTCTCCTCTGAGCTGTTTTACAATCTCGACGACCTGGGCCACCCCGGTGGCGCCGAGCGGGTGCCCCTTGCCGAGAAGTCCCCCGGACCCGTTCACCGGAAGTATGCCGTCTAGGTCCATCTCCCCTTTTGCCACCCTGGCGACGTACTCGCCGTGGGGAACAAGGCCCATCCCCTCGACTCTCAACGCCTCGGCAATCGAGAAGCAGTCGTGGACCTCGGCGAATCCTATCTCGCCCGGGCCGACCCCTGCCTGTTCATAGGCGGCCTGCGCGGTGCGCCAGGTGAGATCCTCCACCGTCATGTCGACAAGGCCCACCTCGGTCCGCCCGCTTCTAAGGGCGCTCGCCGCAAGCTTTATGGCCCTTGTGCCGCCGAGCTCTTTGAGCTTGGCCTTGCTCACCAGAACCACGGCCGCCGCCCCGTCGCTTATCGGGGCGCACTCGTGCAGGCGAAGCGGATCGGCTATCAGGCGCCCCTGCATCACCTCGTCAAGAGTGACAGCCTTTTTGAAATGCGACAGCGGGTTCATGGCGGCGTTTCTTTTGTTCTTGACAGCTATCTTGGCGATGTCTTGCGGGGCCACCCCGTACTGGACCATGTAGCGCTGGGCCCTCATGGCGTAGATCCCGGGCATGGTAAGGCCAAGCTGGGCCTCTATGTCGCTTGGATCGGGGGCGAGCGCTCCCCTGAAGGCGGTTGTCATGTGCTCGACGCCCAGCGCCAGAACGACGTCGTAGGCTCCCGCCCTAAGGGCAAGGGTCGCATCCCAGATGGCGGTGGATCCAGATGAGCAGGCGTTCTCGACGTTGTCTATCGGGATCCCAGAGAGCCCCGCCGCATAGAGGGCCCGCTGGCCCATCGCCATGCCCTGGAACACATGGCCGACCCAGGCTGCCTCTATCTCTTTGCCGCCAAGCCCGGCGTCAGCGAGCGCCAGGTTCACGGCCTGCGCCCCGAGATCCGCCGCTGAGCTGTCGGGATGCTTTCCAAAAGGGGTCATCCCGATCCCAAGGACAAATATGTCTTCCATTAGAGATCCTTTCTTTTACAACTCACAGCCCCGCGCCCGGGGGGGCACCGTTTCATCTTTGGAGCCTGGCGTGGGGTATCGAGACGAGCCCGCCATCTGTGATTCTCGGGCCGGCTGCCATCACTATCTCCACGGCTGCCCCTATCACAGGCGGCTCGTCTGCGTCAAAGGGCAGAAGAACCCGGACGTCTTCTTTGAAATCCACATAGGCCAGGACATAAGGGGTCTTGAACTCAGGGGTCGACTGCCTGGCGACGGTGAACGTGTAGACGGTCCCGCCACTTGAAAGCGCTATCTCCTCGAGCGGGCTCGTCGCGTCGGCGGAGCAGTTGTTGCGCCGCGGGTAGAACACCGCGCCGCACGAGGGGCACCTGCTGGCGTGCAGGCGGACCTTGTTGTCTTCGATAATGTAATCGCCTGTCCTGGGCGAATCTTTTGCCTCGTCTAACTTGACCACGAATCTCTCCTTCTAGTAGGCACCGATGCTCCGACCGCCACAGACATAGAGCACCTGGCCCGTTATGTACCACGAGTCGTCGTCGGCGAAAAAGGCCACCGCCGATCCGATCTCATCGGGGCCGCCGATGCGCCCGACGGGGACCGTCTTTGTCAGCCTCTCCTGGTTCTCTAAAGAAAGGCTGCGGAACAAGGGGCTGTCGATGAGCCCGGGCGCCACCGCATTGGCGGTGATCTGATACTTTGCGAACTCGAGGGCCAGGCTGCGCGTGAAGCTCACCACCCCCCCTTTGGATGCGGAGTAGTTGGCCTGTCCGGCCCCGCCCAGCCAGGCGCGGGATCCGATGTTCACTATCCGCCCGTAGCCGGCCTCCATCATCGGCTTTGCTGCTGCCTGGGTGCACAGGAACTGTGACTTCAGGTTCACCCTCATCACCTCGTCCCAGTCCTCCTCGCTCATCTTTATCAGCCACTTGTCCCGGGCTATGCCGGCGTTGTTCACCAAGATGTCAAGCCTCGAGTAGTTGTCCATGGCGTAGTCAACCAGCCCTGTGGCGCCGGCTTTGGAAGAGACGTCCCCCACGAAGTACCCTGCTTTGAGCCCGGACGCCTTTAGCTCGTCGCAAAGTGCTGCGACCCGGGGCTCGTCTATGTCGTTCAGCACCACCACGGCTCCTGCCAATGCCAGGTGCCTGGCGATCCCCTCGCCGATCCCCTGGCCGGATCCGGTTACAACCGCCACGCGGTCTCTAATTGCCATATGTGACCATCACCTTCCTGTGAACTTCGGGGGGCGCTTTTCAACAAAGGCCCGCATTCCCTCTTCGCGGTCCTCGGTCCCGCGCAGGAATGCATGGCTGATCTGCTCGAATTCAAGGCCGGTGGCAAGGTCTGCGCTGGTGGCCACGTAGACGCTGCGCTTGATGCGCTCTATCGACAAAGGGGCCTTGCCGGCGATCTTTTTACCCAGCTCCACAGCTTCTAGAACGGCCTTGGCCTCTGGGACCACCTTGTTCACGATTCCAAGGCTCAAGGCCTCCTCGGCCGTGATGCGATCTGCTGTGAACATCAGCTCCATGGCAGTTGCCGGGCCGACCAGCCTTGTGAGGCGCTGGGTGCCCCCTGCCCCGGGCATGGAGCCCACGTTTGCCTCCGGGAAGGCGAATCTCGCCGTCGAGTCTGCGATCCTTATGTCACACGCCAGCGCCAGCTCGAGCCCGCCTCCAAGGACATATCCCGCCAGAGCGGCTATCACCGGCTTTGAGATCTTCTCCATCAGCGAAAAGAGCTCCCTCACGATCTCCCCAAGGGGATCCCGGGCGCCGCCGGAGTCGTACTCGGCCACCCTCGCCTTTAGGTCCGCCCCCACCGAGAAGGCCTTGGGCTGGCCGGCCAGCACTATGGCGCGGCACCCAGAGTTCGCGTCAAGCTCTTCTAACAGCCCCATCAGAAAAGAGAGCATCTCAGGAGTTAGGGCATTTAGGGCCTCCGGCCTGTTCAAGGTCACAACCGCCACCCCGTCAGCCAAAGACGACTGAATAAACTCGCTCAACTCTCACACACCTCCATGATTCGGTCCTTTTTGTCCGCCGGCCTTTTCCAGCTGGCCTATCACCCCTTGTGAAAGCCAGCGCTCCACCAGATCGGCTGGAACCCCGGCCAGCTCGGTCAGTATCTCTGTCGTGTCCTCGCCGGGCAGCGGGGCCGGCCTCTGGGGCCTTGGGGGAGTCGATGACAACCTGGCGGGCATTCCAACCGCGGGGATCTTTCCAAGCGTGGGGTGGTAGACGCTTGGGAAGCGCTCAGCGGTGTTGAGGTGGTCCTCGCCCGCCAGGGCCTGGTAGTCGTATATCTTCGCGCATACCACATCGGCGCCTTCGAGCTTTTTGATCCACTCCTTCGTGGAGGCCTGCTTGAAGATCCCCGAGAGCTCATCGTAGAGCTCTTTGCGGTTGGCCACCCTCCGGTCGATATCAGAAAAACGGCTGTCGTCGCCAAGTTCTGGATGGGAGATCACCTCGGTGAACTTCCTCCAGCGCTCCGGCCAGTAGGCCGCCACCATTATGTGGCCGTCCTTGGTGGGAAAGGCCTCGTTGGGGGCGGCATAGGGGGCGGCGCTGCCCTGGCGGCCGGGGGACTGGCCGCTCGCCTGGAACATCGAAAGCGGCACGGTCTGGAACATCAGCATCGAATCGAGCAAGGAGACGTCGACCCTCTGGCCCAGGCCGCTCGACTGGCGGGCCAGAAGGGCCAGAAGGATTCCCTGGACGCCGATCAGGGCGCCAACGGTGTCCGCTGCTGGAACCCCGACCTTCACCGGAGCGCCATCGGGCTCCCCGGTCACGCTCATTATCCCGGAGATGGCCTGGACTATCCCGTCCACGCCCGGCTTGTCGCGCCAGGGGCCGTCCTGGCCAAAGGCGGAGATCGAGCACCAGATGATCTCCGGCCGATCCAAGGCCAGAGCCTGGTAGGAAAGCCCCAAGCGGTCGAGCACCCCGGGCCTGAAACTCTCTATTATCACGTCGCATACCTGGGCGAGCCTGGAAAGGACGTCCCTGCCCTCGCTGCGCTTTAGATCGACGACGATGGAGCGCTTGTTGCGGTTCATTCCAAGATAGGCTGCCGCCTGGTCTTTTATGAAAGGCGGGCCGAGCTTGCGCCCCCACTCTCCGCCGGGGGGATCCACCTTTATGACATCGGCGCCGTAGTCGCCCAGCACCATGGCGGCAATGGGCCCCGCCGCACCTTGTGAAAGATCCAACACTCTGACACCCTCAAGCGGTGAGCGCACCGGCGTCCGCCCCCTCTTTGCCAGCAGTAGCGGCCCCACCAACACCTACAGCTAATTTGCCAACTTCATGACTCGGGACCCGCCATGGAAGGGTGTGAGAGTCTAGGTACTCCTCCATCATCCGCCAACCGAGCTTGACGGCTTGGCGATTTTTTTCCTTGAAAGCCGGCGGTGACCTCATCTCGGTCACCTCCGAAAGGCTGCCTACGGATATAGCCCCCAATAGGCGGGCCAGCGCCGCGGCACAAATCATATTGGTCACAACTTTTGAGCCAATGCGAACCTTCGCAGCCTCCTCGAATGACATAGCGACTATGCCCCCAATATGAGTATCGGCAACCCCAGATAAAGCGACCCTGTCCGTGTCCACAATCAGGCCCACGTCATCTCGGCCAACCAATCTTGTTGCGAAGCGGTCCCATGCTTTATCAGAAAGAACCAGACAAAGGTCAGGTAGCTGAAACTGTGGGTTTGGAATCGCGGACTGCGAGACTGAAAGGTCCGAACGAGTGGCACCTCCCCTTGCCTCAGGCCCGTGTTCCTGTATGAGGGTGGCATGAAAACCGCAGGCAAGCGCAGATTCGGCAAGCACAGTGGCCGCCAATGCGATCCCCTGTCCTCCTGAGCCGGTGAGCCTGACATTTACCCTGGAACGATCGATGGCCATTAGTTACCCCTCCCTGGATCAACGCCCAAAAGTTCCAGCTCGTTGTCGCCAGAGCAACGACCTCCTTTGACATTTAAGGTCTCCTCAAAGGTCAAACGGCTGGACCTGTGCAATACCCCTTTGGGGAGAACCGGCCTGACCGGCTGAGGATTGGTAAGCCCCTCAATAACAGGTCTGCTTGCCAAATCAGCGTCGATTGAAGGGTCATAACGTGCTTGACTCACTAGCATGTCCGACCCGTCACCAAACCGGTTCGTTCGCCCGAAATACTCCGTGCAATCGCTCATTACTTCGACGAATGAAAAGCCGACGTGATCCATTGCCTGGCCAAATATGTCGCCAACTACTTTGGGCCTATAGCTTGAGGCCCTCGCCACAAAAGTTGCTCCAGCCGCCTTTACAAGCTCAGCAGCATCAAATGCGTGCTGAGTGTTACCCTGCGGTGTGGTTGAGGTATATGCGCCCGGAACGGTTGTTGGAGCTACCTGGCCTCCAGTCATGCCATAAATCTCATTGTTCAGAAGAACGCAGGTTATATCTATATTCCTACGAGCAGCATGAATTAGGTGATTGCCGCCGATGGACAACCCGTCTCCGTCTCCAGTTATTACAATCACATTCAGGTCCGGCCGGGCAAGTTTTAGCCCGGTGGCAAACGAAAGCGGCCTGCCGTGAGTAGTGTGCAATGTGCAGGCATCTATATAGCCCACGATCCTTGAAGAACAGCCGATACCACCCACAAAGGCGACATTGTCCAAGTTTTCATAGCGTTCCGAAAGAACAGATAGCATTGCGTCAAGCACTATTCCGTGGCCACATCCCGGACACAGCATGTGAGGCATCATGGCGTGACGGAGCAGTCTCTTCTGCTCGCCGAAAATAGGAACCCTCTCAGGTGCCTCTGTACTCAATTTTGTGTTCATGATCTCCCCTTCTTTGCTTGAGCTGACAGCTTTGCCTTGCTGACGACCTCACGACACTCCCCGCTAGCCAATGCGCACTTCTTTCCCCGAGCCTCTTCTGCCAGCAGTCCTGGAAAGGCCATCTGCCTCAGAAAGAACATGATTGACGACTTCATCCGTCGTAATCATGGCTCCGCCGGCCTTGAGCAAAGGAGAGATGCTCACGTCATTCGGAACAACCCGCTCAACCTCCCTTATCCACTGACCTCTGTTCATCTCCACGACAACCACAACATCAGCGGATGACAAAGCAGCTGTTAACAACTCGTCTTGAACTGGCCAGAGCAGACGTGGCCTTAAAAGTCCCGCCTTTACGCCCTGGCTCCTTAGAACATCAACGGCTGCTTTTGCCGTTCGCGCTGTAATTCCATAGGAGACAATCGCAAAAGTGGCATCATCCATCAGGTAGCTTTCCGGCGCAACCAAATCTTTTGCAACCTGTACCTTTTTTTCGAGCCTTTCCAATAGAGCAGCTGCGATCTCCGTATTGCTGCTGGGGAAACCCCGCTCGTCGTGGATCAGCCCAGTCACATGAAACCTGTATCCGGACCCAAAATCCGGTAGATGAGGCACCAGATCCTCGCCCGACCTGTATGGCTCAAAGGAAACCCCCGGGGGTTGGGTCGGAACAGGCCGCGATCCAATGCTCGCTGGATCAGGGGAGTAAACATCGACACCTTCCCTCATGTGCCCCACAACCTCATCCATGAGAACCGTCACTGGAGTCCGCAACGTCTCCGAAAGGTTGAAAGCCTGAATCATCAGGTCATATACCTCTTGCACGGATGACGGCGCCAGAACGACTGCAGCTCTGTCCCCATGCGATCCCCACTGGGCCTGCATGACGTCGCCCTGGGAAGGAGCTGTCGGCAGTCCTGTGCTGGGTCCCCCTCTCATGACATCTACAATCACGCAAGGTATTTCGGCCAGATAGCTGTATCCAATGTGCTCCTGCATCAAGGAGAACCCAGGACCCGACGTGGCAGTCATCGCTTTCGCCCCGCCCAAGGAAGCTCCAATGACAGCTCCCAGCGAGGCCATTTCGTCCTCAGCCTGCAGAAAGACCCCGCCGCATTTTGGAAGCAGTCTCGCCATTGCCTCAGCAATCTCGGAGGACGGAGAGATGGGATAACCTCCGAAAAACCGGCAACCGGCCGCCACTGAAGCCGCTGCGCATGCCTCGTTTCCTTGCATTAATTTCATCGTTTGTCTCCTCGGTGTTCTGCAACAATCTGAAGCGGCT
>SCQM01000191.1 GCA_004298555.1 Actinomycetota bacterium | reverse complement strand
CCGAGGTTGTGCCTGGTCTTTTCGTATGCTCTCCCTGGATTTCCCAATCCCAGCACGATAACGTTGATTTCAGTCTCCTAAAACTGGTGATAAAGGGCCTTAAGAGGCTACTTCTTGTTCAGAATCTGAAAATCCATGTGGAGAACATCCTGACGAACAGGATGGCGCTGGATTTCCTTGATAATGACGGACTGCCTCTTCCCGTCGATCTCAAGATCGATCACTGCGCCAACCAGCTGCTGTTTTGACATTGCATGCCGCACCTCTCTGGTATTGCATGAAACAGCAAGCGGATCAGTTGACTCGCCGTAAACAACGCCAGGGATCTGACCTTCTTGACGCAGACGACGCGAAGCGGGGCTTCCTTGAGACCGGCCAGACTTGGCTACAAGAACTAGTTCAGACACCTGATTCTCCTAAAATCTACTTATTTCCTGGATCTGCTGCAAATAACTTGATTATTCTAGTTACTCATTCGTTAAGCTGGGCTCTCAAGACCGTGCCGAGTCAGCTGTCCCACTGTACCTCCACACCGCCAGTAATTAAAATGCTTATACGCTGCGTGCGGCACAAAGCCCGGGGAGCCGCGTTGCCATAGGCGCGCAAACTCGAAAGATGCTAGGAGAGATTCTCGCCGCCGAAAATCTCCGAAACCGAAGAATCCTCGAAAACCGCTCCTATGGCCTGGGCGATTATTGGTGCGACTGAAAGAACCTCCAGTTTATCGATAGTCCGGTCGGCACGTGGCGGCAAGGTATTGCTGATTACGACTCGGGAAATTCCAGAATCGTTGAGCCTCTTGGCGGCCGGATCAGAAAGAAGGCCATGGGTTGCCATCGCCCAAACCTCGTCTGCACCACGATCCATCAAAAGATCCGCAGCTGCACATATGGTCCCGGCGGTATCGATCATGTCATCGATTATGACGCAACGGCGTCCCTTGACCTCTCCTACTACGTCCAGTGCCTCCACCACATTGGCTGTACCCCTGGGGCGGCGCTTGTGCACAAAGGCAAGATCGCAGTTCAAAATTTGTGAAAACCTGGAAGCGACCTTTACGCGTCCAGCGTCAGGTGCGACTATTACAGTTTCAGAATCTGCATTTTTCCTCAGATACTCGATCAGCACCGGCATTGCTGTCAAATGATCAACGGGGCCATCGAAGAACCCTTGGATCTGGCCGGAATGAAGATCCACCGAGATGATCCTATCTGCACCGGCAACTGCCATCATGTCTGCCACAAGTTTGGCGGTAATCGGCTCCCTGCCCGATGCCTTCCGATCCTGCCTGGAGTAGCCGTAGTAAGGACACACTGCGGTGATGCGCTTGGCAGAAGCCCTTTTCGCAGCATCAATCATGATCAGCTGCTCCATGAGCGAATCATTGACTGGCCCAGAATGCGTCTGAATAATGAAAATATCTTTGCCTCTTACGGACTCACCAAACCTGCAGTGAATCTCACCATCGGCAAACTCCTTGAGCACGACATTGCCCAATGTCACGTCAAGGTTCTCGGCAATTTCAAGTGCAAGCTGAGCATGAGATCTACCCGAATAGAGTTCAAGCCGCTTCGTGGGAACGAGCTCCACTTTTCCTACCTTATTGTTATAAAAGACCCAGTAGAAGAATCGGGTTCAACCTTAGCACCGCGAGAGAGCACAACCCATGGTCCGACAACTGCACCTGCACCAATATCAGCCCATGAAGCCTCGCATCGCGTAACTCTTGCTCCATCCCCTACCGAGC
>SCQM01000020.1 GCA_004298555.1 Actinomycetota bacterium | reverse complement strand
GAGGTGATGCCGACGATCGGCTGGTTCAGGGAGTGGCCTCCCATCGAGCCGTAGAATACGGCGTCACCGAATGAGAAGATCCCGCCATCGGAAGCGACCTCCCAGTATCCAGCAGTGGCATTGGCGTTAGATGCAATGCTGGCTACTGGTGAAAATTCCACCTGCGGTACTACCCAGGAATTGCTCGCTGCTGAGTTGTCCGAATATTCACCAGTGGCAAAATAGACCGGATTGAGATTTTGAGCAGAAGTGGATGCCGAAATATCAAAGCCTACAGTGCCAAAGTAATCACCCCAACGAAGATAAGGTTCTGATGTGGAGTAGCCGTATGGGACCGTGCCAACATCTATTGGACTCAATATCTCACGGTAACCTGCGGCACTTGGCGTAATCGTAAAGCTGTAGAGGGAAGGATTCAGCGAGCCCGACGACATTGTGATCGTGCCGACAAGGGACGTACTTACGCCGTCGACTGAAGTCACGCTGGGGAAACCCGAGGAATATCCGGGGACTTCAATTGGCATCACAATAACGCCCCCAGGAGTCACTTTCGCCACATATCCACAAGCAGAAACAATACCCCCATTGCTGCAGCTTGTGTTTCCAGAGAACACCGGGTAAAGCCCGCTACCGTTTGTATTCTCGGCCACCTGGAACCTGTTGTCGTCCCCGTCAAGGGGAAGACCTGACCCGTTTTGCAAATTGCTCGGAGATGCAATTACTATTGGCGAGCCTGCTGGATTGACTCCATCAGTTGTTTGATAAAAGGACACTGAGCTCGGGAAAGACGACACCAGGGTGAAGGTCGGCCCCGAACCCGTGACTTTCCAGTAAATGGCTTGACCCGAATCGTTTGCCCAGATATAGAGAGAATTGCCAACGCGGCCCGGCAATCCGGCGGAGGCGGCCCACGGCTGGTCCGCAACCTTTTGCCAGTCGACGGTAGACACCGGGATTGGCGGATCTATATTTCCTCCGTTCTGAAGAGCAAGCAAAGTAACTGGTGGAGATACAATGCCGGAGGTCAAGTCTATCTTTGGAACCACTGCGAGAGTAGATTGCGCGACATACTGAGAAACCTGGCCGCTTTGAAAATAGAAGTCAGACCAAGCAATGCCAACCTTGTCTCCGGTCACCGCTATCTTGGGCTGATCATGAAGAAGCTGCGTAGAAAAGTCAAGCTGATAGGTGTCGGCTTGAGGTGACACAGAATCCGTCAGTGCCGCGACCTCAACTGAAGAAAAGGACGTACCGTTACAGCTGGCAATATTGATTACGCAGTACGCAAGCACACTCAAAAAATATCGGCCTGTTGATGGGTCGAATACAACGGAGGGGTCGGTGAAGGTGGCCGGCTGGCTCAAATTGAACAGTTGACCCATAGTCTCCGACATGGAAACGGATGGATTGAGGCGCGAAGTTATCACGAGCGTTTCGTTTGTTACAACTATTGCTGTTGAATTCCCAAGAGCTAGGGCCGGATCCGGCGGGCTGATCGAACCCACCGACGTGTTTGATTGCGTCGCGTTTGACACTTTCACCGAATTCGACAGCAGGTTGATCGAGCTTCCAAACATCCCAGTCGAAGCAGGTGCAGTCACCAAGGGAATCTGGGGAATGCTGGATGTTTCGGCGCGGCTTTTCGGAACTTTTTCCGATGGAGACACCGTGACCGCGCTAGTTCTGCCGTTAGCGCTGGAGGGCGAATACGCGCTGTTCGTATTGGCGAATGAAGTGGCACTTGTTCCGAGCAAAGCTCCCCCCAGGCCAACCATTCCTAAAAAACTACTTTCAACCATCAACCACTTGACACGCCGCAATCTGAAGCTCCTCATAATCGCCGGAAACCCATCGATCTCACAAGGTTAGATCACGGGCTTCAAAACCGGTACTCAGAGGTGCTGGTAATTCTGCACTCAGTCGAGCATCGGACTCACGCAAAATCAAACTATAACCTATAGCCAACTGCAATCGAACGATGCTGCTTCCCATTCGCCTGGGACAACCGGAGTCTAAAGATATCGCTTGCGCTTGAACAACGCATGGGGGCCATCGATACGATCGATGAACAATTTTCCGGCCAAATGATCAATCTCGTGAAGCAGCCCGCGGGCCTCGAAGGCGTCGCTTTCAATGATAATCTCCTTGCCATCGATACCCATGCCTCGCACCACCACCTGGGAAGCGCGGCGAACGTCTCCGGTGAGATGTGGAACGCTCATGCACCCCTCACGGATAATGACAGGCTCGGAAGCGGAGATAATTTCAGGGTTGAACAGCACTATCAGGCCATGACAGGTATTCGTTCTCTTGTGACCTGAAACATCCAGAACAAAAAGTGAAACAGAAACGCCGACTTGGGGGGCGGCTATCCCCACCGATCCTGGTGTTCCATACATAGTTTCGACCAGGTCTTGCGCCAGGCGCCTGTGCTCCTTGGAGATCTCGTCTACCGGTTGCGCCACCAGCGACAAGACCCGACTACCTATTTCCACAACTTTCAGCATTGCCATGTCAGTATCTGTCTCAAATCTCGCAACAATTAAAGCTCGTCGGAATCTGACGATCTTATTGAACAACTAACGCCAAGTTCTGATGATTTCAGTGAGAGAGCGCTTTCCAATTTGGCCAGTCCGCTTGGATCCTTTAGGGCAACTTCGAGAACCATGGTATAAATTGAAGTTGATTCTGTATCGATCACCCTGGTCGTGAGATCATAAATGTTGGCATGGTGTGCCGCCAAGACCTCGCATATGCCAGCTACAATACCGGGCCGATCCGTGCCATAAACAGATACGACAAAGCGATCACCGTCCAGATCGTAGTCAACATAGCCGTCAATTCTCTTCACGTCAACTAATAGCGAAAGCTCCGCGCAACGGGACTGGACTGCGTTGTAGATCGATTTCTCATCGATATCTGGCGACCCGTCCACTACCAATATCATGGCGAAATGACCGGACAGATTCGACATTGTGGAATCAGCAAGATTGCAGCTAAGCTCAGCCAATGCAGATGTGACACGTGCCACGATTCCATAACTGTCAGGACCAACCGCAGTGAGCACAAAACGAGACATAAATAGAAGTTAGTTCCTAATTCCGCTTCGTTCGCCGGTTAATCCCAATACCTTCACCTAGTATGGCCAGGTGGGCTTGGTGGCAAATTTGGTTGAATTAGCAGACATTGAACCATCGCTGGGAACCGAAGAACTCCATCTATTCGATGTTCGCTGGTATCTCGATGGCAGAAGCGGCCACAGGGCATTTCTTGAGAAACATATCCGCTCAGCAATGTTTCTGGATCTTGACACCTGTCTTTGCGACCCAAGCACCGTTGATCCTGCCTTGGGCCGGCATCCGCTCCCTGATCCGAAGAGTTTCGAATCAGTTCTTACTTCTTTCGGCGTAAGCAAAAGTCAGCTGTTGGTCTTCTATGACGACCAGGCTGGCTCAATTGCGGCACGCGCTTGGTGGATGGCAAGTGCCATTGGTTATCAAGCCGCTCTTTTGAACGGCGGACTAAGTGCCGCATCTAATAGCATGTTCGAATCCGGTGAAAGTCCAATTCGATCCATGCCACGGCTTCCGTACACATCTAGCACCATGTCTTGGGATCCCGACCTGGTAATTTCGGAGCCCGAACTCAAAGCACTTTTGAGCCAGGGGAATGCTATCCTGCTCGATGCAAGATCCAAAGAACGCTATCTGGGCATCAATGAAACCGTCGACCCTAAAGCTGGACATATACCAGGCGCAGTGAGCGCCTTCTGGCGCCAGAATGTCGACCGCAGGAACAGGTTCAAACACCCAAATGAGATCGCAAAAAATTTTCTTCAACTTGGAATCGGACCGACAACTGAAAAGGAAGTCATTTCAAGCTGCGGATCCGGTGTCACGGCCTGCCACAATATCTTTACGCTTCAGTATGCGCTCCAGCTCCAGGCCCGTCTCTTTCCTCCGTCGTTCTCCGGATGGTGCCATACTCTAGGTAATGAGATAGAGACTTAGCGCGCAAACTCCCTCAGTTCCAGGATCTACGAACTATCTGCACGAACTGTTCGAGTGCATTTGAAATTGTCTAGGCCTCCAAACGGTTTCCCCGAATCCACCCCAGTAGGTTCATGATCAGGGGCCAGGCAACAATAACCACGTAGTCTTCAAACAGCGACGGTGTAACTCCGGCCGCCTGCAGATGTCTCGCACGGTCCGCTGAGGGCGACAGAGCCGAAATTGCAGTGGTAAGGAATAGGTTACGAACAGGTCCAAGTGCTGAAACATTCACAAGTAGCGCTTCTATGACAAATGTCCATCCAATCATGATGGCAATTGCAGGACCTCTTGTTCCGAATAGCGAAGCAAATCCAGCCGCCGTCAACACATATACGAGGCTGACACCAATGCAGTAAAGCGCAGCACCTAAAACCAGATGCAGCGAAGGCTCCTTTGTTCCACCTGCCAAGCCAAAAACCACTGCCATGCCGATCAAAAATGCGACAATTAGTGGAACCAGCCAGACAATCGCTGCACCTTCAATCCTGAGAAGGAAAATCGTTGTCCTGGACCTTCCGGTAACAATCAGATCCCTGATGACACCGCTCTCCATGTCCTGCGAACCAGCTGTAGTGCCGAGAATGGAAGCGGAAATAATCGTGATCTGTCCTAGCAGCACTATTACTTTGTTGAATCCACTCATCCCGCCAATCGGAGAGTATTTCAGCGGATTGCTCAAATGGTAAATTTCCAGAATCGCGAAAGTGATTACAATAGCCCCGACAGTCCCGATAACGGTGAACGCCATGACACCTTTTCTGCGCGTCAATTTCTTCGTTTCCGCACGCAGCATCTGCCAGAATAGTGATCCAGCCTTTGTCTCGACTGCGGTTACAGCTAATGACTGAGTTATCATCTTGTCCCCGCTCGCAGTATTTTGCAGTACATCAGATTTCTAATCCCGCTTGCCCGGCAACAGCAGTGACCTCGAAGAAACGGCTCTCAAGTGAAACCCGGTCCTGGCAAATTTCATAGATGTCTATCCCGTTTTCGACCAGCTCCCGGACAATGCCCGCGACGAGGCCGTCATATCCGGCTGCATGGCTCTCGAGAGTGATGTGCAGCGCACCCCCGTCAGATTCCACGCCCGATACGGACTGGTGAACCCGGAGAAGCTTTTCCGCGCTACCATCTGACGAAGTTCGAAGCGTAATCCTTTCTCCGGTTCCTGAAAGAATCGAATCCAGGCTGCCTGACGCGAGAACTGATCCGTGAGAAAGTATCGCTACTTCATCGCATGTCTTTTCGACTTCATCAAGCAGATGGGACGAGAGCAACACGGTTTTTCCTTCATCAACCAGAGATCTAATCAGTGCTCGAATCTCCAGGATTCCAGGTGGGTCCAGACCATTCATTGGTTCGTCAAGGATCATCAGCTTGGGATCTACCAGCAAACAACGGGCAATTCCCAGCCTCTGCCGCATACCAAGAGAATATCCGCCAACCTTGTCTGCGGACCTCTTGGCAAGTCCGACCCGTTCGAGTGCCATGTCAATATTTGACATTGCCAGGCGACTGCGCAATGCTGCGACAATTTCGAGATTTTCCCTTCCACTAAGAAAAGGATAAAACCGCGGCTCCTCGACAATCGCTCCCACCATTGATAGAGCTGCGAGCTTATGAGCTGGGATCGCATTCCCGAGGACTTCAATACTTCCCTCAGTAGGATGTGCCAGGCCAACCAGCATACGTATAAGAGTGGTCTTTCCTGCACCGTTGGGACCCAAAAGCCCAAAAGCAGTTCCAGCGCGAACTTTTAAATTCACGGAGTTTACAGCGATACGATCACCGAACTGCTTGGTCAGGCCGTCCGTGGCTATAGCCAGGGAAGAAGTCTCCATCGAAATTTAACTTCCTCTCCGCCCTATTGGGTGCAACGAGGGCCCCAGTTCAATATCACCTCGCTGCACATTGAGTACAAGGTCAACACTATCTCGTTTCCAGAAAAGGTGGTAGTTATCACTACCCGGATTGCTCAGCTTATTTTCATATTCCAACCAGGTAATTACGGTGACCGCCTTAGAAACGATTCATCGTGTCTCGTTAATGCAGCGTCTGTTATCGAAGCCCCACCGCTGCCACAGGCCGAATAGACGCATGAATTGGAGGCACCGTAATTCCGAATAAATGGCCTGCAACTCCGACTCAACGAGAGTAAAAAATGGAGCGGACGACGGGATTCGAACCCGCGACCCTCACCTTGGCAAGGTGATGCTCTACCAACTGAGCCACGTCCGCACTAAGAGCTACAAGCTTAGCGCCAGGTTGGCGACCTAGCGTCAAAGGCTACCGCAAACAACAACATTGAGAATACACCCTCATTAGGGTAACCTATTCACCCAACTCCAAAAGCTCGTCCAAAAATCGGTCAATCCCTTGAACAATGTCTTCTGCATCCGGATACAGCTCCGGATCAACCACCAAACCCAAATTGACGATCCTGCGGTACGAGACAAATGCAAAAGTGATCCCGGAACCATCGGCAACCGGAGCCATTGGTATCACATTTTCAAGACGGCATCCCGCAAGAAACAGATCAACGTCCGGACCTGGAACATTCGAAACCACGTAGTTGAATAGAGGTGGCACCAGGTCGAACAGCTCTGCATCTGCCGCAAACCTGAAGACCGTTTGAAGGACAACCGGGGGAACGATCTCAGCCACGTTATAGAAGAAAAATGAACCGATTTCAGAATGAACCGTCTTAGCCCGGTCAGTAATTCCATGGACTGAGGCTAGGAGATCATCTGACCCGCGAAATACAGTAGGAACTCTCAAAAACATTGCCGAGACTTTGTTCTTGGATTCTATGTCTCCAGCTTCATCGTGGATCGACACTGGCACCATCGCAACAAGATCTTCTGGAAGTTGAAAATTGTGAGACTTCAGGTATGCAACGAGGGCCTCATGACAAAGTGCAATGAGCACATCATTAACCTTTACCCCGTGCTTCGCTGCGATTCCCGAAAGTTTTTCCAGCTCCACATCACCGGAAATTACTCTTCTGTGCGACGAAATGGCTCCCGAGGTCCCGGTTCGCCTGGATACGACCAACACGTTCGCAGCTCGATTTACCCGCTCCCCTTTCAATGATTCAGATAAGACATTTGGTAGCACCTTCAGTGCAGATGCCCCGCTGGCCAATGTTGTCAAAGCATGCTCCGTAAGACCAAATAAAGTCTTGGCGGCAACCTCAATTTGTGAAGGCGGCTCGTGGGGAATATGCGGCTTGGGCTGTGCCTGCAAATCGAACTCCCCACTCAGGTCAAACAGGGATGATAGAGCCTCCATTCCACTGACTCCATCGGTCAACGCATGGTGAAGTGTGGCAATTAACGCAAAACGATTGCCCTGAACTCTTGGGATCACAAATAAATCCCAAAGCGGCCTCGATCTGTCGAATCGCCTTGGCAAGACCGAGCCCGCGAAATCAAAAACCTGGTCGGAACTCACCTCTTCATTTGAAAATGCAAGATGTACATGATTACTAAGCGAGAAAGACGGATCATCCACCCAATAGGGCTGCACAAGCCCGAACGGTGCATTGACTACCTTTTTGCGAAAGTACGGGAGCAGGTGGATTCTGGCAGACAACAGTCGCAGAATCCTGTCGTAGCTCTCGACAGCTGAGAGAACGCCCCTATCGAACACCAGGATCCCTCCCACATTTAGTGGCATGGTGTCCGTTTCCGCTGCCCAAAAAGCAGCATCCAACCCACTCAAAGATTCCAAGCTATGCTCATCACCTAACTTTTAAGTCTTCCAATTCCAGTATGACCAAATCCTCCGGTTCCTCGCACGGTCTCCGACAGCTCGTCGACTTGCGAAAATAACATTTTCGGAATGGCCACAACTATCAACTG
>SCQM01000190.1 GCA_004298555.1 Actinomycetota bacterium | reverse complement strand
CTTGCTCCTGAGTCAACATTCCCGATGGCCAAAAAGCCATCATCTTCGCTCAGGTGGGTCAGATTTACTCCGACGTCAGCGGGTCAGTATTACACCGGCGGCAACAACTGACAGCTACCATTTCGCTCAACGTCCGAACACTCGATAAAGCATAACACGGCACTTCGCGCAAGAATTAATCATAAGATGACACTCATGTCAATCATATGAATTTGCTCGAAAAACTCTTTATTTATCTCCAGTGTCCCACAGAAACCGCCGCTCCCTCCATTGGGTGGCCAATGCGCAGTGGATGCTGCCAATCCCTCAAACACCACCACCGAACAAAAACAAGATCAACCCAATCGAAATCGCGATATGCCAATAGTCGAATGAACGAAGCCTTCCTTTCCCCAGGAACCTGTAGCCACTGCCCGTAGGGACGACCCGATAGCGCGATATTGGGAAAATGGGAATGGCAAAGAACACAAAGTAATAGGTTGCCATGTACGACCCATCGAGCTTTGCGTCGGTATTACCATAAAGCGTGGTGCCGATCCCATTTATCGTGCGCAGCGCAGGAGCCTTCTGGATCGGGTCAAGGTCTCCGAGAATGTCCAGATTTCCTCGGACGACAGCCAAATTTTCATCTAATTTTTTTCGAAGCTCTGTATCCGAAGCAAGTTCTAACGCCTTTTTCAGGAGTGACATGCAAGGCGCCCACTTCGAGGTCTGATTTCCGAAGGAAATGGCACATTGCATAATGCCTAACGCGAGGATATTCGCGGCCTCACGATACGTCTGAGAACCGACTTCAATCGTCGCAGACATCAAGAGGGACATGCCCTCAGTGAGCAATCGTTCGCCCTCGTTATTTGCCGCCCCCGGATCGTTGTCAATATTTCTGAGCACGCCATCAACGAGGATTCTAATTGGATCAATTGCAGCCGATTCGTTTCGACGTTGCTGGATATCAGCAAGGGCCTCTGCATCTTCCTCGATTCGGTCCGAAATTTCCGGAACCTCAGAAAACAACTCCCGAATCAGTCCCATTAATCGTTGCGACTGAGTGAGCATGTCGTGCTTGTTGAACAGGTCAACGGCGAGACTGCGGATCTCGTAGGCCAAATCGCGACTTGCTTGGTGGTCGATGCCACGCGCTTTCGAACTCAGCTGGATGGGCTGCGCAATCTTGTCCCAATTGCGAGCGACCGTATCGAGCTTATCCACACACGGTTCGACAGCGGCCTCACCAGAGCCCGTACGGTCTCTAGCTGCCTTGATGATGTTGTAAGCGTTCTCAGCCTCCTGTTGTAGGATACCTTGGGTTTCCACCTCATAACTGTCCACCAGATCATCGATCAGCCCCGGTGCAGGACTTTCACCGCCAGAAGTGACGCCATCCACAGTTGCGGTCATCACTTGGATCAATACCATGGACGGCAGCCTGTCGAGCGCATCCCTGATGGCGCCTCGATAGTACCGCTTGCGCTCAGTCAACTCGGCTTCTATTTGGTCAAGCCCACGCACTTCCGGGAAGCCGGAAACGGCCCGATCCTCATTAATATCTCGCAGGACCTCCTCTGGATTTAGCTCGTCAGCCAAGTAGGCGGTCTCCACAATGAATTTAGCCAGATCATCCGCGTCATACTTGTCATCTACAGCTTCAAATGCGGCAGCCAGCAGATTCAAGTGAGCGAGCGTGGGTAGACCTGACTCCTCTCTCATGGCCATTGGATTGCTGAGCAGGTTCTCGACCAACTGGGTCGCCTTGTGTGGAGATACACCAGGAAGCCATGCAATCTCCGCGCTCAGCCGCATGCGAGGATTCGTCAGATCGGACCGTGCCTTCTGGCAAATATCGCTATCCAGCTCCAGGGATTTTTCTTCTGCTAAATAGAGGATTCGCTTCCGATCATCACGGACGCTCACCCCCAACAGTGCGAACGCAACCTGGTGCAGCGCAGTCATAACCAAGTGAGCTCCAAGATTAAAATAATGTATGGATTTCGACGATTGAATGGCCAATTACTTGGTAGCGTCAACCATGTATTGAATAGCAGCCTTCATTTCGGCATCGGTCGCCTGTGAACCACCGCGCGGCGGCATGGCACCCACGCCGCGGATGGCATTCTTGAGCATGGCGTCCTGACCGGTCTCGATGAACGGCGCCCAGTCGGCCTTGTTGCCGAATTTGGGGGCGCCAGCTGCACCCACTGCGTGGCAGGCAAAACATACCGTGTGGTAGAGCTTGTCGCCAATAGGATTAGTGGAAACCGCAATATTTTTGGTAATCGTCGCACCGGGCACAGCGGCGAGCTGCAATTGGAGTAATAAGGCCTGATCCGCCACACCAGTTACCGGTAGTGCCCTATCTTGCTGGAATGCAATAATGGCCAAACGAGTACGTTGCCCTATCAAACCATCTACGGTGCCAGATTTATAACCGAGCTCGTTAAGTTTACGCTGTATGGTCTGTGCCTGCACATTATCCAGTGCAGAACGATTCGGTGCAGGCGCCGAAAGCGCACCACTTGGCGGACGAGCGAATCTGCTCCTGCCTTCAGATTGAAGCTGGCTCCGGTACGGCTCAATCTCCCGCCGGGCGCCTTCCAGCGCACCGGTGCGATAGCGGAAATTCCCGCAGCGGCTGTTGTAGTCGGCAACCATCGAATTGAATCGATCTACATCATTGCCGCTATAGTTATTGACCGCAGACTTCGCGCCGTCCATGCGGATGCCCTCGGCCAAGCAATATCGAATTTGCTCGATTGAGAATACGATGTTTTGCCCAACCGGTGGCTTGGACTCGGCCGGGCGCGAAGGTGCTTGTGGTTGCGGTGGCAGCAGCACCGGTGCTGGCGGTGAATAGCCAGGCGCAGTGCCATGCCATGGAGGCGACTGGTGCCTTGGACCCTCCGGCGGTACGACATCAACCAACGGTGCAGACACTTTGGGTGACTCTGGTACTGAGGCAAGCTTGGGCTCGTTTCCAGCTGGCCTAAGGGCTCCGTCGACTTTGTCTATTGAATTGGCCGCGTTAGGATGGGTCGGGCCGCGCCACGACTGCTCCGAGAAAAATACCAACCCAAAAAATGCTAACAACACACCCAAAACCCACTTATCCGCCGTCAAAAGGCGCGAGGCCTTAGCCGAACGTTTATGCTTGGCTGGTCGATCTTCTGAGTGGGCACCTGATTCCTCAGCGGACACTTCGGCATGCGAATCCACCTCAGTCGACGAGATGCCTTTCGCGCTAATTGCATCAAGCGGCGCTACATCGATATCGGACACGAGTGAAGACAGACCTGCGAAGCCTTTGCCTTCCCCCTTCTTCCGTCCCCCCGCCCCCGTCACTACCTTCTCCCTTTAAACGAATCCGATGTGACGCCGAGCATTGCCACCCCCATGCTCCCGTGCCGGCGTCGTATTCATCGCAGCCACTAGGCTGGCTTGATCCAGCTTCTCCTTGCCAGATCGCACCGCGAGCCTCGCGCCCTCACGCACCACAAAAGACACATCAGACAAAGGCCTGCCTGCCAGCTCCTTCGCCAGCAGCTTGGACTCCACGTCCGACTCCTTCGGCAAGGAGGAAAGTAGCTTGTCCAGCAACGACTGCACTTCCGCCTCGCTGGCGAAATCCACTTTGATAACGTGATCGAAACGCCCTCGGCGCAGGATGGCTGGGTCGATCATGTCGATACGGTTGGTCATGGCAATGATCAGCACGTCGTTTTTTACCGCCTCAGGAATCCGACGCAGGAATTCGGCTACCTCCTCCACGCGGTGATGCCCCGACCCCATTTCGCGATCGGCAAGGAAAGCCTCCATCTCATCAATCACAAGGACGGACGGCGCGTTCTCCATTGCCTTGTCGAACACCTGCGCAACCTTCTTACTGGTCTCGTGGATGTAGGGGCTGGCGACGCTGGATGAGTCGATCTGGAAACTCGGCCAGCCAAGGAAGTCCACCAGCCGATCGACCGCGAAAGTTTTGCCACAACCCGGAGGGCCATGCAGAATCACCGCTGATGGGAACTCGATGCCAAGCGTCTTGTAGCGGTCTCGGTGCGTGATGATGTCAACGACGTGCTCGTTGAAGAAGGCCGCCAGTCTGGGACGCCCTGCGAGTTCAAAGACCTTATTGGGTTCCGATTCAGCGCGTTTACCTTCCCCCACCTTCTCGGCTCGGGCGGATTCCGCTCCTTCGATAGGAGTCGTGGGCTTGCGCTCCAGCGGAATAATTTCAGCAATTTCGAAGCCCGCCGCCTGCACGACATCCTTCAGGTGGCCCGCACCCAGCCAACTCATCGTCTGGTGCAGACGGCGGAAGGAGGTGGCCGGAACGCTAGTGCCGCCGGTCAGCCAATAGCCAAGCACGACATCGTCATCGGCTCTGGAACTGATGCTGTAGGTTGGCAACAGTCGCGTGATCTTCTCGACGTAGAGTGCATCTTGCAGCGGAGAGTCCGCATCAATATCTCGTGTTGCCTTCAACGCCAAGGCGAAGGAAAGCGCCTCAGCCTTGTTGTCGGGAGACTTCGCTTCGCCTACCGGGCAGAGCACCTGGCTCGGCCCGCATGAGATCGACCGCAATTGGCGGTCACCAAACTCCGCAGCGTTGAACGTTCCATCTCTGATCAGCCCAGCATCCAGCCAATGTTTCGCCAGCGTGTCCAGCAAGACGAGGGCGCGTCCGCCGCCCATCGTTTCGTAAATCTGCCAATCCGGACCCTCGAACAGCGTGGAATGAACTTTCGCGCCGTCTGGTAGCTCGAATCCGATGGGGAGCCATACATCGATAGCCATGAGCATCAACTCCGAACGATATTGGCACCGGCCATCATTTCATCATCATCCGTAGATCCGATTCGGATCGAATCGAGGTTAACAACCACCGTGCGTAACTTATCAATGTCGCTGGCCTTGAGTGCCTCAACGCCAATAGCCACAAGCCGCGAGTGCTCTCTGGCATCGGGAAAGAGGTAGGTATCTTGCGCAAGCCATTTGAAGCGGTCAATAACGAACCAGTCCTGACGCCACAAAATTACAAAATTGCGGCCCCGCAGATCATCCATGTGCGATTCAAACTCACCGCCATTATTGTCAATAGCGCGCTGGGCGGTCCTCACCAAGTTGTCAAACGACGTGGCTTCGGTTGGGCGTGCGTGCTGGCGCACGTTCTTCTCGAAAAAATCGACCACTCTGTCCAGTTCGAGTTGGCGGATTTCTTTCAGGTTCTCCTTGCGGGTCAGCGCCAACAGGCGCTTGGCCTCCTGCACATTGTCCATTGCCTGCTTCGCCGTTTCTGGGTCGGCCTCGCCCGACTCAATAGTGCTGGCCTGCTCCAGTTTCTCGCGGGCCTGTTCCAGACGGGGGTCGTCCACTTTGGATGCCATCTCTTCGAGACGCTCCATCGTGTGCTCCGACTGCTCCTTGAATCACCCCGCATTTCGCGGAGGCTGTTTGGTCAAAGTAAAACAGGTTTGGCAGTCCTCGCTGCGAGTTGTTGATAGTACCTTTCTTCGGCCTCGACGGGTGGCCTGTCGCCGATCGA
>SCQM01000189.1 GCA_004298555.1 Actinomycetota bacterium | reverse complement strand
GTCCCTGAGACGGCCTCAAATCACCGTTTTTCAAACCAATGCAGCGATCGCCAGCGGCGAGAAAATCCTGCCAAATCAAATTAATCCCGTAAAGATCTCGGGTCCGACCAGAAAACTCTCCAGCCAGTTTGCCACGGCCGTGGACCTCAACAATAAGGTGGCCAGGGAACCTCTTGCCGCCGGGCAGGTCATAGAACGCAATGATCTCAGCAACGCTGCCAAGGGTTCAGATTCGGAAATCGAGATGGCTGTTCCGATGTCATCGGATAAGGCTCCAATAGCCGCTATTTCACCGGGCGACTATGTCGAGCTGATCGCAACGGTCGGGTCTGGCGCTTCAGCAACCTCAAGAGTAGTGGCGAGCGCGGTAAGGGTGATCGCAGTGTCAAAGCCGGGGTCCGCTTTCGGCCAGATCAGCCAGAATGCCACTGACCTGCTGTTGTCTCTCAGTGATCCGATTGAGCCAATCGCAATTGCCCAGGCCGAGACGGCCGGATCGGTTGTTGCGGTGAAAGTAGGCGGCCCATCCCTGCCAACATTTCAGGGAGTCTTCTCGCTCGCGGCGCCGTTGGGACAAAGTTCCGGCCAGCCGGCAAACCAAGGAGCGCAGACAGTCCCAGCTCCAATCAAATAAGACTGTAGCGGTCGTCTTCGTCAACCTCTATGACATCCCTTTGAACCAGGTATGTCAAGGCAGCCCTGGTTGACTGCTTCGCCGGCGTGAAAAGAGTTTCCGGCAATTCGGGACCATAGATCTGCCTTGTCAAGTCGTCTACGTGAAGCGGGATTTCAGTATCGAGAATCGATACAATTTGCGCAAGGCGGTAATGACGGTGGGCAATGTAGTATTCGATGACGCCCGAAGAGAGCTCCTTTGAAATCTCCGGGCCATGTCCGGGCAAAATGACTTGGCTTCCCAGTTCCTTCACCCGCACCAGCGAGGAGAGATACTTCTCCAAGTCGCCGTCGGGATGGGCGATAACCGAGGTCGACCTCCCCAGCATATGGTCGCCTGCAAGCAGGTGTCCGGTGTCCATCTGGAAAGCCAGGTGATCATGCACGTGGCCTGGCGTGGCGACAACTTTGATCCCCTTGTTGCCGAGTTCAAAAACATCCTCGTCCCTCAAGGCCCGGCCGGCCCCGAAAACAAGGCGCTCCAAAAATGCGCTCACCCCAACCCCAAGCTCTTGTGACCACAATCTTGCGGTCTCACTATGGTCAAGATGGTGATGAGTAAGAAAAATCCCTACCGCCTCCACTTTGGCTTCGTCCAGCACGCTTTTCACGTTGGCGAAATGCGTGTCTGAAACAGGCCCCGGATCAATGATCAGCGCAGTGCCTCCTACGCGGTCCAGCACTACGTAAGTATTGGTTCCGTCGAGCGTATTCGGAGACGGATTGGGCGCAATCACCCTAACCAGCTCGTCAGTCAGGTATTCAATGGTCTTTAGAGTCCCGAGCGGAGGAAGCCCGATCTCGATTCTTGGGTCCTCCGGCACGATTCCACTCATGATAACCCCCTAGAAGTCCTAACCGAGATCGTATACTTCTGCAACTAATTCTTCGGCTTTTGTGGCAAGCACCTCGGGTCGATCGAATACCTGGCAAACGTAGAAGATCACCGGCCCGATATTGATCCAGCCGGCATCCCAAAGAAATGCTCAACGCTCGCGATATAGCCGGTTAAGAAAAATAACTGAAAAATTGTCTTGATTCCCTGCTTTATCATTGGTAGCTTGTTGCTGCCTCCCCTGAAACAACATCTACAGCAGTATGGTTTGTACTGTTGGCAAGTGATTTCGGGTCATCGATTGAACACTCTCAATGGTCAAGCTGCGGCTGAACCACTTGGCGCATCGGCACTGATAGAACGGCAGCTGCTCGAATTCCTCCGCAAATCAGAGGCCGACCTGAACTCGCGGGCGTCCCTCAAGATCGCCCGGGCCGAACTGGCAGCCCTTATAGACCGATGGAACCAAAACCATCCTTCAAGGCTCATAAACGACACGATCCGCTTCAGTGAGCTGGTGCTAAGAAACCTGACCGGATTCGGACCCATCGAACCGCTGCTGGAAGATGCGAACATATGGGAAATATCAATTAATGGATCAAAAGACATTTTCGTCAAGTCACACGATGCGCCGCCGCGGCGTCACCATGAAACGTTCCACGACGAGCAGCATCTCGAGAGGGTCCTGTCACGGATACTTGAAACCTCTGTCGGGAGCACCCGCCAGCTGGATCCCTCACTTGGAGTGCAGGACGCCCAACTTCCCGACGGAACCCGCATCCACATTGTTCATCCTGAACTCACCCAGAATTTTTCCTTTGCTGTTTCTATAAGGAAGTTCGCCAAGCATTCCCTGAACAGCATCGAAGATTTTGTGAACATCGGATCTCTGTCACCTCAGGCCGGCGACTTCCTGTTCAGGTCAGTTGCGTCCGGAGCAACCATACTGATCTCCGGAGCCCCAGGCTCCGGCAAAACTACCCTTCTCAATGCCCTAGCCGATGCTCTCTCCGATCACAAAAGAGTGGTGATAATTGAAGAGACTCCTGAGATCAGTATTTCAAAACCGGACCGCGTGCAGCTTCATACGCGGGTCAACAGACCTGGCCGGGTGGAAATTTCACTAAGGGCCCTTGTCAAAGCAAGCCTGCGAATGAGCTCCGACGTCTTGATTGTGGGAGAGGTTCGCGACGACGAAAGCCTGCCTCTACTGCTTTCTCTTTCCACAGGAATCCAAGGAATGAGCACCATACACGGTTCAAGCTGCAAAGACGCACTGGCGAGGCTGCGACTTCTTGTGCAGCTGTCCCTCGACGCCGGCGTGCCGATCTGGGCGGTAAATCAGATCATAGCCAATTCGGTCGACCTGGTTGTGCAGCTCAGAAGAGTGGGCACCTCCGTTGTGGTCGAAGAAGTGATCGCCATTGAGGAAAGCTCCAAAGACCTGGACTTCGGCTTTGTCACAACAGAAATATTCGCCTTTAATCCAGTCGAATGGCGGCTCAAGTTCTCTGGACATAATCCGCTGAAGCTCAGCCACCTCAAAGTTCAAAAGGAGCTCACCGACGCTCTGGCTCATCTGCAGGCGTCATTGACCTCGCCGCTTGACTTAGAGGAGGCGATCCTGTGAGAGCACTTGTACTCATGGTGATGGGAACCATGCTTATTTCCCCCACGCTAAGACGCAGGATTCAGGACCGCCAAAAGCAGTCGCGGCCAATCTTGGCAGCAGCCGCCGGGACTGCATGGCATATTACACAGGACATCTACGGTATTATCGCCGGCACAAACTACAGGCTGCCAAAACCGGTCTCTTTGGCGTTTTTGGCAGCCGTTGCCGCATCGTGCATCTGGCTTGCGGGACTCAACTGGTACATGGCATTCGCCTTCGGACTTTCAGCAACCTTGGGCGTCTATCTGCGCTGGAGGCAAATCCGAAGACGCAGGACATTGGAGCTAGCAGAATCATGGCCCGGCTACCTGGAACAAACAAGAGCCAAAATGCTCGCCTCGTCGCGGTCGCTCCCCTACGTGATATTCGAGCAGAACAGTATCGCCTCGCCTTTTCTAAGCGAGCTTATCCAGCACGGCCGCCGCGAGTTTGAAAACTCGGGAAGTTTGGAAAAGGCTCTGAAAACAATCTGGCTTGCCGCCGACAACGAAGAAGCGACAAGCTACGTTTGCAATGCGCTGTGCACCACGCTCGGCTCCACAAGCTCGCAAATAGAAAATCAGCTGTCGGCCATCTCTGGAACTGTGCGCTCAAGAAATGAACTCAAGCAGGAAACTAATTCCCGACTGGCTGGTGTCAGGACTGCGCGGATTTTCATCCTGATCATTCCGGCAGGCATGGCACTTGCTGGACTGTCATTTGCAGGCTCGATAAAACCATTCCTGACCACTGCCTCAATCTGGCAGATCCTGGCAGCCCTGTTGGTTCTATCCATATGTTGGTACTGGTCCAGCAGATTGATGCGCTTCCCGGCTTGGCCGACCCAAATGCTGAGAGATATGAGCTACGAGGTCCAGGAGCCGGCATGACCGCACCTCAATTCCTAATCGCCATCATTCTTGCTGCGACCGGGCTGGCATTAATTTCTCCCGCCAGGATTCCAGCAATTCAGCTCCTTGCGGGACCGGGAAAGGCAGCTTCAGCCGGAACTGTTAAAAAGTGGGCATATGCGGCATCAGCGCTTCTCGGCTCGGCATGCGCTGTCACAATTACCTCCTTCCAGACAATCATACCTGTTGTTCTAATTGGTGCCTTGGCCGGTCTGGCATCGGCTGCAGTAATTGGGAGATACTTCGTTGACCAGCGGAGAAAGCGCAGATCCGAAGAGCTTGCATCGTCATTGGTCGCCCTTTTGGAGCAGATTTACCTGAAAGTTATAAATGGCAGCTCCGTGCACAGTTCGCTTACCAGCATCGAGGGCATCGGCAATCGGGATATCGCCAGTCTTCAAGGCCTGGTTAAATCAGGCCTCGACCTTGAGAGTGCTGCCGCATACTGGATCGAAGAGTTCGATGCCCCCGCCAAACGGCAACTGGCCGATCTTTTGCTGGCCAGGACCACCACCTCGGAAACATTGACGCTTATGGCGGGGCTTGTGCAGCAACTCAGGAGCGAACAGAATTTCAGCCTAATTGCAACCATTGAAAAACGCAATCAGCTCGTGTGGATCCCCGTCACAATTGCCGTGCTGGTGCCTGGAATGATTTTCATCGCCATTCCATTGGAAGCAACGCTGCGATCACTTGTCAGCTAATCAGATTCCCCCGATTATTCAACCTGCATATCTCCCTAAGGAGAAACATGATCTGCATAATGATTAATGCCTTCACGGCCTTTTCGTCGCTAATCAACAAAACTTTTCATCCATCCGATGAAAGTGGTGAAGGAGTTGTTTCGTCAGCGGTCGCTGTCGTTATTTTCTCAGCTCTCGGGGTAGCCATGTGGTTCGCATTCAGGGACACCATGAACACCGCGACCACTATGATCAACTCCCA
>SCQM01000188.1 GCA_004298555.1 Actinomycetota bacterium | reverse complement strand
CAAATCCCCTGCAAGAGTCTTGCTAGTGAGGACCGCTTCCCGGGCGGCCATCCAGTTTCTGTTTCCACGCAATGTGTTGATCTCGCCGTTGTGGGCGATGAGGCGGTATGGGTGAGCCAAAGGCCAGGATGGAAAGGTGTTCGTTGAAAACCTTGAGTGGACCAGGGCCAAAGCGGATTCGAAACTGGGGTCTGAGATGTCGGGATAATACTCCGATACCTGGGGAGTCGTCAGCATTCCTTTATAGACGATCGTCCTCGATGACAACGAGCAGAAATAGACGGCGTCGGTAGTGTTCTCCACCCTCTTTCGGAACATATAGACGAGCCGTTCAAGGTCTAATCCATTTTGGCCGCCTTTACCGGAAACAAATAGCTGCAAAACGGTCGGCTCCACTTTGAGAGCTGTGGCGCCCAGCGTGGAGTTGTCAGTTGGAACCTCCCGGTATCCAAGAACGGCCACACCTTCCTCTTCGGCCATTTTGGCGACGTCATCTTTTACTTCCTGCTCTGATCCTTTTGTGATGAGCAAATTTCCCGCTGCATAGGAACCTGGCGCGGGAAGTTCGAACGTTAGTTTTGAGCGAAAGAATTTGTCCGGGATTTGGATGAGAATTCCAGATCCATCACCGGTATTGACCTCCGCGCCGGAGGCGCCTCGATGTTCCAGATTCAACAGAGCAGTCAAACCTTTTTCGACTATGTCGTGGGATTTGCCACCCGTCATGTTTACGACGAATGCAACGCCGCAGGCATCGTGTTCAAATGCGGGGTCGTACAAACCGAAGTTTGGGGAAGTTTTCTCCATGTCAAATAAACCTGTCATCTCAATCGAAAAATGGGCAATGGTGTTCTGGCTTCGTTCGAGACGACGTTGGCTCTAGCGATGACACCTAACATTTTATCATGTGGGTTTAAAACCCATACAGTTCAAGTCACCATATTAGATGCTGCTAATTGGCTAAGAATACCCCGATGACAAGAGCGGCGACAGCCGACAGTCCCGAAATCGAGCCCCAGACGGCCAATCCAACTGTGCTCTTGGCCTTGGTGTGGATATATGCGGATACACCCGAGATCGCAACCACGGCAATCTTTATGCCAAGCACTATTTTCCATGCGGTACTTTGGGAGCTCATGTCAACGGCGCCCAGATTCCAGAAACCGGTCAATACAAGTACCACGAATGCCGGCCATGAAAGTCTGGCAAACGCCCTTGCAGCTAGCCTGGTGGCTTCGGGGGAAAGCTTTCTTACGGTTGGTACAAGTTCGGCAAGAGTTAGCTGACCTCCTACCCATATTGTTGCCGCCAGCACGTGAAGGCTAAGGCGGATTCCGTCTATTGCGGGTGCGAGCACGATTGAAACCTCCGCACTAAAAGATAGCGCCTCTTTTGGGAGTTTTTGCCCTCCGCGACAGGTATTACCCAGTTGTATTTCCAACTGAAGGAACATATGTAGGTTAGACTGGTTTTGACAGCGCTTATTGGAATCATTTCCTGATTAGCAAAGGATCAACGATGCTCTCTGTAAACCAACCTGCTCCGGATTTTGAATTGCCTGATCAGAACGGAAATACCATTTCTCTTTCGAGTTTGAGGGGGAAATGGGTTCTGTTGTGGTGGTATCCAAAAGCAAACACTCCTGGCTGAGTTTTGGAAGGACAGGGCCTGCGTGACAGGTCCAGTGAGTTTGCAGCACTTGGCGGAGTAATTATTGGCGCCTCCTTTGACACCGTCGAAGACAACAAGGCGTTCGCAGATCAACAATCGTTCCCGTACACGCTCCTTAGCGATGCGAGCAAGGAGGTAGGCACACGCTATGAGGTCTTACGGGATCGGGGCGATCCAGCCGCTGGCCTGTCTAAGCGGGTCAGTTATCTGATTGATCCGCAAGGGACGATCAGGATTGCCTATGAGGTAAGTGATCCGGCAGGACATGCCGCAAAAGTAATTGAAGATCTAACTGCTTTGATTGGCTAGTTAGACATCATGAAGGGAATCAGGCCGGATCGTTCCGGGGTTAAGCCTGGAGATGCCAGGTTCGGCCTGCATCCGAGTCTACAAAGTGCATCGAAAGGGCACCTAATACGTGAAACACCCCGCCGATCGGGTAATTTCGGCAATTTGCCAATCTAAGATTGGCGCTAGCCTTTATTTATTTCTAGACATAAAAAGAGAAGCAACGGGTGCTATTTCACTTAACTGCCGCTGTGGGCTTTAAC
>SCQM01000187.1 GCA_004298555.1 Actinomycetota bacterium | reverse complement strand
ATTATCTCTTTCAACAGATCGGGGTCTTTGGACAAAATCTCCACTGCACCAGTTCCAGACGATCTAGTCTTTCTAATGGTGGCCATGTATAACCCTCCTTCGAGGTCTAAGTATCCAATAATTTCAAATACCTAGATACCATGGCCACCACCTACTGAGACTTCAGCAGATGGAATTTGCACAAGATTCGCTACACAACCGCCCGCAGCCTCGACCGCATGAGCGAGCTTTGGGAACATTCGGATGTTGTTAGATGCACCCATCCGGGCTGGCCCACATTAAAGGGATGGGGGGCTGTCTCGGCTTCTTTCTTCAATCTTTTTCAGGCGGAGACTGGGCTCCAATTTCTACTTTTGGATACGGAGGTGCGTTTGGAGGGCAATGTGGCGCTGGTTTTTTGTACCGAGAATATTCTTGGCCAGAGACCCGGGCTGATGGTGTCGAGTCTGAATATCTTTTGCTTAGACAGATTTGAATATAGGTGGCGTCTCATCTCTCATCAGGCGTCGATTTCCAATGAATCTTTCGGTTGAACTTCAGATTATGAGACTCCACTGAGCGAGGATCCGCCAGCCTCCGCGGTTGGGGAACGGCATACTAGCCTGGCAATGTGGAAAATTTCATAACATCGTCTGGGTATCTCGCCATTTTAATTCTGATGGTTGCCGAATCGGCCTGCATTCCCGTTCCTTCTGAGCTGATAATGACCTTTGGCGGCGTGCTCGCTGCGACAGGCAGACTCAATTTGGCCTTAGTCATCGTTATGGGTGTAGTGGGCAACCTTATTGGAGCCTACATAGCCTGGGCGGTAGGCAGAACCGGCGGCCGAGCGCTGGTCCTGAGATATGGCAGGTATATATTCCTAAGGGATCACGACCTTGATCGGGCAGAACGATGGTTTGCTAAGCGAGGCCAGGCAGCAGTCTTTTTCGGCCGGCTTTTACCTGTTGTTCGCACTTTCATTTCATTTCCGGCAGGTGTTGCCGAAATGGAACCGATCCGGTTCGGAATCTATACGCTCCTAGGCTCGGTCCCCTTTGTAGGAGCTCTCGCGGGGGTTGGTTACGGAGTTGAGTCGAACTACCACAGTTTTGTCAAATACATTCAGGATTTCGGATATTTGATAGCCTTTGTGATTCTTATTGTGATCGCTGTATTCATATACCGAAGAATCCAGAACAAGGCTTCTCAAATAAGCGACAGTGTTTAGGGATCTGCAGCTAGAATTCCTTGTCGGCAATTAGATGAGATTGCGGGGAGTGGCGCAGCGTGGTAGCGCACCTGCTTTGGGAGCAGGGGGTCGGGGGTTCAAGTCCCCCCTCCCCGACAAACTTGTCTATGAGAAGTCACGCGGGTGTAGCTCAATGGTTAGAGTTCCAGCCTTCCAAGCTGGCTATGCGGGTTCGATTCCCGTCACCCGCTCGCGGTCGGTGAAGAAGCAAGCACGGCTGAAACGATAAATGAGCGCCTGAAATTCATTGACAGTGCGAGGGTGCGGGTTGCGGACTATTTTGCCCAAGCGGATCGACAGAGACATACATCTTTAATCTTCCAGCTGCAGATCTTTCCCGCTCCAGTAGCCAACATTGAAAGAAGCTCATAGAATACCATTATGGGTATTTTAGGAGAAGATCAAGATTTGCTGGAAAGAGATAATACGGTTCCTTCCATAAATCTTCGTGAGGATCAGCGGCAGGACCTTAAGCGTCGGCTTGCACGGGTCGAAGGTCAAATTAGGGGCATTTCGAAGATGATCGACGACTCAAGGCAGTGCAAGGATATCGTCACACAGATTTCTGCTGTATCGAAGGCTCTTGAACAAATCGGGTTTCGTCTTGTTGCTTCCCAGATCTCGTATTGCCTGGAGAATCCGGAAGAGGCTCTCAAGGGTGGGTGCACTCTCACGGATGTTGAAAAGCTATTCCTGAAGCTTAGATAGGTAGTCCTTTGGGTTGACTGACTCCGCCGTTATATGATGCTGCCGCGGATACCGCTCGAATTGACGACCGGAAGTCCATGGGCGTGCCAGGCAGCCATGCCACCTTTCATGTTGATGGCGTTATAGCCATGGCTGAGGAGAAATGAGACGGCCGCAGATGATCTGCTGCCGCTTCTACAGCAAACTACAATGTTGCCATCCTTGGGAATCTTGTGGAGCTGTTCTTGGATCTTTGATATTGGCAGATGCACAGCGCCCGGGGCATGGCCATGGTTCCACTCAGAAAGTTCACGCACATCGATCATGACCGTTCCCTGATCCAGGAGTTCTTTGGCCTCGAGGGGAGCTACTGCTCTTGCGCTCTTCTTGAACAACACGACAAGTTTCCTTTCTAGAAAGGCTAATGCGTTCTTTATTGGTACAGTATACCCTAGAGGGTATGAGTAGATGTAAGTCTGCAGGAAATGCCTTCGTGCTGAGCCCATCCGCCTCAGTTTCGCGTAGTTTCGGGTCTGCAGGTTTTAAAAGACCCTAACCATGTATGCAGCTGGCTGGCATGACTTTTGCCGTCATGGCAAAGGTTTTCGTTATTGCATCGTAGAGATCAAAGGGTTGTTGGCTAGGCCTAGATAAACCGTCCGTCGGGTAAGCTCATATACCCATATGCAGTCAACGATTACTCCAGCAGAAGGGTCTAACGTCAAGATCATCATCGATATCGATGAGGCTGAGCTAGAACCTAGTGTAAATGCAGCTCTAACAAAGATTTCCAAGGATGTTCGTATTCCTGGTTTTCGCCAAGGGAAGGTGCCGCGCAAGGTTTTGGAAGCCAAGCTCGGACGTTCATATATTCGTGTTGAGGCGATCAACGAGGCTATACCGGGATATCTTGATGAGGCTATCCGATCTAACGACCTCGACGTCATTGCTACCCAGAACGTGAATATCAAATCTGGTGAGGAGAGCGGCCCGATCGTCCTTGAAGCAGACGTGGAACTTCGTCCCGAGGTGACAATTGCCGGGTACAGGGGAGTCAAGGTCGTCATTCCTTCGCCGGAGGTCACTGACCAAGATATCCAAGATCAGCTGAAGCGGCTGCGCGAACAGTTTGGCGAGCTTTCAGAGGTCGAAGAAAGCATCGCCCCCGACCATCAGGTAAGTATTGATGTCCACGCCGAGAGAGGCGGAGAGCACATTCCTGACCTTGACGTGGAGGACTTTTTATACAGGGTCGGCGGAGACAACTTCATTCCAGGTCTTGATGATGCACTTTTGGGACACAAGGTCGGAGACGAATTATCCTTTGATGCGGTTCCGGAGGGGAGCGAAGAGGGACCCATTACCTGTTTTGTGAAGGTAAAGAAAGTAAACGAGCTAAAGCTTCCTGACTTGACTGACGAATGGGCGGCGGAGGCTTCGGAGTTTGAAACTCTCGAGGAACTTGAAAACTCACTCAAGGAGCAGCTCAAGGCCACTAAAAAATCCCGTTCCAAGGCGCTTTTCAGGGACCGCGCCATTGCAGCCCTAATTGAACTAATGGACTTGAAGGAGCTTCCCCAGTCGTTGGTCCAACATGAATTCGATCACATGCTACGAGACTTCTCGAGTCGTCTAGAAGCCCAGGGCATTCAACTTGAGCAATATTTGGCAATCACCGGTACCACGTCGGAGCAGCTAGTGAGTCAGATTCTTGCGGATGCCCAGACTCAGGCGAGGGTGGACCTGGTGCTAAGGGCCCTCGTAAAGGAGGAGGCGGTGCAGGTGGCCGCTGAAGACCTTGAGAAAGAGATACGAGCTTACGCAGAATCCGCTCAGATTGATTCTGAGACCTTCCGGAATCGAATTACCGAGAATGGACAGATTAAGGTAATCGAGTTGGAAATGGCCAAGGCCAAGGCATTGGATCAGTTCCTGGAATTGGTAGAGATTGCTGACGAAGAAGGCAATCCGGTTAGCCGCGAGTTTTTGCTGGAAAGTGATACAAATTCCGAAGATGAGTTGGCAGAAGGCTCTGAGTCCGGTAATGATGAAATAGATAGCTCTTCAGGGGGTGAGACAAATGACAGCGTATAACTATCTGGTTCCTACCGTTATTGAATCTTCCAGCAGGGGGGAGAGAGCTTATGATCTCTATTCCCGTCTGCTCCGGGAGAGGATCATTATTTTGGGTACGCCGATCGACGACTCAGTTGCAAACCTCATCTGCGCCCAGCTTTTATTTTTGGAGTACGAGGACCCGGAAAAGGATGTGAGCCTCTACATCAATTCTCCAGGTGGAGAGATCACAGGCCTTTTTGCCATCTACGACACTCTGAAGGTGATTCGTCCTGATGTTTCTACTTTCTGCTTTGGGCAGGCGGCGTCTGCGGCTGCGGTTCTACTCGCCGCTGGCACAAAGGGTAAAAGGTTTGCACTTCCACACGCAAGAGTACTGCTCCACCAGCCATATGGTGGCGTTGGAGGTCAGGCAACGGATATAGAGTTGCAGGCCAAGGAGATTCTCCGCATGCGGGACATGTTGAATGACATGCTTTCCGCAGATACCGGCCAACCGGTGTCTAGGATTCAAAAAGATACCGATAGAGATTTTGTTCTCGATGCCAAAGAAGCCCAGGCATATGGAATTATTGATGAAGTCATCACAACCGCTAGAGAACCTCGTGGATCATCAGCGGCTGTAGCTTAGTACTTCAGATCTACACTTTAATTATCAAATAAGTTCTTCGCGAGAGGATCGAATAGCCATACTTCGGATATTGAACCCGAATATTTATTGTGTTAGAAGTACAAAAGGGGATGGCAGTGGCAAAGTTTGTTGAGGGACCAGAGGTCGTAAAGTGCAGCTTCTGCGGCAAGTCCCAAAAGCAAGTGAAGAAGCTGATTGCAGGTCCTGGCGTGTACATCTGCGATGAGTGCATTGATCTTTGCAATGACATAATCGAAGAAGAACTGACAGAGAGCACCGAGGTAAAGTTTGATGATCTTCCCAAACCCCGGGAAATCTTCGAATTTCTAAATGGCTACGTAGTCGGGCAGGAGTCCGCAAAGAAGATACTTGCCGTCGCTGTTTACAACCATTACAAGAGGATCCAGGCAGGCTCGTCGCGCACCAATGATGTTGAGCTGGCAAAGTCCAATATCATGCTGATCGGACCGACCGGATCGGGCAAGACGCTGCTGGCGCAAACTTTGGCAAAATTACTCGAAGTTCCTTTTGCAATAGCTGATGCAACTGCCTTGACTGAGGCCGGGTACGTCGGTGAAGACGTAGAGAATATACTTTTGAAGCTTATTCAGGCAGCAGATTACGATGTGAAGAAGGCCGAGACAGGGATCATCTATATTGATGAAATTGACAAGATCGCCCGCAAGAGCGAGAACCCGTCGATAACTCGGGACGTATCGGGAGAAGGCGTCCAGCAGGCATTGCTCAAGATACTGGAAGGCACAACTGCGTCGGTCCCTCCTCAAGGAGGCCGCAAGCATCCGCATCAGGAGTTTATCCAGATCGATACCACCAACGTCCTTTTCATTTGTGGAGGTGCGTTTGCCGGTTTGGAGCGCATAATCGAGGCACGCATAGGCACCAAGTCGATTGGTTTCAAGGCTGATCTTTCGGAGAGGACAAGCAAAGACGGCGAAATATTCAAGCATGTGCTTCCCGAAGATCTTCTCAAGTTTGGATTGATTCCAGAGTTTATCGGCCGGCTTCCCGTGATTGGCGCCGTAGATAACCTGGACAGGTCTGCGCTAATTGAGATTCTGGTCGAGCCCAAGAACGCTTTGGTTAAGCAGTACCAAAGGACCTTCGAACTCGACGGTGTGGAGTTGGAAATAAGCCAAGATGCGTTGGAGTCAATCGCAGATTTGGCATTGCTGCGCGGAACGGGTGCCAGAGGCCTGAGGGCAATTCTTGAGGAAGTGCTCCTCGAGGTTATGTACGATATTCCGTCGAGGTCCGACGTTCAGCGGTGTGTCGTTGATCGCAGCGTTGTGCTTGACAAGGTGGCTCCTACCCTGGTTCCAAGGGGCGCCGGACCCGATAGGCCTGAGCGTACCCGGCGGGCTGCTTCCTAGTCGCTTCTTAGGGACTAATTAAAGCTTGAGGAGTGCCCGATGAGCAATTCTATATCACTTGGGAATGCTCTCAATTGGCTGGATAGTCACATTAACATCGAGAGGAATTCTCACGCGGATTTCCCGACACCCTCGCTGGTGAAAATTCAAGAAGCCCTAAAGATGATGGGTGAGCCACACAAGACCTATCCGGTAATCCACGTCACGGGGACAAATGGCAAGGGTTCAACATGTCGCATGATCACAGCTCTGCTCATGGCACATGGCCTTCGAGTCGGCACCTATGTATCTCCACATTTGAGCCGCATCAACGAAAGAATCCTTGTCGACCTCGAAGCGATTTCCGATGAAGATCTGGTAGATGAAATTTCGACCCTGAAAATCCTGGAAGAGCACTCCGGAAATGTGCTTAGCTGGTTCGAACTAGTTACAGCTGCGGCATTTTCGCATTTCGATACGGTTGGAATCGATGTGGGAGTCATTGAGGTGGGCATGGGCGGGACATGGGATGCAACAAATGTTGTCGACGGAGATGTTGCTGTTGTTACCAATATTTCTTTAGATCATGCTGACATTCTTGGGCCAGAGCTTTCAGACATCGCGCGAGAGAAGTCTGGGATCGTCAAACCGAATTCGTCAGTGGTGATAGGCGTTAATCAAAGCGATTTACTCAATATATTTCTGTCGAGGCCCAGCGCAGGGACCTCGGTATTAGGTCAAGATTTCCAGATCAGGTCGAACAGCCAAGCTATCGGAGGCCGGGTCATCGCCATAAGAACCAAGCATGCAGCTTATGATGATATATTCCTGCCCTTGTATGGTCCCCATCAGGGAAACAATGCTGCTCTTGCTGTGAGTTCGGTTGAGGAGTTCTTTGGGCGGGCACTGGACCTCGATGTCGTGAAGGCAGCATTCGAACGTGTCACTTCTCCAGGGAGAATGGAAGTTGTTTCGAGGTCACCCCTGGTGGTACTCGACGCAGCCCACAATCCGGCTGGCATGCTCAGCGCCCGAGTTAGCCTTGAAAGCGATTTTGCCAGCGTATCGAGATGGCATATGGTCATCTCGATGCTAAATGGCCGGGATTCCAAGGCGATGTTTCTGGCCTTAAAAAACGATCGGATCAAGTCTGTATCGGTTGCCCAGGCAAGATCGCTGAGGGCGATGGATGTGGAGGAAATGCGCCGGGCAGCCGCCGAGGTTGATCTTTCCAGCCAAAGATTCGAAACCGTATCCGATGCCCTTCGGGTTGCCATGAGAGATTGTCAGCAAGATGAAGGCATCTTGGTCTGTGGGTCTATATATACGGTTGCAGAAGCTAGAGAAGAAGTGTCAAAGATTAAATGACCAAACATTAATATAAGGTGAAATTCCCCGGCGAATCCGTCAACCCTGACCGACTAGCCTTATCCGGCGTGAATAGCACTTTGGTTATATGCAAGCCCGATGCGGTTGAACGGGGTCTTGTGGGAGAGATACTGGGTCGCATCGAGCGAAAAGGTCTGAAGATTGCGCGTCTCGAGCTTAGACAAATCGATGAAGAGACAGCAAAGCAGCACTATGCAGAGCACGCAAATCGGCCTTTTTTCACGGATTTAGTTGAATTTATTACCCGCTCGCCATCGGTAGTAATGGAAGTCTCGGGACCAGACGATACGTGGGCAATCGTTCGAATGATGGTAGGTGCCACAGACCCGGCGAAGGCTGCTCCGGGTACGATCAGAGGCGACATGGGAGTCTCAGTTGCGGAAAACCTTGTGCATGGATCTGACTCGGCTGAAGCAGCTAAACGGGAATTGGGCATTTTCTTTCGGGAAAATATCTAGGTTCCCGACTAGACTTCGTTTACTTCTCGCTCACAAAGGTTGATTTCGCCGTCCAATCGGAGGTTTACTAATGGCAAAATCAAAATCGTTTTTAAATCTATTTCCAGCTAGAGACATGGCTGTAGACCTCGGCACAGCCAACACCCTGGTTTATGTGCGAGGTAGGGGAATTGTTCTTAATGAGCCATCCGTGGTGGCGATCAATACCAGGGATGGGCGCCCGCTGGCTGTCGGTGCTGAAGCGAAGCGAATGATTGGGCGCACGCCGTCAAATATCCAGGCTATTCGTCCATTGAAAGACGGCGTTATCGCAGACTTTGAGACCTGTGAGCGAATGTTGCGATATTTCATACAAAAGGTTCACAACAGCAGATACGGCAAGCCGCGCATGGTTATTTGCGTTCCTTCCGGTATAACTGGCGTCGAGCAGAGAGCGGTCCAGGAGGCTGCGGAGTACGCTGGCGCACGCAAGCCGGCTTACATTATCGAGGAGCCCATGGCAGCCGCAATAGGCGCTGGTCTTCCGATTCACGAGCCTACTGGCAATATGGTTGTGGACATTGGCGGTGGAACGACTGAGGTCGCCGTCATATCTTTGGGAGGAATTGTCACCAGCCGTTCGATCCGAATCGGTGGTGATGAGCTCGATCAGGCCATTATTTCTTATATCAAGAAGGAGTACAGTCTTGCTCTGGGCGAACGAACCGCAGAGGAGATCAAAATAGCCCTTGGTTCTGCCGTCGAGCTTGAGGAGGAACTGCAAGCTGAAATCAGAGGCCGTGACCTTATAACAGGCCTTCCCAAGACGATATTGGTTTCCACTGAGGAGATTCGTCGTGCGATCGAAGAGCCCATCGCTGCGATTGTCGACGCGGTAAAGGTGACGCTGGACAATACCCCTCCGGAGTTGTCCGCAGACATCATGGAGCAGGGTATCGTGCTCACTGGTGGCGGCGCGCTGCTCACCGGGATCGACAAGCGAATATTTCAGGAGACTGGGATGCCAATTATCGTGGCGGATAATCCGCTGGACTGTGTCGTGAATGGTTCTGGCCAGACACTTGAGGAGTTTGATGCTCTGAAACGGGTGCTGATTTC
>SCQM01000186.1 GCA_004298555.1 Actinomycetota bacterium | reverse complement strand
CATAATAGGCGGTGAGATTGACGGGTAAAGCTTCTCGATGTCCGCCAGAGACTGGTTTGGATGATCGAGAATAAAGTTGTTGGTTTCAGCGAACGAGGTGGCGACCTCTTTGACAATCTGCGGATTTGCCTGGGCATACTTTTTGCTCGTTATAATCGCACCAAATGCAGCATCTTTCAGAACAGGAAATTCTGCCGCCTGAATGCCAAGAATTCCGACCCCCTGCTGGGTGGCGAGCTCTGAATACGACGGGTCGAAGATGGTCGCCTGGATGGCATCAGCTTTTAGTGCCGTAAGGTTTGCTGCAGGTGAGCCGACTGCAACCTCGTGATAGTCGGTGACTGCTTTGAGGCCGACTGAGGCAAGCATGTATCGCACTGCCAGATCCGTAATCGAGCCAGGGGCGGTGATGCCAATCTTGGCGCCCTTCAGTGCAAGCAAGCGGCTGTTAAGGCTTTCGGTTGGTGTTATTCCGTGGGCGTCGGCGTAGGTCTTATTGATCTCTATGTCTAGGTTGATGGAGTTAGTAAGAGAAGCTATTGAAATCAGGTCGAGCCCCTTGCTGTCTGCCAACAGCGCGTCGCTCGCAACGCCGGCATCGAACTGCGCGCTCCCTGCCACCATCGCTTCTGCGGCGGTCGATCCGGCCTGGAGCGGAATCACCGTGACATTAAGGCCGTTCTTCTTGAAGAATCCTGCCGATTTCGCCAATGTCACAGGGGCATATGCAGGTGCTGACACTGCCTCGACCATCGTGATGTTTGTCAACTGCTTTGGAGCTGTGGCAGTGGTGGATGCGGATGTTTGCGATGTGGAGCTCGCGTTATTCGAAGAACCGCAGGCGGCTAATACGCCACCAAATAGCAGAAGAGTGGCAGGTAGCGCCCTCTTAAATACGAACATCAGTCCCCCCTGAGTGCGGCCGGGCTGATTAGCCCAGACCATGTGCGTTTTGCGACAATGCTACAACACACCGGGACGGCATGTGCGCCAGCCTATTCTTTTGCACTATGTTTGGTGGGATTGTTGCAACGTGACCCAACTGCTGTAAAGGGTCAGGTCGACGGTTGCGTCCAGGCAGTTGAAGCGGAGTAGACAATTGATGCCGAGATTGTGGGTGAATGCCGGAACCGACTGCGGGTTGGGAAAGCCGATGTTCCCAAAAGGAATACTGAAATCTTGCCCTGGTCCAGCTCCGCTATCAACTTTGACGATGCGCTTTCAAGATCTGATCGGGCAAGATGACCGGGGGTGCCCTTAAGGGAGATGAACCGAAATGTGCTGGGCGCGGATCCAGGAAATGCTCCCACGGCAGAAGACGGGGGTTTGCTAGCAAATGTCATGTATTTGGGGCATATTCGCGACAGGTCAAATTGTGCATCTCGCAACCTTGCACACACTGTTGGAGAAGGCGCTGTCGCCAAGATCGATGTGATTGCGGCATCCTATTTGAGGCTCACAGCAGTCGTCCCTGTAGGAGGTCTGCCAACTGCAGCGGTGATTTAAGGGTTAAAGTTCCGTTTCCAGCACACGGAATACCCTCTAATGGTTGGCAAATTGTCTTTAGACAGAGGTAGGAAAATAAGCCTCGAGGGCAGTACCATTTCGGGCTCATCAGGTGGAGGGAAGCTTACGCTCGGGATGCTGCGAAAGCTGGTAGCTGAACATAAATTGCCGGTTGAGAAGTTTGTGACCCACACGTTTTCCTTCGACGATATTCTTGATGCGCATGACATTTTCGGGCATGCTGCGGAGCACGATTCGCTGAAGGTCCTAATTCACTGAGAAGTCTGTGCCAGGGTATTCGAAATCGCAGATTGCGGGGTTGTTTTAGCAGTTGAGCGGGGGCGCTGGTCCAGAAATTCCCACCTATCACTGAGCACGCTTTGGCAGCCTTGGCTGCTTTGGAATAGACTGCCTTTTATGGATAACTCCGAAGAGTTTGGTCAGTACCTCTCACCCACATGGTTTATAGACTGCGACAACCCTGACGTTATTTCTTACGCTAAAGAAGCGGTTGAGGGATGCAGCACTGATGAAGAACGGGCAGTCAAGCTATTTCTCGCCGTGCGCGATGGCGTTAGATACGATCCGTACTCTATAACCAACGTTCCAATTGACTACAAAGCCAGCGATGTTCTGAGGCGCAGAGTGGCGTACTGCATTCCCAAAGCCGTGCTTCTCACCGCGCTTTCGCGGGCAGCTGGCATTCCGGCCCGGCTTGGCTTTGCAGATGTGCGCAATCACCTGGCCAGCGAGAAGCTGCTAACCCAATTGGGATCAGGTCTTTTCATCTTCCACGGTTTCACCGAGTTCTGGCTGCATGGCACCTGGGTGAAAGCAACTCCCGCTTTCAACATCGAAATGTGCGAACGCTTTGGAGTGCATCCATTGGAGTTCGACGGATATCATGACACTTTGTTCCATGAGTTTTCAGTTGACGGTCAGCGCCATATGGAATATGTCGGTGCCCGGGGCAGCTTCGCGGATCTGCCCCTCGACGAGATCATCTCTTCCTTCGACAAGATGTACGGGAAAGGATACTACGTGAGGCCGGAGGAGAGAGAGAAGGACGAGCTCTTCGACGTTCCAGAGGTATCCGCCTGAGCTTTTCTGGCATTGCCAACCCAGGCAAGCCGCCTGATCAGAGCATCTGACGATAAGCCCAGTTCCTATTAATGGATCGCAGGTTATGACAGGATCAATGAAATTCTGCTGGTCCTAAAACCGCAATTGCAGCGGTATAAGAACGTAGTGAGCTACATTTTCAAGAGATTTAAGCTGTGTTATATGTCACAAGGAAGACACAGTTTGGCTCGGCTCCGAGAGTCGACCCAGCTTTAGTCAAGATAGTCCCATCATCTTTTGCAAAACAGGCGGGGCGGGTTTACTCAATGTAATGGAGCTTCGTTGGACGTGGTCGGGCCGATTTGGCGAGCTGAAATAAGGGCAAATTGCTAGCGAGGGTTAACTTTCCTTATGAGTCCCTCCTGCACGGCAGATACGGCAAGGTTGCCATCGTGTGAAAATACGCGTTCAGTTATCAATCCTCTTGCACCAAACGAGACGGGAGACTCCTGATCGAAGAGGAACCACTCGTCGCATCGGAAAGGACGATGGAAACACACCGAGTGGTCTATAGAGGCGAGCATGAGATTTCGATTTAGCCGTGACAGCCTGTGTGGGAGCATGACGGTATCAAGAAGTGACATATCTGTCGCATACGTCATGATTGCAGAATGAAGCAGCGGATCATCAGGCAACTCTCCGTCTGCTTTCATCCAAATCAGTTGTCTTGGTTCCTGGGGCTCATCACGGACATCGAATTGAGGCGTGTTGACGTATCTTTGTTCGAGTGGCCTAAGTCTGTCGTTCCAGTCTCCGAGCTGCCCAGCCCAGGGAGCCATCCTTTCCTTGAAAGTTGGCAAACTGAGCGGATCAGGTGCGTTTGGCATTGGGATTTGACGCGTTATTCCCTCTTCGTCCCGGTGGAATGAGGCGGACAGGTTGAATATGGGTTCACCTTCTTGGCTGGCTACCACGCGCCTTGTGGCAAAGCGCTTGCCGTCTCTGATCCGATCGACTTCAAAGAGGATTGGAATACTGATGTCACCAGGTAAAAGGAAGTAGGCATGGAGAGAATGCGCTCGTTTGTCGGAAACGGTTCTACCCGCGGCTTATTAGTGCCTGAGCAGCGACTTGCCCTCCAAATACTCTTTTGTTGGCGTCTCGCGGGCTGTTGCCAGCAAACGTGTTTGCGGCTATTTGCTCAAGGTCGAGGATTTCAATCAGTTCATCAAGTACCTGGCTCATACTTAATAGTCTTGCTCGGCTGCTAATCGTCGGCGCAATTTTCGGAGGATTTGAGTCGTATGCAAGCGGGCCTGGAGTTGTAATTGCCAGCTGCTCGCATGAAGACTTTGTGCAATATGGCCACAATGAGTAAGCAAGGTTGGAAATTCTTCTGAATTTACAGAAATTCTAAATAGAATGGGTTGACTTGGTGTAGTTCGTGGGTTATCATACGCTTTGATATTTTGGCTTTCGGTGTCTTGAGGGTCAAACGTAACAGTTTCGAAGTTTTTGACGATTAGTAACACAACGCTCTGATTGTCAGCGTGCCCAAGTGCTACACAGAGGGGTTTATTGCAATGAAAATTTCAGCTAGCAAGATTTTGCCCGCTGCCTTAGTCTTATTAGTCGGCGGTGGGATTGTGACCAGTGGTCTGTTGACCGGTACTGCTCCCGTAAGTGCCTATTCTGGGTGTGGTTATGGATACGACAACTCAGGTACCTACGGATTTGGTTACGGTACCTGTCCATCCTCGTCCTCTGGTTTGACGCCTCCAGCAGCTCCTGCCGGTTCCACTGCATCACAGTCGGCGTCTTCCAGTTCTGCTTCGGGCACAGCGGTTGCAACACTGAACAGTCTTACCGTTGAGGGCATTGGTGCGGGTGCGCTCACGATCGCCGATTATGGCAACGGCAATCCCACCTCGCAAGCTCTCTCAGCAGCCACTGGACAATACATCGATATACAGCTAGCTTCAGGTAGCACCTTTACTTCAGTTGATGTGACGTTATGCAACGTTGGCACAGGAAGGTCTCTTAGCTGGTACAATGGTACGACTTGGGTAACGTTGTCACCCGAATCCTACAACCCGTCTACCGGTTGCATAACATCAACATTGAGTTCCACTTCCAGTCCTTCGCTTTCACAGCTGGGTGGTACCGTGATCGGTGTAACGACTCAAACTATAACTACGACGCCTACCTCAAGTTCTCAGGGCTACTGGGAGGTTGCCTCCGATGGAGGAATATTCTCCTTCGGTAGTTCCACCTTCTACGG
>SCQM01000185.1 GCA_004298555.1 Actinomycetota bacterium | reverse complement strand
CCACAGACAAGCTCGACCTCATTCGCGAGATCAGAAATGCTGGCCTAAACGTTGGATACGAGTTACTACGATTCGCCATGACCGAGAGGACCGCATTCGACGTCGAGGCCGCCGCTATCCAACTTCTTGGCCTGGATGGCCTCACCAACCTTGTCGTCGGTCAGTACGCAGCTACCACTGGGCGTATGACCGTAGACGTTGCAATCAGCCTCTTCGACGCCCCGCCAGCGCCAGAAATCACCGAACCCACCCTCCTGATCAAGATTCCGAAGCTGTGGTATCCATCCATCTCAGCCCAAGAGCTGTACGAGTCGACCACCGGCTGGTGGGCGATCAAGAATAGTAACCGACGAAATAATGCTCGCTACGCTTTCTGCGTCGTCAACGGCGTAATCCGCGAGGTGTACCGCATCAACAGCTGGCGCCAGAGGCAGGAAGGGGATCGCGACTGGGAAGACGACATCGGCAAAAACCCCCGCTGGGGCTTCGATGGCGAGATCGCCAATGAGATGGCCCACTACCGCAACCACAGCATCAAGCACCTGTATAAGAAAGGCGATGCGAACGAGATTCGCTACTTCAACTGCGACTAAGGGCATATCGTCGCATTGACCCGATCCCTTTCCGCTTACATCCCCCACTTTGACTCGCCCTTACCGACGGCAAAGATGTACGCGTGCCGCTTTCCGATCACAAAAAGTGACGCGGCGTCACTTTTGGGCGTATTCTGGAAGGCAAAGACCCTGTGGCGATGCATCATGATGTTTGGGTCAATGCGATCGCTTTGTCACGTGCCACCAGGCGCATTATTTGGCAGAATTTGGGATGGGCCTTTGGTTCCAACCTACTGCTTGTCCCGCTCGCGGTGTTCGGACAAGTTCCGCCAATTTTTACGGCTTTGGCTATGGCGACCTGCTCGGTATCAGTCGTCGCAAACTCTCTGCGACTGCGGAGCTTCAAGATGACTGGCAGTTCTTCGGGTCAATCGGTGTCGACAAAGATGGCACCAACCTAAACATCTCGCAGATTTAGGTTGTTCGCAAATATTTTTGTCGGTCAAACCGCAGGGCGAGGCTACAAGAGGTTGTCCACCTGCGATGTTGTTGAAGGAATCCAGCAAGCAGAAAGGTGGTAGTTAGCAATGCGTAATGTTGAACTTTCAGCAAAGGACATCTCTTGCAATCATTGCAAAATGACAATAGAAAATGGGATCTCCGGCTCCGTCGGTGTCACATCGGTCCAGGTCGATATAGATACCAAGAAAGTAGATGTGATTTTTGACGAGTCCAAGATAACTGTTGATACTCTCCTTGGCCAGCTATTGGAACTCGGTTATCCAGCCGAAGTCACTGTCGGATAGTAGCTCGCCCTAGCAAGTTACCACCAGCGTGGTTTGATATGACTATCGCAATTTTGGCTTTTCGTTGCACAAACGAACGGCACTTGCTATCGGTAAAACGCCATCCTGCGTAGCGCCTATATCGTGTTCGTAGCTCCGGAAGCACTCGCCGGTCAGGGGAATATGCCCAAAGATGAGAGACGTTAAGAAGCTGCCTGAAAATTCATCTGCAGCTGATGCAAGTAATGACCTCCATTTATATTTGGAGGTCATTACCGATGAAGTCCCAAAGGCACTCTCCCAGGCCGAGAATCCGGGTTTTACCGAATTCGGCATAACCCTGTAATCGGCATAGTTCATCACATGCCAATGGTTACAAATTGTAAGCAATTGGAGTGCGGAGTCTGATAGAGAAAGATTTCGAACGCATCACTTAACTTGTTCGGAGCGTAAAAGTTCATCCACGCGAAGTTTAAACTCTTCGATAGCAATGTCACCTCGCGCAAAGCGCTCTCGCAGAATTACTATCGGATCTTCGCGTACGATACTTTGTGCTGACCGTTGATCGTTGTGTCGATGCGTGTGACAACCGCGGCCAATACCAAGTCCAATGTGGTCACGGTGTGTGCGTGTTGCCAAGGACAAGACAATAGTCATGCCAATCAATATTAACACCGGCATTAAAAGCATGGGCCACGTGAAACCGAATCCTGTTTGCATCATAACGTTTGCTCCTTAGCATGGATCGCAAGACTCGATCCCCAACTTATGATACGGCTTCAATTTAAGTTCTGCCGTTTGCTGTTTTCCAGATTAGCAGCTTCAACTGCTCAACTTCAAAGCTGACTCTGATCGGCTCCAAAAAATTCCCTAAACGAGGGGCAACTGTTGCTGAAGTTGCAGGTCAGTTTGGGAGGAACGAGACCACCTGGCGCCGCTGGAAGACTCCGTACAGCGGGATGAGAGCTCAAGATACCAAAAGACTCAAAAAAACTCGAGGCCGAAAACAAGAGTAAAGACGATCGTTGCAGATCTCACCTTGGATAATCCAATGCTCAACGAGCTGGCTGAGGGAAACTGGTAACCCCGAACCCTAGGCGCATCGGAGTTGTGAAGCTGCAAAGCGAGTTCGGGGTATCTGAGAAGGGCGTGCCCCACTGTCGGCCAGCACCGCTCCACCGGAAATGCCATCTGAAGACAAAGCCCTCACCAACTGGTTGAATGATTTCTCTGTAGACCATCCTCGCTAGGGACGTAAACGTGCATGCGCTTGCCTTAGAGCGGTCTGCGTTTACGCCTTCGCTCAGCCCAGTAGAGCCAGCCAGTGACGGGTCGTCAAGTGGCAGGGTGTTAGGAGCCAGTGTAAACACCGGTCGCTGTCAGCGGACCGAGCGGCACTCGCGCCTCGATGACGGTGCCGGCGCCCGGTTCCGAGCGCAGTTGGACGTCGCCACCTAGGAGCTTCGCCCGCTCGCCCATGGAGAGAAGGCCGAGGTGCTCCTCCATTTGGTCGTCAAGGTCCCCGAGCGTGAATCCGCACCCGTCGTCGGCAACAGTGACCTGCAGCTCGTTGGTCCTAAACACGATGCTCATATACAGCCGGTTTGCCCGGGCGTGGCGGATCGTGTTGCGCACTGCCTCCTGGATGATACGAAAGGCACCCAGCTCGACTTCGGGCGCGAGGCGAACTGCTTCGCCGACGACCTGGATCTCGGTAGTAAGATCGGTTTCCTCGTCGACATCGGCTAGCAAGCCGGAAAGTGCGGCGACGAGGCCGAGATCGTCGAGCGTTTTCGGTCGTAGCTCTCGGGCGATGGTCTTTAACCGGGCCGCCGCTTCGAGCGCCTGACTGCGGTCGTCGCCGAGGGCCTGAGGCGACGCCGAAGGAACGTCCGATCCGCCAAGGCTCTCGAGGCGGCGCGCCAGGTGCAGCAAGAGCTGGAGCGGCTCCTCCAGGTGTTCGCGCGACAGGCGCCGCCGTCGGTCCTCGTCTGCCTCCACCACGAGCGCCGCGTAGAGGGTGGCCCGGCGGCTCTCGCGATGTTCCTCGGTGATGTCCTCGAAAATCACCTGAGACGAAGCGGTGCTGGTATCGCCGGGCAACGAGACGAATCCGGCGCGGTAGTTCCGGCCATTGGGCAAGCGCAGCACCTGTCCAGCTTGCTCCTTCGAGAGGAAGCTTCCTGGGAGAACGTTCTGGTCAGTGCGCCCGATCACGTCCCCACCGAAAACCGCCTGGGC
>SCQM01000001.1 GCA_004298555.1 Actinomycetota bacterium | reverse complement strand
GGCTTATTTCAATCACTTCCGAACCAACCCCCCGCGCATAAGAAACTCAAAGGAACCACCAAACTGAACAATCTATCGCCAAATTCGAAAGGATGCCATGCAACTTTCATCATTGGCATCCCTGGGTGAACCAGGCCCCGCTTCGGAGATTCCTATAGTTTTCAAAAAAGGGGTATCCTGGAAGCATGGAAGATTTAGTTTGGCTCGATTCGATACCATCTGAGCTGCGCAGGCCTATATTGATTGCTGCGTTCGCCGGATGGAATGATGCTGCCGAAGCTGCGAGCTTGGCGGTCGATTTTCTTAGAAGAAAGCTGAACGCCAGAGTAATAGCTGAGATCGATCCAGAAGAATATTACGACTTCACCTCGATCAGGCCTCAAATAGTTTTGGGGAACTCCATGAACCGGAAAATCAGGTGGCCGAGGACGTCGATTTCTATTGCCCGCCTTGACTACGCGGACAGGGACCTGATTTTTGTTAAGGGACCGGAACCGCAGCTGAGATGGAAAAGGTTTTCCTCCATGCTCTTTGAACTTGCGGAGGATTTTGAAGTTGAAATGATGGTCTCCCTTGGTGCTCTTTTGGCGGATTATCCCCATACCCGTCCGGTGCGGGTTGCCGCGACGTCAAATCACGCAGAATTGATTGAAAAACAGGGGCTGATACCCTCCGGATATGAAGGTCCAACGGGAATCCTCGGGGTACTCACAGCATGGTTTGAAAAGGGAGGTATCCCAGGCGCTTCTCTGTGGGCAAACATTCCTCACTATGTAACTCAGACTCCATCGCCCAAAGGAGCGCGTGCTTTGATCGAGCGGCTCATGGAATTACTGGAATTTAGGATCGACACGCTAGAGCTCGACTTGGCTACTGCTGAATATGACCGTCAGATTTCATCGATGATTGACAACGACGACGAGGCCAAGGCCTACATAGCTCAGCTGGAAGCCAGCCGGGATCTGGAGCAGACCGAGGACGACGTAATCGATCCCAATTTTGAACAACAGGTCGAATCAGGATCAATTGAATCTCTCACCGAAGAAGTGCAAAACTTTCTTAGGAACCACAAAAAAGATTGACCTTCCAGGTTGCTGGCAGCTGGTTTGCGTCTCCGCCAAATCTAATTTTCGATTAACCACTTGCACGAACGAGGCTGTAGTCAGTTGCGGGGAGATTCCCACAACGGATCCCTGGGGGGATCGAAATATGTCTCCATGCTTTCACCGTTGATGGCTGAAAATGCCATCTGTACCCATCTACCTGATGCAGCTAGAGGGCTGGGCAGCGACTCTTCGCTAAACCAGCCAACGTCAAGGCATTCCAAAGGATGGGCTTTCAGCTCGCCCCCAAGTTGTTCGCAGTAGAAAATCATCGAATACATAGGCACCGAGGTGAAACCCTTTTGCATTCCGTCAATTACGGAAAGCAGCCGCATGGGCCTCGCTACTATCCCGGTTTCCTCCAGCACCTCTTTAGCGACGATTTCTGCCGGACTATAACCTACATCGGCCCAGCCGGTGGGATAGAGCCATACCCCCGTGTCTGATCTCTGAACCAGCAAAAGCTCCTTGTGGTCGTTGCCTACTATGGCCCCGACAGCAGTCTTCGGTGTCACATACCCGGGTATCCCATTGCCTATGGCCTGCTTCCAAAACTCATATATCTCGTCGACATACCGCTGGTCGAGATCGGGATGGCCGTTTACATAGGCTTTCATCTCGGCAGCGATATGCAAGATTTCTTCAAAGCGTTCCTTTTCGTAAAGGTTGTCGGTAAATGACAGCCCGGTACTGGCCACTCCTGCGAGGGCTTCGCTCCAACGATTGAGCGCTGATTTAGCAACATCCACATAGTTGAAGCTAGCGAAAATTATCCATTATTCGGACGCCAAAATTCGAGAAATCACAAATTCCTGGCTGGCGGATCAGAATTCTTGTTGAACCTTTCTAAAATCAAACGTTATGGCGGTAAATGCAGACTGCAAACACTACATAATGCAAACGGTGAAGTCCGGCGACAAGTTGGAGAAATGTCGACTTGGCGTAAATGAACCCTTCCCATTTGCATGCCCCAATGACTGCCTATTCTTCGAGCCGAGGGACGGAATTTCCAAAGCTGGCTGGCACGTCCCGAAATAATGACGCATAGCCAGTAAAAACCAAGGCGGGCGCCCTAAAACAGGAAACCTCGTTGAAAAGCCTACGCCGGATGAATTCGTCCAAGCATAACCATGAATTCCGCTAATTCGAGACTGGTTTAATAGAATTTTGATACCCTCGGTGTCACGGATAACCAACATTCAGGAGGTCGCATGAGCGGATTCAAAAAGTTTCTTTTCAGGGGGAACCTCATAGATCTGGCAATAGCAGTGGTAATTGGAACGGCATTCGCGAGAATAGTCACTGCTCTGGTCGCAGACTTGATCACCCCACTCATTGGGGCACTCGGAAAACAACCCAACTTCGAACAGCTCTTTTTCACCATCAACCGTTCGAAATTTCTTTACGGCGACTTCCTGAACAATCTAATTACCTTCATCATTATTGCGCTGGTGATTTACTTCATGGTCGTGGCTCCTATATTACGAATCACCACAAAATTGGCAAAAGCCGACGATCCATCGACTCCAATGCGCGAGTGCCCTGAATGCCTATCAGCAATTCCGAGTGCAGCTTCAAGATGCATGTATTGCACGGCTACATCCGCTCCAACTGAGTGAAACCAGCTTTTGCCCTAAACGGGGAAGCGCTCTCGCCTGAAGCCCGCCAGCAATGTCACGGCGGACCTGACCAGGGTTATCGCTAAGCCGTTTGCGACCTGTTTCGCAGTATCTGACGCAGGAAGCGTCTAACAGAATTGCCGTCTATGGGCGGCCGGAGTGCAGGTCGTGCCAACATCTGGATTTCGGCTCAAATATGCTCCGTGCCAAAGCTGGGCAGCGAAGCGGGATAAAACTCTCTTGGCACCCCGCATAAGTGTCTTTGGATCATCAGCTCTCTACAACGTCTCCAAGACCCTCGACGTCGACCCCAAGACCGGACATCCAAGCCATCGCCTGATCGATGGCTTCAGGTTCTCCTTCTAGTTCGCAAATGATCCATCCGTTGTTCTCGTCAACTGCGGCCCGACGGATATTCGCCATGACTTTAAATTGAATCGCCACCTCAGACAGAACAGGCCTGGTAATGAGGAAATCTGGATAAATCAGCTTGACTCTTTGAGTTGCCAAATCATACCTCCAAAGTTCAAGCGCACTAGGACACTTTAGAGACTAGTTAGCCGCGGCGTCTCCATGGATGACCCAGGACCATTTTTGGAGTTTAAATTCCCAGACCTAAAGCCTTCCAGATCGATGGTGACATACCGGTAACCCGCATCCCTAATGGCTGCGATGATCTCAGATCGTTTTGCCATTACCCTGTCAAAGTCCTCCAACAAAAACTCGATACGGGCAATGGAATCGTAGTGCCTCACCCTGACCTGGGAAAAACCCAATCGCTTTAGAGAAGTTTCCGCACGGTCAAGACGCGAAAGAATCGGTACTGATACGGACGTGCCATATGGGATCCGTGACGAGAGACAGGCTGACTGAGGCCGATCCCAGGTCGAAAGACCAAGTTTTCTCGAGTGCTGCCTGATCAACTCTTTGGTGTACCCGGCATCGACCAGCGGAAACTTTGCACCTGCCTCCAGAGCCGCCTGCTGCCCAGGCCTATATTCTCCCAAGTCATCGACATTCACACCGAGCACTACTTTGGAATCGGTCGCTTCAATAATTGGTCTGATCGAATTCATCAACTCAACCTTGCACCAGTAACATCTGTCATGGGCGTTGGCCACATAATTCGGATTTTCCATTTCAGCAGTGCGTACAGAGAGAAACCGAATATCCCAGGCCTGTGCAAGATGCTCGCAGTGTTCGAACTCTCCCTGGCCCAGGGAAGGCGATACCGCAGTTATAGCCTGGACAGCCTCTCTTCCAAGAGAAAGCCGTGCCACATAAACCAAAAATGCGGAGTCTACACCTCCTGAAAAAGCAACTGCCACATTACCTAGTTTCCGGAGAGAGGCAATAAGCGCTCCAAAGTGTGGATCATCCGAAAGCACTCCTAAAGGCGAGGCTGGAATCTCCCGAGTCATAGGTTCGGCTAATTCGCTCATCTATTTCTCTCCAATCTGGCAGCACGGGAGACGAATTGAACCATCATCCAAAGTTCGCCATGCAGTAATTCAGTGCCACTTCCGGCCTATCCACTATGCCGACGTAAAATGGGCCAAACTCAGCATATTCAGCCGACACCTCATCAAATCTAAGCGTATACACGACATCTTTGATGTCATCAATGCGCTGTCCGAAAAGGGTCACGCCCCACTCATATGCGTCCAACCCAGTCGATCCTGTTATCAGTTGGATTATGCGCCCGGCAAATTTGTGACCCGACGCTCCGTGAGCTGCCATATGCTTCATTCGATCCTCGTAACTAAGCATGTACCAGTTCGCGCCGACATCACGTCTCTTTGACATAGGGTAAAAGCAAAAGGCCCGCTTTCCTTCCGGAGGAAGAACTGGATAAAGTCTGGGTAGGCGTCTTTCCTCTGGAAGATTCCTTGCATATTCTGACACCTCCGTCAGGGAAAAATAGGAATCCGCAAGGATAAGCCCACAGCTCCATAGCTCGCTTTGCAGCTTGCGCAGCCTCAACACATCCGGTCCTAAAACCATGACGGCAAAATCTGCCTTGTGGCCAATTAGTGCAGCGGTCACGACCTGGTAACCACCACCAGAGGCAGATTCCAGCGCCTTAACTGCTGCATCACTATTTAGTTCGGGCCCAAGATGATAGAAAAGATGAAGCACCGGCCACCCTTCCGTTGGAACTCCTGGAACGATCTCCTCATCTTGGGTGGACTCGTCACTCATACGCTTATTCTCCTCAATCGCCATGTCGGAAAGACAATTTCCTGTTGATTTAAAACTACCGTAGCCGTTGCCATTGCATAACGATCCCGAGCAGCCAGCTTGCAAATGAACACAGGCCTGATTTCGCCCACCAATTTGAAGCCAATGATCCTGCCAGCCAACGCCACAATTCTCAGTCAGAGGAAGAACCCTAGCAACTTGCCCCCAACGGGGGCGAATGAGGTGTTACGGATCAGATATCTAACAATCAGGGCACAGAGAGCAAGTAAGGAGAGGTGCGGATTCCTAAGGCCTCCAGCTTCCAGTACCACCAATTGCGAACCCGGCAAGTTGGCCCCCCTCCCTCGCGGAAGAGGATTCCCCAAAAGCCGGTAGCTCATGCTGGTGATCCTTCCAGGGGTTGACACTTCGCCGGGCCGCCGTGCACGACTGCGTCCGGTGCCACAGGTGACCCAGGCGAATACCGCTTGGCTCTTGCGGTTCTCGGCAGTCATACTTTCACACGGCCAAACTCACAAAGACCCATGTCAAAGATACCTAGAGGCTCAGAAATTACCGTGGTATTTGAAAAATCCTTAGGATTAATCCATGAGAAAAGAGCAAAATAGCAGCAGCAAAAATAAAAGAGGGAGGCATAAAGCCTCCCTCACAATAAGGCTGAAGTTTTAGTAGTCTTCCATCCCAGGTGCTGGTACTGGGGCTGACTTTTCAGCCGGCTTCTCCACAACCACAGCCTCCGTAGTCAGGAACAAAGCGGCAATCGATGCTGCGTTCTGCAACGCCGAACGAGTGACCTTCACTGCGTCGATAACCCCCGCCTTGACCAGATTCTCGTACACACCTGTTGCGGCATTCAGACCTTCCGACGGGTTCTTGAGAGACTTGACCTTCTCAACGACAACTCCGCCCTCAAGTCCTGCATTGACTGCTATCTGCTTCAGAGGCTCTTCAACTGCTTTTGCAACAATCCTTGCTCCGACGGCCTCATCATCTTCAAGCTTTTCAGCCAACGCCAGAATGGCTGCCTGGACCCTGAGAAGCGCAACTCCTCCACCTGGCACCACGCCTTCTTCGATAGCGGCCTTGGTCGTGGAAACAGCGTCCTCGATGCGGTGCTTCTTCTCCTTAAGCTCGACCTCGGTGGCAGCGCCGACTTTAATTATGGCGACTCCGCCAGAAAGCTTCGCTAGGCGTTCCTGGAGCTTCTCGCGGTCATAATCCGAATCCGTGTTCTCGATTTCGGTCTTGATCTGGTTCACACGGGCCTTGATCTCTTCGTCAGGCCCACTCCCCTCGATGATGGTGGTCTCGTCCTTGGTCACTTCAATCTTTCGGGCCCTGCCGAGCAGATCTAGCGTCACCGACTCAAGCTTGAGTCCCACCTCTTCAGTGATGACCTGGCCGCCGGTAAGAATTGCGATATCTTGAAGCATCGCCTTTCGACGCTCGCCAAAGCCTGGTGCCTTTACCGCCACCGACTTGAAGGTGCCCCGGATCTTGTTTACCACGAGGGTAGCCAGCGCCTCCCCCTCCACGTCTTCGGCAAGGATGACGAGGGGCTTGCCGCTCTGCATCACCTTCTCAAGTACGGGCAGCAAATCCCTGACATTGGAGATCTTCGACCCATAGATGAGAATGTACGGATCTTCCAGGGTGGCTGTCATCGATTCGGGATCACTCACAAAGTATGGAGAGATATATCCTTTGTCGAATCTCATGCCCTCGACGAGATCCATCTCCATTCCAAAGGTGTTCGACTCTTCGACGGTGATGACTCCATCTTTGCCAACCTTCTCAATTGCCTCAGAGATCATTGCACCAATCTCGGAATCAGCAGCAGATATGGACGCTACCTGGGCAATCTGATCCTTTGACTCAGTCTCTTTGGCGATCAATTTAAGCGCATCGACAGCAGCCACGACTGCATCCTCGATCCCCTTCTTTAGCGACATCGGGTTTGCTCCTGCCGCGACATTTCGGAGACCTTCGTGCACCATGGACCAAGCTAGAACGGTTGCAGTTGTCGTGCCATCTCCCGCAACATCATCCGTCTTCTTCGCAACCTCTTTGACTAGCTCTGCGCCAATTCTTTCAAACGGGTCTTCAAGGTCGATCTCCTTGGCGATCGAAACCCCATCGTTTGTGATTGTGGGAGCTCCCCACTTCTTATCAAGAACGACGTTTCGACCCTTTGGGCCCAAAGTCACTCGAACTGCGTCGGCAAGTTGGTTCATGCCGCTTTCAAGTGCTCTGCGAGCCTGCTCATCAAATGTAATCAACTTAGCCATACGATGGTTCCCTCCGTTGGGTTCCTTTTTTTTAGCACTCTCGATACTAGAGTGCTAATAGAAATTCACGATAGATGATAATTTGCAAACCGCGGGCATATTTCCAAAGATTTTTCAGATCAATTTGCTAAAAATTTTCTGACCTGGACAAACTGACGAAATTAGCTTGCGCCGCCCGCCACTGCCGGAACTATAGAAAGGACTTGGTTGTCTTTGACCGGAGTCTCCAAACCTTCAAGAAATCTCACGTCTTCGTCAGCCAGAAACACATTTACAAATCTTCTCAGCGATCCGTTCTCGTCAAAGATCCTCTCGCCCAGTCCTGGATACTGGGCGTCGATCTTGCCGAGTACTTCGCCTACGGTCGAGCCGTCGATCTGCAGCTCCGCCACTCCACCAGTTAAGGACCGCAGTTGCGTAGGTACGCGGACCGTAGCACTCATTAATTACTCCTTATTGACTCGTAGACCTCGGAAAACGCTTCCAAGGTTGGCTGGATGACGAAGGTTGGACCTTCAGAGGCCTCCAACGCTTCGACGGTTTTGAGGCCGTTGCCTGTTATGTAGGCCACAACAGTCTCGTCAGGTCTTATGACTCCATCCCTGGCCAATTTGGCCAGAGTCGCCACCGTCACTCCACCGGCAGTTTCTGCAAAGATGCCCTCGGTGCGGGCGAGAAGACCCATACCTTCTATGATCTCCTCATCAGTCACTGAACCGAAGCTGCCGCCAGTTTTTCTGACAACATCGAGTGCATAGAAACCGTCCGCAGGGTTTCCGATAGCCAATGACTTGGCAATCGTGTTTGGCTTCACAGGACGAATGTAATCCAGTCCTGATGTAAATGCCGCTGCGACTGGAGAACAGCCCTCAGCCTGTGCCCCTGAGACCCTGACATGGGGCTCCTCATCCAGTAGCCCGACCTTGTAGAGCTCTTCGAAACCCTTGTGGATCTTGGTGAGCTGGCTGCCTGATCCAACTGGCACCACCACATGGTCGGGGGCCTTCCAGCCGAGCTGTTCTGCCACTTCAAAAGCCAGCGTCTTAGAACCCTCGGAGTAATACGCCCGTACATTTACATTGACAAATGCCCAGGTTGGCTGTTCAGAAGCGAGTTCGGCACACAACCGGTTGACATCGTCGTAGTTCCCCTCTATGGCAATAACGTTGCCGCCAAAGATTGAGGTTGTGATTATCTTCGCCTTTTCCAGATTTGCTGGAATGAAAACATAAGATTCCATGCCAGCCCAGGCAGCATGAGCGGCGACGGAATTCGCCAGGTTACCCGTCGAGGCGCAGGCGGCAACCTTCAGTCCCAATTCTCTTGCTTTCGAGAGCGCTACCGAAACTACTCTGTCTTTGAACGACCCGGTCGGATTCACGGTGTCGTTCTTCAGCCACAAATTGGGCAGCCCCAGGTGCTCGCCCAGGCTCCTTGCCTTAACCAGCGGTGTAAAGCCAACTCCAAGTGAAACGTAATCAGTTCCATCTACCGGCAAAAGGTCCGCATACCGCCAAATCGTGGGAGGCCCGTCAGCTATCTTCTCACGGGTCACCTCTGCGGCAATGGCCTCATAATCATACGCGACTTCAAGCGGCCCAAAACAGAACTCGCAAACGTGAAGAGCCTCAATTGGATATGTCTTATGACATTCACGGCACTTCAGGGATTTAACAAACGCCATTCAAATCTCCTCATCGATCGGGCTTTGGCACCTGGTAACTCTGCACTGGTTGCCGCGGTATCGTAGGGCCCGTCCCTAAACCGCTCTTGATGATGTCTCAATTACTGCTAAATGCTAATAGGCGCATTTAATTGAATCGACACCTAATTTGGCTCGTCATTTTAAAATTCCCCAAGACCGACCCCCTGCGCATCTGCAACAAATAATCCTTGGACCCTGCACGGCAAGCTAGGCCTCGGCGACTACAGCTGGAAGGATGAGACTTTCCGACCAGCACCGATCGCTGCGTTTCGCGAGATTTGCAGACTCGCACTCAATCACAGTCATCATTCCGGCCAGGAATGAGCAGCATACTATCGGGACCGTCGTAAGCAGGCTGATCGACAGATATGCGACCAACTCAAAATGTCCAGCCAAAATCGTGGTCGTCGATGACCATTCGACCGATGATACGGCTCTCCTGGCGGCTGAATCCGGTGCCACAGTATTGAGCAGGCTCGGTGAGGACGAGCCCACGGGCAAAGCAGAGACGATTTACGAAGGAATCCGGCAATTTCCAAGTGACATCTACGCCTTGTTCGATGCAGATGTCCCGAACTTCGATCCGGGCTGGCTCGAATTATTGTGCCTCGTCCTTGAGGATGACAAACATATTCTGGCCAAGGGGGCCTACCGAAGACCGGTCCATAATATGTCCAGCAACCATGAGAGGTTTCTACAAGGAGGACGAGTCACCGAGCTGGTCGCGAGGCCGCTGCTTTCGCTCTGCTTCCCGGAACTGGCGCGTTTTGGCCAACCGCTTAGCGGCGAAGTGGCCTTTCGATCTGAACTTGCCCAAAATAGCCCTTTTTCTATCGGCTATGGATTCGACGTCGCACTGCTCATCGACAGCTATTTGTGCTACGGGATCGAAGCAATCGAAGAAGTCGATCTTGGTGAGCGGTCCCATAACCATCAGGATTTGTCGGCGCTTTCCTATCAGGCAAGTCAGGTTGCTCTAACCATACTTCTAAAAGCCGGAGTAGAGGTGGAAAAACTCCCGGGCGCCGGACGGCTGATCAGGCCCGGAAAAGAAGACAAAATGGTGCCGTTCGGACTGCTTCGCTGAGTGTCACAACTCTGATCTGAGCGCCGACGCAAGCACGAACTCGACCGACTTCAATGTTTCCGTGAAAGCCTTTTCTTCTCCCACCTGCGCGACGAGCGAAAAGATCCTGGAGCAGTCAGCGCGTGAATTTCTCACCTCGGGATCACAATCTCCTGCCAATACAAGATAGGGAACAGAATGATCTAGGGCGAGCGATACAATGCGACCGACCACCTTTCCATTAAAACTCTGCCAATCCAGATAACCCTCACCTGTAACGATCAGAGATGCGCTTTCAACAGACTCATGAAGTCCCAACCTCTCCGAAACCACATCAAATCCAGATACAATGCGCGCGCCTATTGCCGCCAGCCCCCCTGCCAGTCCCCCGGCAGCGCCGCCACCCTTCAGTGAGGATATATCCACACCAAACCGCCTCAGATAGAGCTTCTCGAGAGCCTCAAGCCGCTGCGTCAGAAGTCTGACTTCAGCCATAGATGCGCCTTTCTGCGGAGCAAATACTTTTGCTGCCTCACGAAAGACAATCTCCACATCCACCGCTGCAACCAGCTCAATACCCTTCAGCCGGACCACCGGCTCGAGAGCTTCTAATGCCCCCAATCCTCCGTCTGTGGTAGCGGAACCTCCGCAGCCGACGATAACCGTTTTGGCTCCCGCGAATACAGCAGCCTTTATCAATTCGCCAACACCCCTGGTGCTGGCAGCCATGGCATCGTTGTGCTCCGCTCCGCCGACAAGAGAAAGGCCGGCAACTGCGGCCATTTCGATGATTGCAGTGCCACCATCCAGCCTGTAGCCGGCCACCACCTTTCCCCCATTGGCCCCAGTGACCGATAGACTCCTGTTGGCGCCACCCAGCACTTCCAACAAGCCTTCCCCACCGTCCGACATTGGAAAGGCTTCGACTTCATAGCCAGCACTCTCAAGTACTTCTGCCATGGACCGCGCAACCTGCGATGCTGAAGCCGTCCCTCGAAATTTGTCTGGCGCTACCAAAGCCCTAATCACAGAATGATTCCCGGCAATTCGAACCAGAAACTTCCAGATCTAGTCACGAGAAGCCTTGGCATATACGATCAGCTGGGTACATCGGAATGCGGCCATTACCTTTCCAGTCAAGCCGCTGGTCACCCGACAGTCCCATACTTGAGTCGTCCTACCACCGTGGACAAGTTGCGAAACTCCATAGATGGTCCCGGTTCTTGCCGTAGAGAAGAAGTTTGCTTTCAACTCTAGGGTGGTAAAAGTGAGTGCACCCTCGGGGAGCATGGCCTGACACCCGATGCCGCATAGCGTATCAGCAAGTGAAACCACGACTCCGGCATGGAGATATCCGTTGGGTGCCTGATGCTCGCGGCCGAGTTCAATCTCTCCGAACAGGTGCTCACCGTCAAAGCTGGTCAGATTTATCCCCATGGCTCCGAGAAGTCCGAATGAACTCAGAGCTTTAAGACTTTCCGAAGATAAAGGCTGGAAAGATTCCAATTCAAAGTTTGACATGAGATCAGCCTAATGAACTTATGACTCGGCCTTCAAAAACATTGTGATCGGGTAATCCCCAAAAATAAAGGCTTACCGCCTTCAACCCGCCTTGTCGGTTCCAAGCACCACATTTAGATCTGACGGCTGTACCGCGGGAATCGGCGCCGAAAAAGATACCGGTCTTATGGACGATGCGCTCACTTGCAGTACTCCGGCAAGCTGATCTGCCTGTTGCTGATATCCCGGCGAATAATAGATTTCAGTTACTGAGATGTTTTGGTTGGTCGAATTTGACGGGGCAACAACGTCGTAACCAAGTTGGGCAAGCTGGTTGGTCACTTTGCCTGCTGCACCAGAAATCGTAGTTCCGTTGAATACTCTGACTGTGATCAGGGCATTCGATGAAGAGGATCCTGTCGCTGCCGGTGTCTTGGCCAAAGTCGTCGTTGTCGAAGACGGCTTGGGGGCCGTGGTCGAGCCGGCGGAGGAGCCTGAAGACGACACCTGAGGAAGAACCACTTGATCCGGGCTCACCGAACCGCCGGTGATGCCCGAACTCGTTGATTGAGCAGATGATACCGAATTCGCAAACGTCGTAGTTGTGGATGCATTCGATCTGTGCGCGCCAAGGTTCTGATCCGACGACGTCTTCACAGTGGACGGGAGCGACGAGAAGGCCTTGATCGCGATAAGGGAAACCGCAAGTATGAGCAACGCGCCTTTGCCGGCGGCCTTATTCGAGCGGCTGGTCTTTCTTGATATAGTCTCGCTGTCTCTCTCGGCTCTTATTCGAGCAGACGAACTTGGCACGGAGCTTGATCTGCGTCCGTTGCTTCTCGATGTAGGGGTCCTGGTTGCGTAGGTTTGACGTCGACTTCCAGACGAGCCTGAACCGCTAGTTCGCCGAGAATGTCTGTTCCCGGTAGGCAAATCGAACTCCTCCCGTAGTTTCAAACTCGGCTAGACAAACAAGCCACCGAACTTTACTTCATGTTAGCCAGCTTACGCTATTGTAATTACATTAATTCAATTGTTTTCAAAACCTTCGACTTTGAAAATGCATCTTCCCGGCATTCGACTGTGGACAGCTGCCGCAGCACTCAAAGGACATAAACTACACTTTGTCCCAAGGACAAGGACGAGGAGAGTTTCGCCAGCCAGTTTTTCTCATGTGCCCGGCTTTGGCGCGGGCACATGTAAACTCGTTGGCCTGGCCGGTGTGGCGCAGCTGGTAGCGCAGGCGATTTGTAATCGTCAGGTCGTCGGTTCGAGTCCGACCACCGGCTCCATCGGTATTTCCTAATTGCCGGCATTTCCATTAGTGCTTTAGTCCGCTGGCCGCAGTTACTGGCTAGAGGCTCTGGCCCTGGCAACTTCGAACATTGCCAAGGCTGCCGCATTCGAGACATTTAGGGATGGAATATGGCCAAACTGAGGTATCGATCCGATGATGTCACACCGTTGTTTAGCCAATGACGAGATTCCCCTACCTTCGGCACCGAAAACCAGCGCCACGGGCTGATCGTAAAGAGATACCTCATATATGCTTTGGGATCCTTCGCTGTCAAGCCCCACACACCACACACCGGCCCTAGAAAGCTCTTGCAAAGCGTTCGGCACACCCGGCACTAGTGCGAATCTAAGGTACTCGATTGCGCCTGCCGCCGACTTGGAAGCAGCAGGAGTAATGTGCACCGACCGATGCTCCGGAAGAATTACCCCAGTAACCCCTGCGCATTCCGCACTTCGCAGAATCGCACCCAGGTTATAGGGATCTGTGACGCCATCGACAACGACCAAAAAAGGCTTTACGCCGTTTTTGGCTTTGATCAAATCCCCAATATGGGTTTCATGCAGCTTTTCAGCAAACGCAATTATCCCCTGAGAACCTTCGGACCCGGCAGTGCCATCCAATCTGGTGCGCGAAACGGTGCGAACCGGAACCCTGCGGTCAAGTGCCTTGTCAAGAATCTCCTCGATGATGCCAACTCTTTCAACCGAGTCGGAAAGCCAAATCTCCTTAACCTTACGATTCGCCGCTACAAGAAGTTCTCTAACCGCTTGGCGTCCCTCGACCTGCTCGCCACCCAGACTCCTATCTCTGGAAACGAAAGCTCCTTTTTCGCCAAGTGCCGCAACCCTCCTGTATCCTCTGGGATTCTTGGACGGATTGAGCCTCGGATTGTTTGTTGAAGTCCTGCGCCCTTTTGCCATGCAATCATCTTTCTCTAGGGCTGCCACAATAGGGCGCTTGCCAATGCAACGATGCCGAGATTTTCTCCAAGGGGGCCAATATGCTCAGGACTCTTAACCTTGACCAATACCGGAGCGCCGACGGTTATCGATACTGAAGAAGATATCTCCTTTAAAAACCCTGAGAGTCTTGGCTTCTGCGCGATGATCGTGACGTCTGCATTGATCAAGCTCCATCCCAGTTCGGCAACCATTTGAATACTCCTGGAGAGCAGAACCAGACTATTGGCGCCTTCGAAAGATGGGTCATCGTCAGGAAAGTGATCTCCAAGACCACCGAGACCGGCTGCCCCAAGGACCGCGTCCGCTAGTGCGTGGCACACGACATCAGCATCTGAATGACCCATGAGACCAAATCCGGCAGATACCTCAACACCACCCAAAATCAACGGTCTGGAATGGTCAGATGATACTGGATGGATATCGAATCCGCTTCCGATCCTTAGATTTGGCGGCTTAGAAGATTCCACGGTCACGCACCAGATCTTTTGCCCGCTCAAGGTCAGCAGAAGTTGTGATCTTGAAGTTGTTTTCGTCTCCCAGTATCGCTTCCACTGAAACACCAATCTCTTCCACGAGCTGCGAATCATCATTGGCATTCACATGAGCCTGGTAGGCCAGCTCCAGGACAGAACGCTGAAAGCCTTGCGGAGTCTGAACTCGAAAGAGCCTGGACCTGTCAAGGGTGGACACCACCTTGTTACCGACTACTTCCTTGACGGTGTCGGTTATACCGAGCACGGGGACAACTGCAGGCGCGCCATCCTCCAGCCTGCTCAGAATCCGCTCATACAAGCCGATCGATGCCAGCGGTCTCGCGGCGTCGTGCACGAGTACCCATTTGACTTCGCTTGGAAGCATCGCGATGCCAGCCCTTACAGACTCCGACCTCGTCGCGCCACCTTCCACAACCAAGTCCGCCTCCAGGCCACCAAAATCCATTCCGGGAACTTTGACACAAATGACAAAGTCGACGCACTTATTTGCGATTGAAAGGGAAATATCGACCACTCTCCGGTCGCCAATGGGTGCCAGTTGCTTAAGACCGCCAAACCTGACACCTTTACCTGCCGAAACCACTATTGCGGCACTTCTAATGCTCACGCAGACTAGCTCCTAGCGAAATAATGCACCCGGCTCGGGAAGCGGCCTGCCCGGGTCAAATCAACCAAAGGCCTAAGGCAGGGCTGCATTCAGCTTTGCTTCCGCCTCTTCCTCGCTTACACTACACGCAAAGGTCAGCTCAGAAATCAGAATCTGACGCGCACGTGCCAACATTCGCTTTTCACCAGCAGACAAACCTTTGTCTTTGTCTCTAATGGACAAATTTCGCACTACTTCCGCGACTTGATAGATGTCACCCGACTTTAGCTTTTCGACGTGGTTCTTATAGCGACGGGACCAGTTAGTAGGCATTCGTGCCTCCTTCTTTCGAAGGACGGCGAACACCTCTTCGACTTCCTCATCGTTGATCACCTCGCGAAGACCCACCTCATCGGTGTTGTCCGCGGGAACCATCAGGGTCAGGTCACCATATGCCAGCCTGAGAACAAGGTATTCGCGCTTCTCGCCAAATGCCTCTTTGGTCTCTCGTCTCTCTATCACGGCCGCGCCGTGATGAGGATACACTACCTTGTCGCCAACTTCGAAAGCCATCT
>SCQM01000184.1 GCA_004298555.1 Actinomycetota bacterium | reverse complement strand
GCCGGAGACACTTTGTATGTGCCCCAAAACACTGTGGCACAGCACTTCTCGGCCGATGGCGAGCCGCTGCACATGCTTTCAGCTCAGAACCGCATTTTCAAGATGCTGGGTTATAACAACGTCGCCTATCTGGACGACGTCTCATGAGGAGATGCATTTAGGAGCAACTGTTGGCGCCTAACCGGATAGTTGCATTCAGCATCTCGTTTGCAGTTTTGGGGTAGGCGCCGGTGACTGGGCCGCCTGCAGGTCATTTTGGGAAGTGCCGGTTTGTCGAAAAACCCCGCGCTCAGAGGTTTTCGGTCAGCTGCCAAAGGTTTCAAGGTTAGGTGGATTGCGGAGAGTGGGCCGTACCCGCTTGCAGGTTTCCCGGGGATTTATGCGATAGGTCAATCGAAAGGAATTGCTTGTTTCATGGCACTGGACCCTATTACAGCCCAGGTGATTCAAAATCGTCTTTCCGGCATAGTCCAGGAGATGCAGACGAACATCTTTAGAACCGGGTATTCAACGATTGTGCGCGAATCCCAGGATGCGAGCTGCATGATACTCGACGCCAACGGTGCCGTGGTGGGTGAGCATGTGATTCTCCCCTTGCATATCGCAGCTCTGCCTGAGGTGGTGCGGGCAATCTACGCCGCCTACCAAGGAAGGATCTATCCAGGCGATGCCTTCATCACCAATCATCCTTACATTGCCGGGGTGACTCATTCGATAGACATGGCAGTGGCTGTTCCTGTCTTTGTCGGTGAACGGCTCCTGGCATTCTGTGCAAGCATTGCTCATAAGAGCGATCTCGGGGGCATGGTTCCCGGAACGGGATCTGGAAACGCTAGGGAGCTTTTTCAAGAAGGCATTCAATATCCTCCAGTGAAGTTCATCGACAGGGGAGAAGTGGTGCCGGAGGTTGAGGCGATCCTGCGGGCAAACAGCAGGACACCCGATTTGATCCTTGGCGACATCCGTGGTCAGGTTGGAACAGCACGTCTGGGTGAGGAGCGGCTTCACGACATGGTCGCCCGGTATGGCCTGGACACCGTACTCGACACCTTTGCCGACCTCCAGGACAAGACCGAGAAGCGGGTCCGCAGGGTGATCGCAGGATGGGAGGACGGGATTTTTGAAGGTGAGGCATGGGTGGACAACGACGGAATCGAGCTCGACCGTCCAATCCGCTACCATGTCCGGATTGAGAAAACCGGTGAGAGAATCCTGTTCGATTTCTCGCAGTCGGCTGATCAAACCCTTGGCCCGCTCAATGTGCGGCCTCCTCTGGTGCGGGGCTGCTGCTATTACGCGATGGTGGCAATGATCGATCCTGAACTGGGGAACAACGGCGGGCTAGCCCGCTGCATCGAAACCAGATTCCGTCCGGGTTCGGTTTTGGACCCAGTCTTTCCGGCACCGACCAACACCTATATGGCCTCTGCAACTGCGGTGGCCGAGGCGGTGCTTCAGGCCATGAACGGGCTCATACCCCAGAAGAAAGTTGCCGGTATGGGCGGGGTTGGGGGAATGGTTATTGGAGGGCAGCGCGACGACGGCTCGTCCTATGTGCAGTATGAACTGATTGGCGCCGCGTACGGTGCGCGCTCGGGCAAGGACGGGGTTTCCGGCGTGAGCGTTCTGCTCGATAACGCGAAAACCGCGCCAATAGAGGTGATAGAGACCGAGTTCCCGGTGCAGGTGCGGCGTTTCGAATTGATCGCAGACTCTGGAGGAGCTGGCAGGCACAGGGGAGGCCTTGCCGTGCGGCGCGAATATAACATCCTCGCTCCCAGAGCTCAGCTGACCCTTCGGGGAGGAAAGCACACCCAGCCTGCTTTTGGCATCGAGGGCGGAAGTCCCGGCCGCTTGGGGGCTTGCATCATCAACCCTGGAACAGAGAATGAGCAGTCACTGCCGAGCCGCTTCGGTGGGGTCGCATTGCTCAGAGGTGACATATTGCGGCTGGAGAAGGCCGGCGGCGGCGGATTGGGTTCACCGAAGGACCGGCCGTGGGAGCAATTGGTTGAGGATGTGCTGAACGGATACGTGAGCTATGAGTCTGCAGTGTCAGACTACGGGGCTGATCCTGACAAGCTGGGTGAAGTGCTCAGAGACTGGCGGGGGACGAATTGATGCGGCGGCTGCGTATTGGAGTTGACACCGGCGGCACTTTCACTGATTTCGTGGTGCTTGACGAAGACAGGGGAACGCTGGATGTTTTCAAAGTACCTTCTACCCGGCCTGATCAGGCTGATGCCATCATTGGCGGGCTGGCAGATTATCTTTCGAGGTCAGGCGATCCGGCTGAGTCGGTGGCCTTTTTTTGCCACGGCACCACTGTTGGGACAAACGCAATTTTGGAGGCCAACGGGGCGCGGACCGGGCTTGTGGTGACCGAGGGATTTCGCGGAATCTACGAAGTCGGCGAGCAGACCCGCGGACATGGAAGCATAATCTATGATCTGTTCTTTGAAAAGCCCCGTGCCCTGGTTCCCGCCCGTTTGACCGAGGAGGTCCTTGAACGCGTGGGTTCCCGGGGCGAAGTGCAGCTTCCCTTGGATGAGAAGAGCGCCCGGATGGCAATCGAGCAGCTGGTGCGCCACAAAGTGGACTCGGTTGCAGTCTGCCTGCTCTTTTCTTTCAAACATCCGGAACACGAACAGCAGCTGAAGCGGCTGTTTGGCGAGATCGCCCCGGAAATAAACGTTTCCATTTCGTCTGAGGTTTCTCCGGAAATTCGCGAGTATTACCGGATGTCGACAACTGTTGTCAACGCCTATTTGAATCCTTTGCTGGGCCGCTACGTACATAGTCTCGACGGGCGGCTGCACGAACTCGGCGTGCCTACCGACCAGCGTTATATCATCCGTTCAAACGGCGGGGTTGCCTCGTTTGAGACGGCCCGGGACAGAAGCGTCCAAACGATCCTCTCCGGGCCCGCAGCCGGAGTGGTAACCGCCCAGCACGTCGCTTCCTCTGCTGGCATTCCAAACCTGGTCACCTTCGATATGGGTGGAACAAGCACCGATGTCGCCCTGATCAAGGAGGGCGAACCCGTACGCCGCATGGGCGGCAAGGTGCACGGCTTGGACGTCCTGGTTCCGATGCTCGACATTCATACCGTCGCAGCTGGCGGAGGCACGATCGCCTGGGTTGATGAGATGGAGGCGCTTCAGGTCGGGCCTAGGAGCGCAGGTTCCGATCCAGGTCCCGCGTGTTACGGAAAGGGTGGCACTGAACCCACCGTCACGGACGCAAACGTGGCTCTTGGAGTGTTGAGCGCGGATCAGCCATTGGCTGGGGGAGCACTGAAGCTGGACCGCGATGCCGCCGAGCGGGCTATTTACGAGCGGATTGCCAAGCCGCTCGGCCTGTCAGTTACAGAGGCTGCCCGGGGAATCGTGGAGATAGTAAATGTCAAGATGCAGGAGGCGATCAAGGTTGTTTCTTCCAACCGCGGCTACGATTTGCGGGATTTCTATCTGTTTGCTTTTGGCGGCGCAGGACCGCTGCATGCTTGCCAGATAGCTGAGGAGATGGGGATGAAGGGGGTTGTCATACCGCCCTATCCAGGAGTAACCAGTGCGCTGGGCCTCCTGCTTAGCGATGTCCGCCATGACTATGTCCACTCCGATCTTCGTGATTTGAATGATGTCCAGCCTGGACAGGCCGAGTCGATCTTCCTTGGACTGCGCGATCGCGGCATGGCGCAGCTTCGCTCGGAAGGCTTTTCCCCGGATCTTTGCCGGTTTGTCTGGGACATGGACCTGCGCTACATAGGCCAGGGTTACGAACTCACGGTAGCTCTGCCCGATATTCCTCATTTGCTCGACGATCTTCGCCAGCTGCGCCAGCGTTTCGACGAGGCGCATCTGCAGTTGACAGGCCATTTCGCGCCTAATGAGCGCGTGGAGGTGGTCAACTATCGCGTATCGGCCATCGCAAAGGTGCCGCGGGCTCCGTTGGCTGTTCCATTGCCGGACCACGGGAGTTTGGACCTGGCTCATGCGGGAGACACGGCTGTCTTTTTTCATGACAGGTTTGAGACGACGCCTATGTATCAGCGCAGCTTTTTAGCCGCAGGTATGGAGGTGACAGGGCCCGCTGTCATACTCCAGAACGATTCCACCACCGTGCTTGGCCCCGGCCAGGCTGGCACCATGGATGCCTGGGGGTATCTGCGCGTCGAATCACGTCTATAACGGCAGAGTGCCGGCAACTATTCTTACAATTCTAGGAGATGGGGGGATCTAATGCTTTTAGAGGATCGCGTTGCGATTGTCACCGGCGGTGGCAAGGGTATAGGCTCCATATATTCCCAGGGCCTTGCCCGGGAAGGCGCCAAAGTTGTGGTGGCTGACATCGATTTCACTGCTGCAAAGGAAGTGGCAGAGCGGATTCGCGCCGACGGCGCTGACGCAATTGCGGTTGACGTCGATATCGCCAGTCCCGAGAGCACCGTGGAGATGGCGCGGGCCGCCAATTCGACGTTTGGCAGGATAGATATCTTGATCAACAACGCCTCCCTGATGAGCGCGCTGCCACGGCGGCCTTGGCATGAAATCCCCGTTGGGGAGTGGGATGCGGTGATGGCTGTGAATTTGCGCGGCATGTTCCTGTGCTGCCTCGCAGTGTTTCCTACCATGAAGGATCGCCGTTACGGCAAGATCGTAAATATTTCGTCCAGCCGCATCTACGAAGGCATGCCCAACCGTCTCCATTACACCACCTCCAAAGCCGGGGTCGTTGGATTTACCCGCGCATTGGCGCGCGAGGTCGGTGAGGACAATATTTGCGTAAATGCGATCTCGCCGGGATTTACACAGAGCGATACGCAAGTTGCAACGAGCAGCGCTGAGTATATGAAGGCTCACATTGACCGGCGTTGCTTCAAGAGGGAGGAGTATCCCCAGGATCTTGTGGGCACAGTGATCTTTTTGTCGTCATCCCAAAGCGACTTCATGACGGGTCAGCTTTTGAACGTAGACGGCGGATATTCCATGCATTAGTTTCAATTTCTAAAGCAAAACGCGGAGAGATTTTTGTGGGAGGGGGATTCACATGAGTTGGTTGGTCGGAATTGATACAGGCGGCACATTCACCGATCTGGCTGCCGCCGATACGGCAACCGGCACCATCTACACGCTAAAAGTGCCGTCGGTGCCGGAAAATCCGGCGCTGGCGGTCATGGCCGCACTGGCCCAGCTTGTCGAAGAATATCCGGTGGACTGGTCGGATATTCATTTTCTGGCGCATGGCACGACTGTGGCGACAAATTCGATATTGGAAGGAAAAGGGGCCAAGTCGGGCCTGTTGCTGAATCACGGGCTGCGCGCAATCTATCCGATGAGGGCTGGCAACCACCCCAGCGGGCCGGATCTGATAGATCCGTACTACACCAAGCCGCCGGAGCTGATTAGGCCCGCATTCACCCGTGAAGTCAGAGGTCGGATCGGTTTCGACGGCGGCGAAGTCGAACCTTTGAATGAAGACGACGTGCGCAAGGCGGCACTCGAGTTCAAAAACGAGGGCATGGAATCTATTGCGGTTTGCTACCTGTTTTCATTTGCAAATCCCAGGCATGAGGAGCGCACGAGGGAGTTGATCAACGAGGTTTTCCCGAACTGCCGGGTTTCTCTCTCGAGCGAAGTGCTTCCCGTGATAAGGGAATACCCCCGCCTTTCCACTACCGTCCTTGACGCCTATGTGGGCCCGGTGGTGGCCCGATACTTCGAAGACCTGAGCGGGCGGCTTGAGCACGAAGGCGTGAACACTCAGCGTTTCTACATTATGCAGTCGAGCGGCGGGCTGAAAAGAATGGCCCTGGCAGTGCGCTATCCCAACGAAACCCTGCTTTCCGGTCCCGCAGCCGGCGTTGTTTTCAGCCAAAAACTCAGTGAGCACAGCGGCTGTCCGAATCTGCTGACTTTTGACATGGGCGGAACAAGCGCGGACATGAGCGTAGTGGCGGGCGGTGTTGTGGATGAGACGCGCGAGGGCTCGATAGCCGGCCAGGATCTTGGAACGCCGATGATCCAGATCCGTACAATCGGCTCGGGTGGCGGAAGCCTGGCTCATATGGGTAAAGACGGGCTTCTCAAGGTGGGGCCGGAATCAGCGGGAGCCGTTCCTGGGCCTGCCTGCTACGGTCGCGGGGGAACTGAGCCTACCGTGACCGACGCAAATGTCCGTCTGGGCTATCTCAGCGTGGACAACTTCCTCGGAGGGCGCATGGCCGGCAATGCCGGTTTGGCAAAGGTTGCACTTCAAAAGCTTGGGGAGGATCTCGGGCTCGATGACGTCGCTCTGGCCAGGGGAATCCTGAAAATTGTCGACACTCAAATGGCCGTTGGGCTGCGCATGGCACTGATGGAGCGCGGTGCGGATCCGCGGGATTTCGTCCTGGTGGCATTTGGCGGCTCGGGGCCGGTCCACGCGGTCAGGCTGGCTCGCGAACTGGGAATCAGCCGGGTGCTCATCCCAAGGTTCCCGGGCATCGCTTGCTCGATGGGACTCTTGAACACTGTAGTGAAATATGTCTACCTGCAGAGCTTTCTGGCCCGCTTCCACGAGGTTGATCCACGGGCGATCGAGCGCGGCTTCGAGGATCTGCGGGACAAGGCGCTAAAGGACAGGGAGGTGGAGGGGCTCGATGATGATTCTTCTGAGCTTCTTTACCAGCTCGATGTGCGCTACCCCCGCCAAGGCTACGAACTGTCTGTGGCGGTCGAACATTCTAAGGGCCGGCCTGTGGTAAGCCTGGATGCACTAAAAGAGGAGTTCCACCGCCAACACCACAGCTACTACGGAATTTCAGCGCCGGACGAGGAGCCGGAGGTGGTCAACCTGCGCCTGGTGCTACACGGGCGCATTCCCCAAATGACGTGGTCCCCGCCTGACGTAGTGGAAGGTGCAGCCCTCAAGAGCCATCGGTCTGCCTGGTTCGATTCCGCAGGCGATTTTGTGTCAACACCCGTTTACGATCGCGTGCGCCTGGCACCCGGCATGCGCATTGACGGTCCTGCGATTGTCGAGCAAACAGACTCCGCGACGGTTGTCGAGCCTGGAATGCATTTCACAATTGACCCGGTAGGCAACTTGATCATCGATTTAACAGGACAACAGAAGGGATAAGCGCTATGGATCCGATCACTTTGGAGGTCTTGGGATATCGATTGGGAGAGGTGGTGCACACAATGGAGCATCTGCTCTTCCATAGCGGTTACTCCCCGATTTTGAGAGAATCTTATGATGGCAGCGCCACCATCTTGGATCGAAATGGCAATGTGGTGGTGGGGTCGGGCGCTCCATACCATCTCTTTCCTTACTACTACACCGCCCAGTACATCATTGAGCGCTTTGGAGGAGAGATCCGGCCAGGCGACAGCTACATGGCAAATGACCCTTACCACTCGGGCAACTCCCATGTTCCTGACGTTGCCATAGTGACTCCAGTCTTCTACCAGGATGAGCTGATCGCATTCTGTGCCTGCATTGCGCACAAACCGGATATGGGCGGCATGGTGCCAGGGTCGTCCGGTGCGGGCGCCCGCGAGATCTATCACGAAGGGATGCTCTTTCCTGGCGTGCGGATTTGGACCTCGGAAGGAATAAACCGGGACGTCGAGAGCATTCTGCGTCAGAACAGCAGAACTCCTGACGAAGTGGTCGGTGATGTGCGGGCCCAGGTGGGATGCACCCAGGTTGGGGGCCAGCGCCTAGCAGGGCTCTGTGAGGAGTACTCCCCGGCAACGATTTTGCAGGCCTTCGACGAATGGATTGCCATCAGCGAACGAAGGCTCGGCGAGGAGTTATCGAAGATCCCCGACGGTATCGGAGTTGGTACGGCATATCTGGACAATGACGGAGTGGATTTGGATCAGCCGGTAAAGATCCACGTCACACTGACCAAGACCGGTTCCAGGGTTCGCCTTGATTTTAGCGGGAGCAACCCGCTGGTCAAGGGGCCGGTTAATATCCGCCCGCAGTCAACCGAGGCAGGAGCGACGCTCGCGCTAATCGGGCTTCTGGATCCCCAGATCCCGATCAATGATGGCATCCGAAGAGCGGTTGAATTCGTCAATCCCGAAGGCCTTGTAACCCACGCACGATTTCCCGCGCCAGTCAATAACTACTATCCGACCATGCACCTCGTCAACTGCTGCGTCCAGCAGGCTATGGCGGAGCTCTCAGGCCGGGCGGTGGCGCCGGCCGGGCTGGGGATAGGCGGCAACACTCTCGGATATACCAGGACGCGTTCTGGGCAGCCCGGGGTTCAGTATGAACTGCAGAACACATCGCTGGGAGGAACGGCCCGCAATGACGGGACTTTCGGAGCAATGGCAATGAACCATGTGACTCCGAGCACTTCACTGGAAATTCTGGAAACCGAATATCCCATGCGGGTGACCAGGTTCGAGCCGCTAATGGATTCAGCCGGGCCGGGAGAGTATCGCGGCGGCCTTGGCTATGTGCGCGAATACGAACTGCTCGGCGACGCAAAGCTGAGCATTCGCATGAGCCAATTCCGTTTTGGCGGCTGGGGAGTCCACGGCGGCAAAGGGCCCGGACGGCCCGCACAGGCAGTTCTCAATGAAGGGTCGGATGCAGAGGAGCTGCTGCCGCCGCTGCAAACCCGCGATCTGGCTGCCGGCACCCGCTTCGCTGTCAAGACTTCCGGAGGAGGAGGGTATGGAGATCCGCTGAAAAGAGACCCTGAGAGCGTGCTAGCGGATGTGCTGGACGGCTATGTGTCGCTTGACAGGGCAGCGCAAGACTATGGAGTGATAATCGACCCTGAAACCTTGGCGATCGATGCAAAAGGCACGGCCGAAGCCCGCAGATGAATCAGGGTGCGGAAATGGCCTGTTCATTGGTTGTTGCCAGCCACGGCAAAGCTGGCAAAGGCACAAAGGCATACAACCATTAGCCTGACAGTGGCCGATTTGCCACATTTCGTGGCAAATCCAAGCTGCAAGACCGCAGGCCGTCCACGCCGACGTGACAGCTTGTATTTTGGCCAACGCTGGTGTTTGAATACCGGGCGCGCTACGCGGCACTGCGGTTGTGGCCATTCCCAACATGGGATCGTCGCCTGCAATAGGCGAATAAAAGCTACCGAGCCCAGCTGCTATAAACATTTTAGAGCCGACATGCCCCTGGATAGCGATTTACCAGCTGAACGATGTTCCGACTGGCCAAAAACTATGAAAGGTATCCTAAAATCCGGATCCCGGCCCAGGGATCGCGTACCGGAATTGGGCGATCATTGAAGCAGCCACTGCCCCGTCTCATATGCATTTTATCCCCACGGACCCAATGCAGATTCTCCGGTTCGCCAGCCTCGGGTCCGCAATGAGATTTGCATGAAATTATTAATTCATCACCCCACTTCAGACGCTTAGATCCTACCTTTAGACCAATAAATGCACTTCAGACGCAAATTTGGCTCAAAGTTCCTTTTTTCCGGGCCAGTTGAGGATGCTCAATTTGACTTGACACCTTCTACCTGGTCGATTACTCTGACGGAAGTTCGGTTACGTGTGGGGATGAACTTTAACGTTTCGCAGTCAGTAAGTTCGGGTTGGCAACATTGAGCTTCGACTGTTCGAAAAATGAAGGGGATTTGCGTGGGTGTATTGATTCTGCGGCCAAACGATCACTACGGTCTCGTTGGCTTCTCGGATGGCATTGAATGTATGAGGAAAGCATTCGAGGAAAATGCAACCTCCCGGGTTCGGCTCAATAATCCAAGAACGCGGATGAACACCGAGGCTGGATTCCGAATGACCGTCCATCAAGGAATCACGCCGTCCTTGCACGGAGCGACCACCTCTGCACGGGGAGAAAGAGTCGAAATTGGCGATGGCGGCAAGCAGCGGTACATAGGTAGAGGGCGGCCTGTATTCAGCGTATTCGATACAGAGACTGCTGACCTTCTCATGGTCATGCTGGGAGAGCCGAAACCCGCAGATTACGAGGATGTCCACGGCATGGGTGGGTTTCATACAGCATGCTGCGCGGCTTATGCCACCGATCTTATGGCTCGTAAATCAGCAACTCGCGTAGGAGTATTAGGATCTGGCGGACAGGCTCAATTTCACTTAGGCGCCCTGGCTGCGGCGCGGCAGCTCTCCGAGGCAGTTGTTTACAGCCCCACAGTTGCAAATCGCGAATCTTTTGCTGAGACTATGACAAGGCGTCTGGGTATTCCGGTCACTGCTGTGGCATCGACGGAAGAGGTCATCGAAGTTTCGGAAATCCTCCTGGTTTGCACGAACTCCAACGTGCCCGTATTGGACGGTGCCCTGCTAAAACCCGGTACGCACGTCACTTCGATTGTTCACAGCAACAAGGAGCTCTTGCAGTCCGGGTTGATAAAGAAGATGCGCCAGGAAATTGATGACGTCACTCTCAAAAGGTCTGAGCTCATAGTAACGACGAGCATAGAGCAGGAGGAGCTTGACCAGCCTGAAGTTCTGTACGGAGCCGCTCAACGAGGGGTATTCGACTGGAACCGTACAGCCACGGTTGGAGACTTGATAACGGGACGCGTAAGTCTGCCCAGCAATCCAGAGGCGATAACCTTTTTGCACAACCCCGGCGGATGGGGAATTGGCGCTGGCGCATTCTTTCGCGCATATTACGACAAAGCTGTTGAAAATGGGGTAGGGCTTGATTTACAAGACGTGGGAGGATCTGAAATAATCTACGGATTTTAAGAATTATCGGACAGCATGACCAGTCAATTCGCAACCTGCGATGCGGCTGCTTTCGTCGATTTTTAAAACTTATTAACAAAGAGGGAAACATTGAAGAAATCCATAATAAAACTATCGTCCATTGGCGTGCTTGCACTGAGCCTCGCCGGATGCGGAAGTGCAGCTTCGTCATCGAATGCACCTTCGTCGAATAATTCAACCACAACTAGCCTTAGCATTAGCGCTTCCGCGAAGACGCTTTTTCCCGACGGCGTAACCATATTGGTGGGATTTGGCACTGGAGGTGCCGTCGACACCGGAGCAAGGCTGATCGCCCCGGTTCTGTCAAAAGAACTTGGCGTTAACGTGGTAGTTCAGAATATGGTGGGCGGGGGAGGCAACACCGCAGCGCAGTACGAATACAACCAGCCTTCGACGTCTTCGGACTTGCTAATGTCATTTTTGCCGGCGTTGGCGTTAGGCCAAGTTCTCGGGAATGGCAAATACCAGCTGGACAAATTGACACCTGTTTACGGGATATATGGAAACAACACTGCGGTAATCATCGCTAAAAAGGGTTCAAAGTACAAGGACTTTGCCAGCCTGAAGAATGCGACGGGCACCATCACTGCCGCTACTGCCGGCGTCAAGACTTCGGCAACATGGATGGCGCTGGCCTTTCTCTCGGGAGTAAATCACATAAACGTGAAGCCGGTTCCATTCAAGGGTGGTTCGGCCGGCTCTGACGCTGCACTGGGTGGCTCGGTTGATCTATCGGCTACCACCGTCGTCGAAGCAACCAGATTGATTGCATCAGGCAAAGCACAGGGTGTAGTGGAGTTCGCACCCCACACGTATTCGCAACTGCCTGGCGTGGAGAGCATAGCTACTGTGGGACAGGCTGACGAAGCCTTCACCAGTCCTATGGGATTGACCGGCCCGCCTCAAATGCCATCCGATAAAGTTGACCTCCTTGCAAAGGCGCTTGCCGCCGCCGTTAAGGATCCCAGCCTGACGTCTAAAGCGACCAATGTGGGTCTTGAAGTCTCTCCCCTTTCCACCACTGAGTGGAGTCAGACTCTGAACCAGACGCTCGCGACCATCAAGAAAGACCAGCCGTTCTTGGAAACCTACAAATAAGCGGCTGGGGGTTAGGACCACGAAAACTCGCATTCTGCGGATTACATGGAGTCTGATTGTCCTTGCGGCAATTCTTCTGTACATGAACCGGTTGGGGCGCTATTCTGCGGACTCAACACTGTTTCCGCGCCTGATTGCTTATCCCGTATTGGGACTCGTCATCATCGATCTCGCTTTGGAGCTTCTGACGAAAAGGTCGAGATCGATGGAAGAGAGTGAAATTGCCGTCAGCTATTTGCTGAGGGGAGTTGCACTCGGCGTTGTCTATCTTTTGTTGTGGAATGTGCTGGGATTCGCACTGGATACGATCGTCTTTCTCTTGTTTGCCCCTCTGCTGCTGGGCATCCGGTGGACGCGCGCGCCTATCCTGCTTGGAGTTGGCGTTGTGACTGCTGTCCTGTTTCTCTTTCTATTCCATTTGGGTTCAGGAGCTATCCTACCCAAGGGAGTTCTACATGTGGGGTGGTTTTAGTTGGTCTGGATGGCGGGTTTTCATGTAATTGCCCACCCTGTGAATATCGTGGCCATGCTCCTGGGGAGCATCATCGGATTATTCATCGGAACGTTGCCGGGTCTTGGTCCGGCGTTTGCGTTAACCTTGTTTCTGCCTTTGACATTCAACCTTTCAACCGCGACCGCCTTGATTTTTTTGGTCTCCATGTACACAGCCGCCGTCTATGGAGGTGCAATCTCCGCAATTGTTGTCAATGTTCCCGGGCACCCCGGAAACATAGCCACAATGTATGACGGGTATCCCATGGCCAAACAGGGCCGAGCCGGCGAAGCGATTGCTGCCGTCGGTGTCGCGGGTGCTGTTGGTGGCATGTTCTCCGTGTTGATGCTGGTGTTTATTTCGCCGTTCGTCGTGGATGTAGCTCTCAGAATCAGTCCGGCCGACTATTTCATGCTGGCGATATTTGGCCTGTCAATGGTGGCCGCGAGTGCAGGAAAGCAGGTTATTCAGGGTGTAATTCTGGGTGGATTGGGCTTCTTATTCTCAACGATTGGCGAAGATCCTATTACGGGAAGCTACAGATTTACTTATGGCAATAACTACCTGATGAGCAACGGCATAAGCTTCGCCGTAATGGTCGTCGGCTTGTTTGCCATAGGCAGCGCATTTCTGATGATCGA
>SCQM01000183.1 GCA_004298555.1 Actinomycetota bacterium | reverse complement strand
CGGTCCCGATTCGTCGGTGCCAGGCCCGTTGGCCACGGTGGCGTGATGGGAGCGATGCCAGGTAATCCCAACCAAGCGGATGGGCCAGAAGCCCCGTCCGTAAGGGCGGGGAGGTTCACCTCATTGTCGGTGGTTGGATTGACTTCGGCAGTTGGCTGGCAGGGAATGGCCATTTCGTCTTCTGCCGGGCCATGGCTCAGTGGTTAATTCGCTTAGTGAATGAATGTGACGATGCGCTGTGACAACCCATGAATGCCGGCATAAAAGACGCTAGCGCAGCCTCCTTTTCCCGGTGAACCGCCTGCTCGGCGGGAAAGTTGCCCGCTATGCGGCAAAGACTGAATATAATATTCCGCTCTTACTTAGCCTTATGGTGACTCAAGGAACTGCTTTGCAGGCACCTTCGTTTATCTTGCTTTGGTCTACCTCGCTATGCGATTAAGGACTGCCTTGATCATTGTTCCGCCAATATGGCCACTGTTTCAGCCAGCGGGTCCTTATAAAGAGCTCCTCTGGCTTCCACCGCCGCATTCAAAATGATGCCGTTGAACTCATAGGGCGCTTCGTAGCCAGTGCCCAGCGAAGGACCCCGCTCGTAACCGCACCTGACACCGACGCCGACTCCGTTGAAACCGGAGGGCTTCAACCTGGAGATCGTACCTTTGGCCACAAATATACCGTCGACAAAAAGTGAGCCGACACCTGAAAGAGCTTCACCCTTGGCAAAAGAATATTCGATTCGGTGCTGGCCCGGACCAACCACTTCGGTCGATTCGACAGCCGTCAGCTCTTTGCCGTAAAGGTTGTGCACGTAACGAGATCTGCCGTCAAGAAAGTGGAGACTCCAGCTACCCAGACCAGAGCCCCAGGCCAGGAGAACTCCAGACTGCCGGACTCCTTCTGCAACATTCAGTTCGATGATTATGGAGTGCGAACAATTTCGAACGTTCACTGGTACACGCTCAGGAACCTGAGCCCCATTAGGAAAGTGCCGGTTGCGATCTCGGGGAGCACGAATGTCTGGTTTGGGATGGACGAGCGCCCACAAAACATGGCTGTCAAGGGGCAATACCTGATTCCCCTCTGCTTCGTTCTACCAGAGGCTCACTAGCTCGGCGAGAAGTCCGGGAGCGTCCTCTGCAGGATTTCGGGTCTCGGTCGGATCTTCCTCTACGTGGTAGAGTTCCCAAACGTCATCGTCGAAGGCAGCAATATCGTGGTCCTCGTAATGTACGGCAGCTCTAGAGTTCCGACCTTGGCAGCCGTCTTGGCCTATGGGGTTATCGCGTTTTGGCTAGCAATTCCTGCAGGATGGGCAGCATTTGCGGCGATAGCCATCGCTTGGCGCCGTTCAAATAGATCTGCCTCAAATAGACTAAGCGCAATCAGCGAACAAAATGAACTCTGAGATGCCCGATGGCAAAGCATGCCACGGGAACCCGTTTACTCAATTGATCTCCAATTGATTGCAGTTCTTCGAGCTGATCCAAGGCGCAGGCAGATACTTTCATATAGCATCTGTCAACTACCGGATGTGAGCGGCGGAATCTGCCTCTGCTGGAACTGATTGATTGTTGGAAGACGATTTAGGTGCCCCGCATGCCTTGTCGTTCCTAGATCATGCCGTGGAACGTCAAATGGAACAGAGACACGAATGCATATGCCAATGTCCCCGTAACTACCGTCGAAGCAACTGCAAACACGACACGCTTCTTCAGGCTGGCAAGGTCCTTATTCACCATTGCATAGACGAAAGTCATAAGGGGAACTCCGATTTTGAACCCCAGGACGAGGGAAGCCGCTGCGGTCCCTGCGAACCAAAGAATGCCGATGAACTCTCTAATGTTTTGGTGCCGGCGGTCCTTCTTCGTTTCCGGCTCGTCATCGTGTTCCATTCTGGTAATTACTGCCACGGCCAAACCTTCAGTTCCGACAGGCTCGATTTCTGTCTCGGCGCCAGGCTTAGGCACCGCCAGGCCACCTTGCGGCAAATCTGATCCATCGACGTGCCTCGAATGTAACCACACAGGGAAATCTATGATCAAGCGGTACACCGATGCTGCGGCAGCAAGAATTCCAACGACAACAGGAATTTGTCCGGCCTGAGATGGATAGCCCATGCCAACGATGAAATAGGTGACAGCAAATACAGCCATGACCAGGTCGAATACCCATTCCATGAGAGGATGCTTCGCTGCCTGGCGCATTGCAGCCTTCTTATTTTTGTGCCATCTCCTTCCCGCGGAAATGATGAGATAGATAGCAACGAGCAAGAAGATATCGGCTAACGGACTTCTGGTGACGAAATTCCAGCCATAGAGTGAGTAGGTCAGATGAACGTTATCGTCGAAAGTTCCTCCGAGGACAAGTCCGATTGCTGCCGCGGCGACAGAATAGCCCAAATCGCGAACCACTACTCCGAGGATGCTAAAAATAACCAGTAGATAAATTCCCATCGTAGTGTTGACGTCCGCAAAGCTGCCAAGCACAGCCAGGGCAATTATGAACGGAAACATATATGGGCCCTTGATCCCGGTAATACGTGAAAGCTGCGGCGCCAACAGAAGCCCCAAAACACATGACAACAACCCGGCTATTGCCATTATCCACATCATCGAGTATGGGAGCGTTGGGGATCCTTTCAAAAGGGTAGGTCCGGGCTCAAGACCAAGAATTGTCAATGCCGCAATGAAGATCACCATGCCCAGCCCCGACGGAAGACCTAGAGCTACCGCAGGAATTATCGAGCCAACTTCTTTGGATAGCGATGAGCCTTCCGCCGACATCAAGCCCTCTGGAACTCCTGTCCCAAACTCGTCCCTGCGCTTAGAGACCCTTTGCCCAACACCATAGGAGATGAAGTTTGCGGTGAATCCGCCAATACCAGGAATTAGCCCCAAAAGCATTGCGATTACTGCAGATCTGGCGACGTGGTGCCATTTCTTAAAGGTCTCCGCAATCCCGGCTCGCACCTGGGCCTGAAATCCTTTTCCAAGCTGTGCCTGATCAAATGTGGCGACTGCCTTTTGGGATCCATACATTTTGACCATCTGAGTGATTGCGAACACACCAAGCGCGAATGGAACAACTCCAATGCCGCTGTACAGAGTCGGCATACGCATGGTGAACCGTTCGACTCCAGTGACCGGGTCGGACCCAACAAAGGAAAGCATTAGGCCGAGAAGGCCTGATATGTATACCTTCGAGAGCGGAATGTTACCCGTTTGCGCGATCAGCACGATGGCCAAAATGATGATTGCCATATACTCTGGCGGGTGAAACACCGTCGCGAGCGGTCCGGCAAGCTGAATCAGGCCGATAAAAATAATGCACGCTATCCATCCACCCATCCAAGTGGACGTGGCCGAGATCGCCAATGCCTTACCGGCCTCTCCCCTCTTGGCCATTGGAAAGCCATCCAGGGTGGTCGGAAATGATTCTGGAGCTCCCGGCGAATTCAGTACTATGGCTGTGATCGAGGCGGCAAAATACACTCCGGACTGCGTGGCCAGCATCATGGAGACAGTTTCTAGAACACTCATATGATAGACGAAAGGCAGCATCAGCGTAAGAACCAGAACTACGCCGAGTCCTGGCAGCATTCCCACAAACATGCCGACTGCCATGCCAAAAACAAGTAAAAGCAGTACCGGAGCCGTCCCAAGATTGGTTAGCCCGGTAAATAAATGCGCGATCATCTAGTGTGTCCCCCTAGCGATTGGATATTAGTTTTCGCCCCATTTGCCGCTTGTTTATGCAATGGTGATTTGATATTTCGATCAAGCAGACTTTTGTAAAGTCTCAGAAGTTTCTCCGGCAGAGAATTGATGTCCTCCAGTACCTCCACATGTGCAGACTTGAATTCCGAAACATATTCCTCCCCGCTAGGATCCACCGTGAGAACATATGGCTCTATGCCAAACGCTTCAAGTTCCGACAGGGCCTTATCGCTGTCGGCAAGCGCATATGACTGGGATTCACCCTCTCCATAGCTGGTCCCATAGTCAATGTCGAACGGTCTTCCATCGGTAAGAATTAGGAGCACTTTGGTTTGCGACTGCAGCTTCGACAGCACCTTCCCGCAGTGTCTTACGGCCGCTCCCAGACGTGTGGCATGTATTGGCTTCATTGCTGAGGCTCGGGAGACCACAATTCCAGACATGGGCTCGTTGAAGCCTTTAATTTCGCTTAGTATCACCCGTTCCCTTCCAGTCCCCGAAAATGACCACACGCTGAAGGCGTCACCAACCGTGTTCAGCGCACTGCTACACAGCAGCGAACTTATCACCTCTATATCGAGAATGCGCGGTGGCCGAAGTTTAGGGCCGAGCAAAATATCCGGCGATAAAGCCGACTCTATCAGCTCCGCATCCTCCACCCTTTCTGCGGTGGACGCGCTCACATCAATTAGAAGCAGTACGGAGATGTCTCTTCGTGTCCGCCTCAGATCCTGATATACCGAATCGCTGGCTTCGCCACCTGTTCTAAAGTCAATCATGGCCTCGACTGCCGCGTCGTAGTCAATATCAGGCCCGTCAGGAGTACGCCTCTCCGTTACAAAGGCCTGCGACAGAGGAATATCCATTGCCCTGCGAAGGCGCCGAAGCTCCTTGGCGTATCGGATTTGAAGGGTACTGCGTTCAAGTGCTCCACCGCCAGGCGGAGTCGTTTGAACGACCCTGCACCAGTTCCTGCGATAGCGGCCTTGGTACTTGTCCCATTCAGGATAGAGAAAAGTGTTAGATCCATGCGGAGCGAGCTCGCCCTCTTCATGGTGATGAAGATGCCTGGAGACATCGTGATGATCGTGAGGAAGAGGCTCGGGCGGACCAGAGGTTTTACTTTTAGCAGTTATTATCTCGCCGTCTTCTTCAATATCCGAAACGTTGCGCAAGCGATATAGTGCCTGATGATCAGGTCCCGAGGCTGACGGAGCCTTGATGAGAAAGGATCCGATCGATCCACGGTAGGTGACGCCAGGCAAAGAAATCAACAGAACATCGTCACCCTCAAGCCGAACCCTGTGGTCCTCAGGCCACTTTCTTGGCCACAGGGAATCTAAGGAGTGTGGTGAATCGGAGGAGTCAAGAACTTTAGCTGGCGAATTACCGAGCACACCTAGATTTGGTAGCAAATTCACGACGCTGTAGGCCTGCACACAGGCAGCAGCGATATCCTCGACCGTAGCTTCAAGCAGATTTAAGGAGCCAAAAATTGTGGATATATCCTGAGCGGGCTCTGCAATGGCTTGCGGGGCTTGATTCATCACGGGGTCCATGCTCCGTCTGAGTGCGAATTCGACGGCAGCTCCGCGGGGGGGAAGTTCATTCCAATCTGGTCGCAAGAGAAATTCAAACCTGACTGCAGATTGAAGCTCAGATTTGAGCCCAGGGTATTCGAGTGGCAGTCGCGCATCAATTCTTGCATCCTCGAGAATTTCGAAAAGAAACTTTGCCAGAGGTACATCGGAAAAGGCGGCAAAGAATACTTCAAGCTCACTTGCATCCTCTGCACTGGGAGTGAGATGATCCCGGACAAAAGGGTTGGAAAGCCTGTCTATCCGGAAATCAAATGTCCCTAATTGAGCATGCAGGGCGCGGTGAGCTAGCGCCAGTCTGTAGAAGCTGCGCTTGGGCATCTTGCCGGTTGCTCTTGGCAAACGGATTGTTGTGGGCGTATCGGGATAGTGCGCTTTGTCTTCGAGCGCATAGTGCTCAATTGTGACATCATTGCCACTAAGTGCTCTGAAGTAGAGCTCAAGTGGACGATTCTGGTTTTCCTCCACGATGCCTTCGCGATTTACCATGTTGGCGGCACTCTCCATCAGCCTTCACTGTCACCAAAGTACGCAGCTATCACGTCAACGATCGCCTCACGGGAAATTGGGTCATCTGTCACGATGTCTGCAATCGCGGAAATGCAGGCTCTCTTGGGGGATACTCCCCTGCTGATCAGCCGCGAGGCGTAAACCAGCAGCCGGGTGCTCGGACCCTCGATTAGATAATCCTTGTTGAGGTTTCTAAGATTTGATGCCAAAGCACTCAAACGCGCTGCTGTGTCTGATAGGGCACCGCCTTCGATCTTGAGGATTTCGGTTTCGATCTCCACTGATGGATAGCTGAAATCAATTGCAACGAACCTCTGCCGGGTCGAATGTTTCAGATCCTTAATGCTGGTCTGATAACCAGGATTATAGGAAACCACCAGCAGAAAAGAAGTATGGGCTTCTATGACGGTATCGAGCTTAGCTATAGGCAGGAACCGGCGGTGGTCGGTGAGAGAATGGACGACCACCATAACATCCTTGCGCGCTTCGACCACCTCATCAAGGTAGCAGATTCCGCCGTTTCTGACCGTGTGGGTCAGTGGACCATCGACCCAGCGTGTTCCATCCTTTTCAAGGATAAATCTGCCTAGCAGGTCTGACGCAGTAAGATCCTCCTGGCAGCTCACCGTTGTCAGATTCACTTTTCCACCATTGTCGCCGCGGGAAAGCCTTGAAGCCATGTATTCCAGGAAGCGGGTTTTCCCCGTGCCGGTCGGCCCCTTGAGCAAAACGGGAGTTTTGTCAGCATAGGCCGCTTCGAATAACCCTACTTCATCACCGACCGCCAGGTAAAATGGCTCATCAACGTTAGTCCTGCCCATGCGGCTTAGGCTAATCTCGTTTGTCATTACAGCCGATCATTCGCATTTGTCGCAAATTCACCGTTCTGGTCCCGTTCAATCCAGGAGATGGGATCCTTGGCGTAATCCTTAAAATAATCGCCAGGAAAGTTGATTCCAGGCACAGCTGGGATCCAATCGTACTCAAGAAGACTGGTATTACCCAGAGCAAGTGCAAGCCTCACCACGTCCGGCTCGTCAAGCACTTTCAAGCGCCCCTTATCTATCAAGGTATACCATTCGCCCGTGCTGCGCTTTTTAATTTTGTAGGTGGCAAAGACATTGTGGACGTGAGGGAAATGCATCGTTGGCAAATGGTTTTCCTTGGCATATTTGAGAAATGTCTGGTCCCAATGTTCGGCGCCAAAGCCAAAGTGTATAACCCCGGCCTGCGCCCGTTCTGGAAGGTTTGTCCAAGAGTCGTTATAGTTCCACAGTGTCTCGATCTGGCGATAGCTCTTGGGATTGGTACCTATTGAGGCGTCATTGAAGTAATGCCAGCCCGGGTAAGGGAATCCCGGATAGTGGTAATCCTTGTACTTCTCGACGACCTCCCTCCATAGTTCCCCATATCTGCCTCCGCCAACGATCTGGCTGATCTGGCCAGATTCAATGTGCACCTCGATGTGGGGGAAATAGCCGGTGTGATTGCTGACTCCGGCCACGACACCGTTCAGTGTCTGGTAAAGCGAGTCAGCCTGCTGTATGAATGTTTCCACCGGGTGGCCAAACCGGATTCCTTGAATTGTCGATCCAATGATGTGTCCAGACTGAAAAGCACCTTGAACCCAGAGAGCGGCTTGCTCCTCGGTCACTTTCCAACCTATGTCGGTACCTTCGGGGCTCGTAATGCGAATCTCGGAGGCATCGCGAAAGGAGTCAACTACCTTCAGGTCAATGGTGCGCCAAATCTCATCCGGATAGCTGTTGGCTCTGGAAATGAAATCTTCATAAGTGGCATACATCCAGTTGTTACGGATCCTTTGACCTGCGGCACGCTTCCAGTGGCGTCTGCCGGCCTCGCCTGCCAACACAGCCGTATATCCTGGGCGGTCTTCCAGATAATTTTTTAGGGTCGCTGCCGCAACATTGAATTCAACTCCGCTCTCCACCATGGGTGGGAGACGATCCGTGATCTCTCGCCAACCCTCGGCGGCACTGTAGGTTTTAACTTCCATCCCGAGATCGGTAACATCTATTCTGTCTACGCTCTCGGCACCTTCTTCAAGCAGCGCCCTCCGGACCGCTTCGTAGACGACGTCATTTTGGTGGGGATATGTAATGATCAAAATCTTGTCGCCGGGTATCGTGGGACCGAGCGCCGCGCGGCCATAGCGTCGTCTTGCGACAGATCTTGCCAAAGGCATCAATTCTTCAACGTCAGTGCAGCGCTCCTGGCGAAGATAGAACGGGTGACGTGGGGCTGGGTACGACATCCCGGGCAGTGAAGCTGGAGTCCCAGGAGCGAATTCTTCAAGCTTGCGCTGATCATTAAGTGACATCTTTACCTATCTCTCAATTGGCCGAGTCTTGTGGGTTGAAAATCCGAACGTGAAGGGTGCAGGTGGACTGTTACGCAGGTAAAAGGAATTCGCGATTTGGCTAGGAAGCGCTTGTACATGATTCGTTCAATTTTGGATTAGATAAGCCAGCAGAGTGGAAATGGCAAAGTCTGCTTCCGCAAGGCTTTGCCACAGAAATGACCTTCGCGAGGTCCAGCGCCAAGATGAAACAATCCTATACCCCACGTCGATTCCCGGACAAAGCAAATATATGAACAGAAACCTGTTTGTTCCCTTTCGGGAAACAGAACACTTATCATTTATCTGACCATTATACCGAGACTGATTAGCCAGTCAAGGAAACGGAGCAAAATACTGAGGCATTTGTCACTGACCGCTTGTGCGTTGAGTGGAGGATGGCATTGGCGGGTAGTCGGAAGGAGATCATTGGTCATTTCATCGTTAGCGTTTTATGAAGGTTGTGTGCCGGTAATTGTGCAAATTGAGCCATGGCACTCTAGATGCTCTCAAGTCTAAGCCACCGTGAAGGCGAATTCACGTTCTCTGTCTTTGAGGAATGTCATGTTGAGATAGCGG
>SCQM01000182.1 GCA_004298555.1 Actinomycetota bacterium | reverse complement strand
GCGCACCTGGCTGTTGATGTAGTTGTGACCCCATGTAAGCAGTCCGCCAGCAACGATCAACACCACCACCAATAGCATTCCGGTAAGACTGACCAGAGTATCGAAAGTCTTGCGTCTCATAGCAGCACCTTCCCTTTGTGGTAATCATGCCCCGCACATTGCACGCGCAATCTAAGTACATTGGCTCCCAGTGAAAACCAGACTTCGGTTGATCATAGTACTGATCAAAAATCATGAATTCAATCTTTAGGCGGTAATCTTTTGAATTTTTACCGCGACTTTGGCTCCGGGGAGTCTCAAGTGGCCGCTTATGTAAAGAAATAAACGCGTTCATGGTGTTCCCGCGGCGGCCGTCACACACATGGTCCCGAGTTTGGCTCGGCCGCCTGGCCGGCTTGGTGAAGCTGCGCTGGCGGTTGTAAAAAACTTTCTTCGTGCGATTGACTTATGTCACATCGGTCTATAGGATGGCGACTGTCGACACTTATTCAAATTTGGGACCTAGGATAATGGTCAAGAGTCAAAAGGGGTCAAGCGGAATATGAAGCCATACAAGGCTGCGCTCATCCAGCAGGAAACGAAGGTTATCGTAGATCCGAAGCAGAGAGATTCAATTATTGAGCAGAATCTGGATCGAATATTTGAGCTAATCCAGTGGACTTTTAATCGTGTGGGCGAGATACGCTTGGCTGCGTTTTCGGAATATGGGATTATCGGCCAGTTTAGGCCCAGAACAGTTGAGGAATGGATAGGTCTTGCCGAGACCATACCCGGCCCGGTTACTGATCGTATCGCAGAGGTGGCAAAGAGGCTTGGGGTCTATATTGTGGGCAACCTCTACGAAAGAGACGACTCTTGGCCGGGCCGGCTATGGAATACCAATTTCATAATCAGCGACGAGGGAAAGATTATTCTAAAATACCGGAAAAACAACGGTCCCAATAACTTGAACACCACCTATACCGGTCCTGGTGATGTATATGACGAATACACTGCGCGCTACGGTGAACTTAGCATGTTCCCAGTTGTCGACACCCCGATTGGCGTGCTAGGTACGTTGACTTGTACCGATATTATTTTCCCGGAGATGGCGCGCTCGCTCGCGCTGCAGGGAGCCGAGGTGCTGATTCACCCGACTGCCGAGCCATGGTCCGACGTTGACCAGATGTGGGATGTTTTCCGTCGCGCCAGGGCCTACGAGAACCTCTCATATTTCCTTTCAGTGTGTGCGGGAGCTTTTCATGGTTCAGACCGTCCACGGATGGGATACCGGGGACATTCGCAGATCATAGATCACAATGGAAATGTCATTTCCATCGCAGCCGGCTCGGGAGAAGCCGTGTGTGTCGGCCAGGTCGACGTGAATGCCTTGCGTGAAGTAAGGAGCAGAAAGCCAGGGGCTAGTGGACACGAGTGGAATCAGCTTGTTGAGTTGCGCAGCGACCTTTATGCTGAGGTCTACAAGCGTGCAAAGCGCTGGCCAAACAATGGATGGTCGGACCGTTTGATAGAGTCCACGGTTGAGACTCGGGCAAAGGGCCGGGAAATTATCGACAGCCTGCTGGAAAAGGGGCAACTCAAGCTTCCCGATTATTCGTAGGCAAGATATGGAGGGGACTATCTTCATGCCCAGGGACGAGGAACACATGGTTGCTTTGAATTCCTCAGCGGCCAAGAGCGCTTCGAGCTATGTCAAGGTTGACCGCGTGAGTATCGGATATAGAAGCCGGAAAACCGGTATATATAAAGATGCCGTGGTTGACCTCAACTTTGAGATTCGCAGGGGCGAATTCGTTGTCATCATCGGAACCAGCGGCTGCGGAAAGACCACATTCCTTGAGGCGGTTGCCGGGTTGGTGCCAGTTTCGGCGGGTCAGATACTGCTCGGTGGAAAGCCTATAAAAGGCCCTGGGCGGGAGAGGTCCCTGGTCTTTCAGAGCCCCTCGCTGTTCCCATGGCGCAATGTGCGTGACAATGTCCTTTTCGCTTTGCAGGCGCAGCATAACTTGAATTCGGAAACCAGGCAAAGGGCCGAAGATCTTCTCGAGCTTGTGGGACTCAAGGATGCCATGGGCAGCTATCCTCACGAACTCTCGGGTGGAATGCGCCAGAGAGTAAATCTCGCCCGGGCTCTGGTGACACGGCCCGAGTTGTTGCTGCTTGACGAGCCATTTGGCGCGCTCGATGCCCAAACTCGAAGCGTTATGCAGGAGGAACTGGTAAATGTTTGGCAGGCCGCCGATTTAGGAGAGGCCCGAAATGCCTTGTTCATCACCCATGACGTAGAGGAAGCGGTTTATCTTGCAGACCGGATACTGGTATTTTCAAAGGCACCGGCATCCCTTGCCGCTGACATTACGGTTGAGCTTCCGCGTCCCCGTCTCCCCGATCACAAACGAAGCAGGGAGTTCGTGGAATATCAGGACCGCGTGCTGCGCGAACTCTACGCCAGCAGTGGCGGGGCACCGGCAGTGGAAATTGCGGAGGAGGTGGCGGAATGAGCACTGCAACGGCTGACGACAGAATCTCTGTGGGTAATGCTGAGCGCATAGTCAAAGAGCCTGCCTGGCTTAGGTGGATGCGAGTTCATTCCAAGGTGGTTTACGGAATCTCGGGCGTGGCGATTGTATTGATAGCCTGGCAGGTGACGTCAACGCTTGGGCTGGTGAACGTGACGATCGCAAGTGATCCAATTCGGGTCATCAAGGCTGAGATTACCCTGTTTTCAAGCGGCCAAATCTGGGGTCCAATTGGAGTTACTGCCCAGGAAGTCGGATGGGGGATGTTGATAACCCTGTTAATTTCGATTCCGCTGGGCCTCATTCTCGGAAGGGTGACTGCCCTATATGACATGACCGAGCCGATCATAAACGTTCTGAACTCGGTCCCGTATGTCCTTTTCCTGCCGGTGATCATATTCTGGTTCGGTATCGGGCAGCAGTCGAGAATCCTGCTTGTTATATGGGCCGCGACTATGCCACTGATAATCAATACAACTGCCGGAGTTCGCAACTTGAATTCCGACTATATAAGGGTTGCAAAAATGTGCTGTGCGGGAAAGTGGACTTTCTACCGTTCGGTGCTTTTTCCCGCGACTCTGCCGTACATTTTGACTGGAATCCGACTTTCGATTGCACGGGCGCTGGTCGGAGCAATCGTGGCGGAGTTCTTCTTATCTGGGGGTGGCTTGGGATATTTCGTTCAGACTGCAACGTCAAACTTCGATATGGATAGCGCTATGGCCGGGATTTTTATCATGGCTGTTGCAGCTGTAGTTCTCACGCGCCTAATTGGGCGCTTGGAGCATCGTTATACACACTGGTCTCAAGGTTAGGAACTAAGGAAATAACAATGAAAAGAATCTCTGGATCAAGATTGGCGCGCAAGGCTCCTGTGGCAGGTGCAGTCCTCGGAGCGGCACTACTGGTATCTGCCTGCGGCAGCGCTGGCACATCTTCAACTGCCACAACATCGGCAAATACCGGCGCTACCACCACTACAGCAGGGGCTCCGATTTCGATCACTATTGGTGACACCGCCATTGGAGCCGGGTACGCGGACATCTACGTTGGGATCAGAAACGGCATATTCGCCAAGAACGGACTGAATGTAAAGCTGGTCAAGCTGAATACAAGCTCCCAGCTGGTGCCTGCACTGGTTGGTGGCAGCGTACAGATCGGGGTGGGTGTCGCAGACGATACTGCCGCTGCAATTCTCAAGAACATTCCCTTGAAATTCATCGGGCTGTCAGAAGGCACCTACAACTTGGAGATGTGGGGGGACTCGAGTATCAAGTCCGTCCAGGATCTAGTTGGGAAAAAGGTGGCGGTTTCGGCGCCGAGTTCCGAGAGCGACTTTGGTCTCACTGCTCTTTTGGCCAAGAACAATATTCCTGAGAGCTCGGTTCAGCGCATCTACGCCGGAAGCATTCCTGCAATGGTGTCCGCTCTTGAGAGTGGTTCGGCCAATGCGCTTTTGACCCAGCCGCCCCAAGGCACGGCTACCGGCAAGAAGGGTTACGTGAAGATCGCGGACCTTTCAAACCTGCCATTTGCGGTGGGAAGCTATACGGTTACTGCAGCGTATGCGAAGGCCAACCCGGTTGTTTTGCAGCGCTGGGCAAATGCCGAAGTTCAGAACCTCGCTTTTATCCACGATCATCCGAACCAGACGATTGCAGCCATCGAGGCAGACAGTGGCATCACCGATCCGACTCTGGCCAAGTATGCATATAACTTCTTCCTGAATGTGTGGACCAAAAATCCGACTGTCCAGACTTCGCTAATCCAGGATGCGTTTACCAGAGCTGCCGCCAAGGCCAAGAAGCAGGCCCCCTCGGATATCACGCAGTACATCGACAACAGCTTTGCACAAAAGGCTGTCAGTTCCGCTGGGTAACCAGTTTTTTGAATTGCGGTTGTTGCCGGAAGCTCAATGATGAAAGGGTCACAACAGATGAATGATGGTTGGAGCAGATTCCTTACCGATAGCGACAACGCTCTGCTCGAGGCAACAACCTGGGCAAAAGGCCGTCCTTTTGGGCTTGGAGGCCGTCCGGCATTACTTATCGTGGACGACTATTACGCGGCGCTGGGCTATCCGCGGATGGATCTGCTGGAAGCAGTGAAGGAGTGGCCGTCAGCGTGTGGTCTTACAGGCTGGGAAGCCATCGACAGGACTGTCAGGCTCTTGCGGTTGGCTCGTGCCGCTGGGATACCGGTTTTCTACACCACGTCTTTTGGACGGAGACCGACCCCTTGGAACCGTAAAGGCGCCAAGGCTCTCCGTCCAAGAGGCGGTGGTCCCAATCCCTATGACATAGTCGAAGAGATTGCTCCCCTGCCAGAGGACACCATAATTGAAAAGTCGACTCCGAGCGCTTTGCAGGGGACATCCTTGGAGATATTGTTGCGGTCGCAAGGCTGCGACACAGTGCTGGTATGCGGCGAGGCTACAAGCGGGTGCGTCAGATCTACGGTTGTGGATGCATGCACGGCTGGATTTGCCGTCGGGATTGTGGGCGAATGCTGCTTCGACAGATTCGAGTCTTCTCACTGGATGAGCTTGTTCGACATGAATCAG
>SCQM01000181.1 GCA_004298555.1 Actinomycetota bacterium | reverse complement strand
CTCGTACTCCGGATCAGCACCTTGCGTAAATCCGATTTGCCACCATTTGGCGTTGTTTTCCCAGAGCTCTGCGGCGATCTCATCGAACTCATCGTCCAGCGGCGAATTTGAATCGGCATTCATGACTGAAAGGCTAAACGATTCTAAGCTTTGGCTTGCCCGATGGAGCCGTGAAGCACCTCAAACACTTTGCGTCCTATGGAACTGGGAAGCCAGCCAATATTCTCAAGGTCTTCCCTTGACGCTGCTTTAAGCATCTTGACGCTTCCGTAATGCTTTAGCAGCCTCTTGGTTCTTGCCGGGCCCATACCTTCCACCGATTCCAGCACCGATAGTGTCATGCTCTTTCCTCTGAGCTCCCGGTGATATGAAATGGCGAATCTGTGGGCTTCGTCACGGAGCTGTTGGAGCAGATAAAGTGCCTCAGATCCCCTCGGAATCCTGATTGGATCCGGTCTTCCCGGCACGTAAACCTCTTCAAATTGCTTAGCCAGTGAAATAAGTGCGATCTGGCCACCGTATCCGGAGTCAGCAAGAGCTCTTTGAGCCATGCTGAGCTGTCCTTTCCCACCGTCCACGACAACCAGCGATGGCGGATAGGAGAACCTCTTCGATAATCCAGCTTCATTGTTCTTGTCCGTGTCCTTGACGAGGTGGGCAAAACGCCTGCTCAGCACTTCATACATCGCGGCGTAATCGTCGTTATGACCCACATTGACGCGAAATCGGCGATAATCAGACCTTTTCATCAGTCCGTCTTCCATCACAACCAAAGACCCTACGTAATTGCTGCCCTGAAGATGGCTCATGTCATAGCATTCGATGCGAAGAAGAGAGACCGTTAAACCAAGTTCCTCGGTCAAAGAGCGAAGTGCCTTGGCACGGGCATTGTGATCAGTAGCCCTGGACATTCGGTTCCTTTTGAATTCAACTGCCGCGTTATTCGTGACAGTCTCAACGAGCGCGCGCTTTTCCCCCCGAGATGCAATCTTGATGTGTACCGGACCCTTCCTGATTCCGCTGATCCACTGCTCCAAAACCCCAACATCCGGCGGCATGGCAGGAACAATTATTTCCAGGGGAATGTCCAAAGGTGTCTCGTAGTAATACCTTTCCATGACTTGGCTTATCAACGATTCGGTATCCAAATCTTCAACCTTGTCAACGAGAAAACCTTTGCGACCCACGACACGGCCCCTGCGCACAAAAAATACCTGCAATGCAGCCTCGATCTCATCCTGAAACAGCCCAAAGACATCGGCATTGAAGTCTTCCCCGGCAACCATCTGCTGCTTGTCGATCGCCTTCTCAATCAATTCCAAACGATCCCGAATCTGTGCAGCTTGTTCGAAATTCAGCTGTTCGGCGGCCTGAGACATCTCCTTGCGCATCCGCAAGACAAATTCCTTGGTGTCGCCTTTCAAAAAGCGTCCCATGTCGGCAACCAGTGTTTCGTAGCGCTCGGGCGAGACATCGCCAATACATGGTCCGGAGCACCTTTCTATATGGTAAAGGAGACATGGCCTGCCGAGTCTTTCATGCCTGGCGAACTGGCTGTCCGAGCAAGTTCTAACCGGAAATGTCCTGAGAATGAGATCTAGGATTTCCCGAATAGCCGCCTGATGGGGATATGGGCCATAGTAGCGAGCTCCGCGTTTGCGCTGGCCCCTCATTATTCCTGCCCTTGGCCACATGTGATCAGTGGTTATCGCCAGAAAGGGATAGCTTTTATCGTCGCGCATGCGGATGTTATATCTTGGACGAAACCTTTGGATAAGATTGAACTCCAGAATCAAAGCTTCGACCTCGTTGTTTACGACAATCCACTCCACGGTCTCGGCATCGGTAACCATTGCCGCGGTGCGGGGATGGAGATTACCCAGAGGTTGAAAATAGCTGCTGAGGCGGTTTCGAAGCGATGTAGCCTTTCCAACATAAATGACCCTCCCGTCGCTGTCCTTGAACTGATAAGATCCAGGTTCATTCGGAATCTGGGAAGGAAGGATGCGCTTAATCACTCAAAGTTCTCTGCTTTGACTGGATGGAATTCTTTCCATTTCCTATTGCGGCCTTCAGAAATGCTCCAGTGTAGCTCTGAGGGGCATTGGCGACTTCCTCAGGCGTGCCGGTGGCTATTACCAGCCCACCCTTGTCCCCGCCTTCAGGCCCAAGATCAATCAGATAGTCCGCGGTCTTAATAACATCGAGATTGTGCTCGATAACTAAAACCGTATTTCCAGTGTCAACAAGCTTCCCCAATACCACGAGCAGCTTTCGAATGTCCTCGAAATGAAGACCGGTGGTAGGCTCGTCCAAAATGTACATCGTATGGCCGGTCGGCCGCTTGGCTAGTTCCGTCGCAAGCTTCACCCTTTGCGCCTCGCCTCCGGAGAGAGTCGGAGCTGGTTGCCCTAAGCGAACGTAGCCCAACCCCACTTCGGCGAGTGTCGACAAATACCGTACAATCGAGGTCTGGTTTGCAAAGAACTCCAGCGCCTCCTCAATAGACATGTTAAGCACGTCCGAGATGTTTTTCCCCTTGAAAGCAACTTCCAGTGTGTCCCGGTTATACCTCGCCCCCTTGCATACCTCGCACGGGACATAGACGTCGGGCAGGAAATTCATCTCGATCTTAAGGGTTCCATCACCCGCACAGCCTTCACACCTGCCGCCCTTGACGTTGAAAGAGAATCTGCCGGGCTGGTACCCTCTAATCCTTGCTTCGGAAGTTTGAGAAAAAAGACGGCGGATGTGGTCGAAAACTCCCGTGTAGGTGGCGGCATTAGATCGCGGGGTACGCCCTATCGGCGATTGATCTATATCTACAACCTTGTCGATCTTTTCCACGCCAAGAATTGAATCATGCAGTCCAGGAACGGTCTTTGAACCATAAACCGATTTCATCAGGGATTTCAAAACGATCTCATTGATGAGCGAGGACTTACCTGACCCAGACACCCCTGTAACCACAACGAATGCGCCGAGCGGGATTTCAACATCTATCCCCTTTAGATTGTTCTGACGCGCGTTCTTTACCACCAGCGAACCCGAGTAAAGGTCGCGCCGCTTCTTGGGAACAGGTATGAACTTCCTTCCTCCAAGATATGCGCCACTGATTGACCTTGGCTCATTTACCAAGTCGACGACATTCCCGCTCGCAACCACCTCACCACCATGCTCACCAGCCCCGGGGCCAATATCAATTATGTGGTCAGCGGCCCGTATAGTCTCCTCATCGTGCTCTACTACGATTACGGTGTTGTCGAGCTGTTTTAGTTTGATCAATGTTTCAATGAGCCGATGGTTATCACGCTGGTGGAGCCCAATTGACGGCTCGTCCAGAACGTACAATACGCCAGTAAGCCCCGAGCCTATTTGCGAAGCTAGGCGTATCCGCTGCGCTTCGCCACCCGACAGAGTCCCCGCCGCGCGCGCAAGAGTCAAATAGTCGAGCCCAACGTCCAACAGGAAATCAAGTCTTGCCAAGATCTCCCGCAGCACAGGCGCGGCTATTAGCTTGTCCCTCTCTTTGAGGGTCAGCCTGGCAACTGTTTCGCGAGTTCCCCTGATTGAAAGCGAACATAGCTGATAAATGTTAAGACCGCCAACAGTCACAGCGAGGAACTCCGGCTTTAGCCGGGCCCCATTGCAACTATGACACGGGGCTTGCCGCATATAGCCTTCCACTGCCTCCCGCTGATATTCGCTTTCGGCTTCCGCATGGCGCCTCTGAAGGTACTGGACCACACCCTCGTAATTGAAGTTGATCTTTCTATTTCCGCCAAAGCGGTTGGTATATCTGACAGTAATCGGACCGCCAAGATTCCCGTAAAGGATCACCTTCTTCGCTTCTTCGCTCAAATTCTTCCATTGTGTGTTCAGTGAGAATCCATATTGCTCGCTCAATGCGGCCAAAAGTCTTCTGAAGTAATTTGAACGGGCCGAAGCCCATGGAGCAATAGCATCCTGAGCGAGTGCCAGATTTTGATTGGGCACAACTAGTTCGGGGTCCACCTCAAACCTGGTTCCCAACCCTAGGCAGCTAGGACAGGCGCCAAAGGGCGAGTTGAATGAGAAATTCCTCGGTTCAAGTTCATCGAAGGATATGCCGCACCGCACGCAGGCCAGGTGTTCGGAAAACGTGATCATTTCCTCGCTAGGCGCGGCCTCGGATTCGTGCAAGAGAATGTCAACGACACCCTCGGCAATTCCAAGGGCGGATTCAATAGAGTCGGTAAGACGCCGCTCGATCCCCTCCCGCCTGATCAGGCGGTCGATAACAACCTCGATTGTATGTGACTCGTATCGGCCAAGATCGATATTGGCCCGATCGGCAAGTTCGTAATTTACCCCATCAATTCTGACTCTGGCGTACCCTCTTTTGGCAAGATCGTCGAGCAGCGTCAGGTACTCCCCTTTTCGACCTCTGACCACCGGGGCAAGCACGCTGAAGCGGGTTCCGTCAGGCAACTCCATCACCATATCAACAATCTGCGAGGGAGTCTGCCTGGCGACCGGGTCTCCGCAATTGGGGCAATGGGGTTGGCCGATTCTGGCATAAAGAAGTCGGAGATAGTCATATATCTCGGTTATTGTCCCCACCGTTGACCGCGGATTATGCGAGGAGGATTTCTGATCTATGGATATCGCCGGGGACAGACCCTCGATAAAATCGACGTCAGGCTTGTCCATCTGGCCCAGAAACTGTCTTGCGTATGCAGACAGCGATTCCACATACCGTCTTTGGCCTTCGGCGAAAATGGTGTCGAATGCAAGAGAAGATTTGCCTGAGCCGGACAAGCCGGTGATCACGACAAAACTGTTTCGTGGAATCTCCACGGAGATATTTTTTAAGTTGTGCTCACGCGCACCCTTAACGATCAATTTGTCTGGCACAATACTTTAAGGCTACCCGTGATCGGAGAAAGATATCCGCCGACCCAATCCGATAGAGTGGCAATTCCGAGAACTTACTCAATCAAAGAGTATGCCTGGGTTCAAGATGTGCGAAGGATCAAGGGCTCTCTTTATGCTTAGCATGGAGCCAATGTCCTGCGGCGATCTTGTAAGAGATAAGTCATGAACCTTCGCTCTGCCAATGCCGTGCTCAGCCGATATCGAGCCTCCGGATGATGCCACAGTCGCCAAAATCTCATGATCGATCTCGTCATCGGCTTCATCCACATTCAATAGGTTCACGTGGATGTTTCCATCACCGAGATGACCGAAGAAAATTGCCTGGACTCTAGGATATTCGATCCCGATCAATTCAGAGACATACCCAACGAAAGCCGGCATTTCTTCAATTGGAATTGTCACGTCCAACTTATGCGGAATACCCTGGCTATTTATGGCCACGCTTTGCTCTTCGCGCCAGCTCCAAAGCCCATCGGCTCTGGAGTCGTAGGCCAATGCGGCATCGGTAGCCTCTTCGTGGTTCTCTAGGAACTCTGCCAGTTCATCTACTTCCACCTCGTCTCCCGCAGTTTCCAAAAGAAGCGCATACGCCGGCATATCCCCAAGCGGCCACCGTTTCTCCCCGAGCCGCTGAACAAGTTTGAGCCCGGCCCTGCTCATAAATTCCGCCGCGTCGAGAGAAGCAAACGTCCTCCGTGCCTCAGCCATGATTCGAATCGCTCCGGCCAGCGTATCCACGGATACAAGGGCGACCGACCTGTGCTTTGCGGCCGGAACCAGTTTGACTACCGCCTTGGTTATGACTCCCAAGGTTCCCTCCGAACCGCAAAGAATCGATGCCCAATCGTAACCGCTGTTGTCTTTGTATAGCCCCTCCATGCGGCTGATCATCTGTCCCGTTCCAAGTATCGCTTCAATTCCGACCAGTTGCTGGCGCGTTCCTCCATAGCGCAGAACGTGGATCCCACCAGCATTGGTCGCTACCATGCCACCCAATGTGGCGCTATCTCGTGCGGCCAAGTCAACCGCGAAACGGAGCCCAAATTCCCCAGCTTTGCTGTTTAGCTCGGTCAATGTGACCCCGGCCCCCACTCTTGCAATCTGGGAGGTTCTCTCGATCTCAATGCCTTTTAGAAACTGTGACGACAAGATGACTCCACCATTGACAGGGGTCGCCCCGCCAACAAGACTTGTATTCCCTCCCTGAGTGGTAATCGGAGTGTGTGAGTTGCGTGCGATCTCAATTGCCCTTTGGACCTGCCAAGGATTTACCGGCCTTATTACACAGATGGCCTCACCCCGGAAACGTCCAGTCCAATCGGTAGCATTGCTGGTCGTAATCTCTGGGTCAGTCACCACAGAATTGGAACCAAAGCTTTTCCTAAGCGCCTCGACTACATCTTGCAACCGCTTCTCTCCAATCTGAGCCTGGCGGACCTCGCAACATTGTAACCCCTCGTTACCCGCGAGTTGAAGAAAGTTCGCTCAATGGCAACCCAACTGGTTGTAAAACTCTATCCCTCGGGCTTACGCCTGCGTCGGGCTTTCTGGCGAGGTCAGCTGCTTTCTCAATAGGCTTTTGTCAATTTTGCCGACATTGGTCGTGGGGAGCGATTCCATGATCTCGAGCTGGTCGGGGAACTTGTACTTGGCAACCCCAAACTCCTCCATCGCAGCTCGAATTTCAGAAAGAGTCAATCCGTCGCAACCTTCGCGCAAAACGACGACGGCACAGTTACGCTCTCCGTATCGCTTATCGGGCAGCGCTATAGCTGCTGCCTGGGCAACCGAGGGAAGGCGATACAGCAGATTCTCGACCTCTTCGGCACTGATTTTCTCACCGGCCCTGTTGATCAGATCCTTTGTGCGGCCTTCAACGACCAGATTGCCACTGGCGTCCCATCGCACCACATCTCCGGTGCGATACCAACCGTCAGACGTGAAGGACCTGACATTGTGCTCTGGTGCCCTGTAATATCCTCTTAGCGTGTAGGGTCCCCTCGTCAAGAGTTGTCCCATTTCGCCATCAGAAACCCGAATGTCAAGCTCATCCACAATCTGAATCTCATCGTCTGGGCTCATAGGTTTCCCTTGTGTATTGCAGATGACATCGTCCGAATCGTCCAACCTGGTATAGTTCAACAATCCTTCAGCCATCCCGAACACCTGTTGGAGGACGCACCCAAGGACTGGCCTGACTTTCCTTGCCAGCTCAGGCGCAATCTTCGCGCCGCCGACCTGGATCACCTGCAGCGATGAGAGATCATGGTTTGGATTCTCCATCTTTGCATCCATCCAGCGCTGTGCAACGGCAGGAACGGCCGCAGCAACGGTAACCCTTTCGGAACTTATCAGGCCCATGCAGTACTCCGGTTCGGGACTGCGCGCCATCACGACCCTTCCTCCCACATACAGAGTTCCGAGCAAACCAGGACACGCGAGGGGAAAGTTATGCGACGCAGGCAGAGCCACCAGATACACCGTGTTCGAATCGAATCCGCACACCTCTGAACTTTGCCGGAAGTTATATCCATAGTCATCGTGGGATCTGGGAATCAACTTTGGAAGGCCGGTAGTCCCGCCTGAAAGAAGAAACAGTGCAACGTCCTGGGAATCGGGACGAAGTTTGTCCAATATGTCCTGAGTTTCCTGGGCTACCTCAGGAACCTGGATCAGTGACCGCAGATCCACAGAATTTTCGGAGACAGCTTCCCCGACGACGAATACATCCTGGACAGTTGGGCAACGCTTCGCCACCTCCCAGGCCATCGCCTGATGATCAAAACCCTTGATATAGTCCGGAACCACAATTGCTCTGGCTTGGGAGTGGTCTACAAAATAGCTCAGCTCGTTGGAGCGGTGCCCAGGCAAAGCCATGATCGGTACAACTCCGATTCTGGCACATGCATAGACTAGGGCAACGAACTCCCAACAGTTGGGCAGTTGAACAACAAGACAGTCGCCGGAGCCGAATCCCCTCTTCGAAAGGTTCAGCGCCAATCCATCTGAGAGCTGAACGAGATCCTTATACGTAAGACGAACATCTCCATCGGTGATTGCCTCTTTGTCGCCATAGTGCTCGGCGGATTCCCTCAAGTATTGATCAAGGGTCTTCCCGTTCCAGTAACCAAGTTCGCGATAGCGATTTACCAAATCCTCCGGCCAAGCGGCCAAACCCTCTGCTATTATCATCGTGCCTAAATTCCTCCCTAGACAACTAAACAACAATTCTGCCCTGTAGGCAAAATTGGGCAGATGCTAGGCTGACGTCCCAGCCACAGAATCAGATTCTCTGATGCCTTCCGGAAGACCAATGAAATCGGTGCGCCCTGAAAGTATCGAGGTCAGAAAACAATCTTCGTCATACGAGCCCTCAATGATCATGGAGGGAACTCTGTATGCCATGCGACACTCTTCGGCCAGCAGTACCCTCTCCAACGAAGTGCCCCCTCCTACAGCAACAACTGCCGGGCCAGCCACAACGATCTCGCCTAGACGGTGTTTTGCCCTGCTGAGGCCATCTTCAGAATCTGCTATATCCACAATCCATCCAAAAGGCTGTTGACGCTCAGATGGAGCTGTTTGGAGCAGATCGAGCAATTTAGCTCCTTTCGGGGTGGCAAAAACTGCTGTAGCAGCGCCGTCTGCACCTTTGCGGATGTCGGCGATTCGTGACGATACGCAAAAATCACCGAAATCAAACTCTGCTTTCAAAGGCTCCGAACCATATTTCGCCTTCCACCATTGCAGTGCTCCCTCCACAAACTCCGGATCCCGGCGTCGCACCCGAGCGGCAGAAATCGCACGGGTCAGAAAGTGAAAGACAAACTGTTGAGGCTCCAAAGAATTGAAGTATCGGCCAAAATGCTCCCACCATGAAAGGCTCGGCCCAGCTGAGCCTTGAATGGCATCGACGCTGGGACGCCGAATGTGCTCGTAGGCGGTCAAAGCCTCATCGAGGCTATCGTCCCGACTTGCCAGACACCCAGCCAAAGAGGCGGCGTCTTCCATTGCCATTTTTGTTCCAGAGCCCACGGAGAAATGGGCCGTGTGGGCGCTGTCGCCTATAAGCACAAACCTTCCTGCGTGCCAAGAACCGTTTCTAATGGTCCTAAAATTTGCCCAGCGTGAATTATTCACCAGAAGTTCCGCATCTTCTATCTGGGCCGAAAACAGATCCTGAAGATACTCCTTGCTGAATTGGTCGCTCAGGCCGGGTGGCTGCGAGACATCGAAACCGTCCATCCCCGCCCGAAGCCATGTCGCCTCGTCGGTCTCAACGATAAATGTCCCGGTATTATCGTCGATGGGATATCCATGTACTGCGAAGATCCCATCTTTCGATTCCTCAAATAAAAATGTGAGTCCTTTGAATCGATAGGTGGTGCCGAACCATATGAATTTCGCTGACGCCTTCTGTATGCTGGGCGAAAAAGAATCGATCAACTGGTTTCTAACCAGCGAATTTGCGCCATCGCTGCCCACAATCAGATCAAAATCCTTTAGCTGATCCAAACTCGAGACATTGTTTTGAAATCTGAGATCCACACCGACTTCAGCAGCTCTTTGATAAAGAAGCCTCAACAACTCTTTACGGGCGATCGCCGCCATCCCGTTCCCGCCACAGCGCAAAGTCTCGCCCTTCGACCGAACCTCGATCTGGTCCCAGGTCTGGCCATAGCGGCCTAGACGGTCGCGAAGCACTGGATCGGCCGCACCAAGGTTGGAAAGTGTGGCATCAGAAAAGACGACGCCAAAGCCAAAAGTGTCGTCAGCCCGGTTCCGCTCGAACACAACCACTTCATCCTGTGGTGACATTTGCCGCAGCAATGTCGCAAAAAAAACGCCTCCCGGGCCCCCGCCTATGCAAGCAACTCTCAAGCCGTCCCTCCAAATGATCCAATTTAAAAATCCAGACTACCCACTGGATAGGACAACCTGAAGGCATACCAGCGTTCGGACCATGTAGAAACTCTGGAACAACGTGCAGAAAAACCCCGGGTGCCACTAACGCATCCGATTAGTCAGATGACAGCCAGGAGTGGAAGTGGGACCGTGGAATCGTGCCTAAATTAAGACGAAATGCACAGATATCTAAATCCAAGGCTCTAATTGGTTTTGCCGACCTGCCGGATTTACCCCCGCATATCTATCCCTGAAGTAAGTAGGCCCATTTATTTCGGGAAGCCTCCCGAACGTCGCGAGAGGGAACGTTGACTGGTGGAAACTTGTCCCGCCATTCCCACGGCCGAGTTGCGTCTATCAATGCGCGTGAGCTGACAAAATTGCCAATTGCCTTTTCTTCCGGGGCAAGGCGTGGATCCAAATTGCTGCTCCATGCCCTCTTCACCACGTCGATTGAAGTTGCCGGATCGCTGCGGGTGCACACGGCCCACATGACCTCCTCGAGGTTCGACGGATCAATATCGTCGTCAACGACAATGGTGTAGCGGCCCATGTACGCGGCAGAACGGCTCTGCGAGGCCAGATGAAGAACTTCCCTCGAATGGCCCGGATAACGCTGATTTATCGCAACTACCGTAAAAAGGCGCGATCCGCCGACTTCGTGCTGCCAGGCGCCAGCTACGTCAGGGATACCAGCTCTGTCGAGCTCGTCGCGAAGGAGCGCAGATCGAAGCACCGCCCGGTAGCGCGATAGTTCATCAGGAGGCTGTCCAGGGGGTGCTCCGACGAGAATTGGCTGATTCCGGTAGTAGAGTGCCTCTACGTGGAGAACAGGCTCGACGCGGCTTGACGAACCATAGTAGCCAGTCCATTCTCCAAAGGGCCCCTCAACTCGAAGATCTTCCGAGCTTGCAAATCCCTCTACCACAATTTCCGCGTCAGCCGGGATCGGTAGACCTGTCACCGGACCTTCTATCACGTCCACAGCCCGTCCGCGAACGCCTCCAACCCAGTCGTATTCGCATACCCCAAGTGGTATTTCGGTAGATGAAGCTAGGAATTGAAGCGGGTCACTTCCGAAAACCATTGCCACTGGACAGCGCTCTCCACGCTCAAAATATTTCTGCCGATGCATCCGTCCGTGCTTGCCTGGCGATATGTAATAGCCCAGATTTTGGCTGTCGTGAACCATGACCCTGTAGGTCCCCAGGTTCACCCAGCCATCATCGGGATCGCGTGTCACGTCAAATGACCCCGTACCGATGTATCGGCCTCCGTCTAGCGAATGCCACTTAGGGGCTGGAAACATCGTCAGGTCAATGTCATTACCACGCACAACGTTTTCAAAAATTGGGCCATCCTTTACAAACTTTGGCGGGATATATTTCAGAGTACGGATCTTTTCACGCCAAACATCACTCAGCGCAACCTTGCTCAACCCGAGCGGCAATCCCAAAGTGAGTGCAATTCTGTCTGTGTGTCCGAAGCTGTTCACTAACACGCGGAACTCGGGATTGTACCCGGGAATCCGGTCAAATATCGCTGCAGGCGCACCGGCAACCTGTTGAAGCACATCAGCCGCAGCACCAATTTCGCTGTCCGCATCCGCTCCCGACACGCGGCGCAGCTGGCCCAATCCATCGATCAATCCGAGCCAGTCACGAAGGCCGCTATCTGCACCCTTCGTCAGCTCATCGCTCAGTCCTTTTATGTCTGCCTTTGAAATGCTCATGAGACCCCCCTCTTGATCCGAACGCACGATCAAGAACTGACACTACGCCCTCGATCCCTCCACGTCAAAACGGACACGACGGCAAGTACAAACCGATTCAGGATGTCAGGCTTGGGCTCCGCCCCTGCACGACGGGCCGTTCATTTCCCAAGGCGGTCCCTAAGCTCCAACAATTGCTGGTGAAAACGCACCTCAAGGTCATCAGGTATCGAGATGCGCTTATTTCTTGATGACTTCCCTGATACAAGCGCCAACCGCGACGATCCGATATGCAACCACTTGGCAATGGCCTCAATGGCAGCCGCTGTGGCTTTGCCAGCTTCCGGAGGACTCGTCACAGCTATTGTTAGCTTTCCATTCCTGATCAGCACCTCATTACGTGAAGATCTAGGCAATACCCTGATGTCAATGAGCAATTCTCACCTCCGCCGGAATACCGTCCAGGTTCCCGGTCCGGCTTCGGAGGACACCCCAGTGAATTTTCGTTCAAGAGCGGCGAACACCTCTGCAGGAGACAAGTAAATCGGAGTCTGATTGCCACTCGAACTCACCCATACCAGATAACCATTTTCAGTCAATATCCTGTCCACCTCCGCAGGGAATAACAGCGTATTTATGCAGAACAAACCGTCAACCGTTCGGTCTCGAACCGGCAGCGTTGCTCCGTCCCCACGGATTCGAAAGCCACTCGACTGGGCCGAGTTGGCCAGCATTTCAAAGCTTATATCTATGCAAAGCAATGCATCGAAATAGTCGGATAGCGTAGACGAATAAGCACCGGTGCCACAACCGAGCTCGATACCGATGCCACCAGGCTTTATGCCTCCGCGTGCCATGGCATCGACGACTGGCAGAATCCGGGAATTGAAATCCTTGTCCTTCCAAGTCCCGGCCAACTCGTCGAAGAGCTTAGCTACCTTTTGTGCCCGGTCTGAAGTCCACCCGCCCGGATCGAAAGCGACCTGGCGGGTAACTTTGCGCATGGGATGATCCTCATTGGCATCGGCACCGGTGCCGACCGCCGAATCCAGGCGTGGCAGGTACGTCACTTTGATATCCACATCGCCCCCTGAACTGAGCCCGACGGCTCTTTAGCCTTTTGCATCTTTAAGCTGATTTTCCAAATCCTTAATTTCATCTCTAATCCTGGCCGCATATTCAAACCTCAGGTCCGCAGAGGCCTTATACATCTCCTCCTCCAATGTCTGAATAAGTGAAACAAGCTCATCCAGTCCGAGCGCGGAAACATCAAGCTCCCGATCGCGCTTTCGTGAGCGTCTCGAGGCGTTGGGCACCACAGACTTGCTACCTGACCTGAGCTGATCAAGAATATCTGACACAGCTTTGCGAATCGTCTGCGGAGAAATACCATGCTCCTCGTTGTATGCCTGCTGGATGCCGCGGCGTCTCTCCGTCTCGGAAATTGCCCGCTTCATGGACTTGGTGACCGTATCGGCGTAGAGGATCACGAATCCCGAAACATTCCTTGCAGCCCGTCCAATGGTTTGGATAAGCGAGGTTTCAGAACGAAGAAAGCCTTCCTTGTCGGCGTCAAGTATCGCGACCAAAGATACTTCAGGCAGGTCAAGGCCCTCCCTTAACAGGTTGATTCCAACGAGAACATCAAAATCTCCAAGCCGAAGGTCCCTGAGAATTTCGATCCTCTCTAAAGTTTCAATGTTCGAGTGGAGATAGCGTACCCTAAGGCCAAGTTCCACGAGATACTCCGCCAGATCCTCGGACATCTTCTTTGTCAACGTGGTTATTAGTATTCTTTCTCCAACAGCAATTCGTTCATGGATCTCCGAAATCAGATCATCAATCTGGCCTTTGGTAGGACGAACCTGGACCTTTGGATCCAATAGGCCGGTTGGACGGATTATCTGCTCCACGACCTGCGAAGATTGAGAAATCTCATACGGAGACGGGGTGGCCGACATGAATATGGCTTGATGAATCCTGTCATAAAACTCGTCAAACCTAAGCGGTCTGTTGTCAAGGGCTGACGGCAGGCGAAAACCATGTTCAACCAGCGTCTCCTTGCGCGATCTGTCACCTGAATACTGGCCATGGATCTGCGGCACGGCAACGTGCGATTCGTCGATCACCATCAGAAAATCATCTGGAAAGTAATCTAGGAGCGTAAAAGGGGCCTCACCGGGCCGCCTGCCGTCGAGATGCCGCGAGTAATTCTCAATGCCGTGACAGAATCCCACCTCCGCCAGCATTTCCAAATCAAATTGGGTGCGCATCCGCAGCCTCTGGGCCTCAAGTATCCTCCCGCTACCCTCTAGCTCGCTGAGACGAACCTCCAGCTCTTCCCGGATAGAGTTGATAGCTCTTTTTATTGTCTCGTCGCCTGCAACATAATGGGTAGCCGGAAAGACTGCCAACTCATCCAGAACCTGGTGCTGCTCCCCAGTGAGCGTGTCCACCTTGGCAATTCGTTCTACCTCGTCGCCGAACATCTCGATCCGAAATGCCATTTCTTCGTATGAAGGATGTATTTCAAGGGTATCCCCCCTGACGCGAAACTTTCCTCTGACTAGGTTCAAATCGTTGCGTTCATATTGCATGTCGACCAGTTTGCGCAGAACCTCGCGCAGATTGTAGCTTTCGCCGACGCGAAAGAATTGCAGCTTATCCAGGTACTCGCTGGGTGAGCCAAGTCCATATATGCAAGATACTGAAGCAACAACGATAACGTCGCGTCTAGTGAGAAGGGCCGAAGTCGCAGAGTGCCGAAGCCGATCGATCTCGTCATTTACTGAAGAGTCCTTCTCGATAAAAGTATCCGAACTTGGTATATAAGCTTCCGGCTGGTAATAGTCGTAGTAGGAAACAAAGTACTCAACTCTGTTGTTTGGAAAAAAGTCCCGGAATTCCGAGGCAAGCTGCGCGGCGAGAGATTTATTTGGTGCTATTACAAGCGTCGGCTTTTGGACAGCCTCGATAGTCCAGGCAATTGTGGCACTCTTCCCTGAGCCAGTGATGCCCAGCAAAGTTTGGAATCTCTGACCGCTTTTGATGCCTTCGGAAAGCCTCTTGATTGCCTGTGGTTGATCTCCGGCCGGAGCATATGGAGCTATGACTTCGAACTTACTCACATAACCACTCTAAGAGTTCTCAATATATTGTTTTCAGTTCCTTCCACAGATCAATCACCTGCTGCTGCAGGGTCTCTGGGTCAACCGAATTGTCTATCACGTAATCAGCACCTGCAAGCCGCTCCTGACGGCTAGCCTGAGCTGCTATTCTGCTGCGAACCTCTTCCTCTGACATATCCCGGGATGCAACAACACGTTGGACCGCCTGGTCTTCGGGAAGATCCACGACAATCACCTTGCTCAGGCCGTAGCGCTTAGCGGCATTAGTCTCGAAAAGAAGCGGGATCACAATGATCACTGGAATTTTCCCACAAGATATGCACTCTATGACCTGCTCCTTGGTTTCCGCTTCAATTAGCGGATGGAGTATGCCGTTCAAGTTGCCTAGCGCTGCCGGATCGGAAAACACCGTGCTGGCTAATTTGGCTCTGTCCAAAGAACCATCGTTAGCCAGCACAAGCTCCCCAAATCTTTCCACCACCATCGCAAGGCCCTTTGACCCCTTTGCCACTACCTCCCGGGCAATGATGTCAGAATCAATTACACAGGCACCTAGCTCAGCCAGCTTTTGAGATACCGTGCTCTTCCCAGAACCGATTCCACCGGTCAGGCCAACGATCGGTGCCGGCGCGGTGCTACTGAGCATCTCCCGATTCTGTTGATTTTGAATCAGCGTCGACAGCTGTTTCGGCCCCATCGGATTGCTGGGTTTCTTCAAAAGACGGGGCTCCGCCTGAAGGAACTTCCAAGCCATGCTCTGCTACGTATTCAGCCCAAGCTGCCTGAGCCTCTGTTTCGGGCGTGAAGTCCAGGGAATAATCAATATGACCGATGTAATTGCCTTCTTCGTCATAGGCATGCTCACCGAATGCCTCACGGTACTCGGCGGCAACCTCGCCACCTTCCGCAGCTTGCTTTATAGAAAGGGAGATCCGGCGGCGCTGCAGGTCGATGTCAATTATCTTCACCCAAAGCTCCTCGCCAGGCTGGACTACCTGCTCAGGGAGATCAACGTGATGGGCAGCCATCTCGGAAATGTGCACGAGACCTTCTATGCCCTCGCCAACCTGGATAAATGAGCCAAATGGAACCAGCTTGGTGACGCGCCCGTAAACCAGTTCGCCGACCTTGTGGGCATTGGCGAATTCCTGCCACGGATCGCTCTGGGTCGCCTTAAGTGAGAGTGAAATTCGCTCTTTGTCGAGATCAACGTCGAGCACAAGAACCTGGATCTCGTCACCGACTTGGACCACTGATGACGGATGATCCACATGCTTCCAGGAAAGTTCCGAGACATGCACCAATCCGTCCATGCCGCCCAGGTCTACAAATACACCGAAATTGACCACGGAAGAAACCACACCATGCCGGACTTCACCTGGCTTGAGGTTCTCAAGAAATTCTTCGCGCTGCTCCTTCTGAGTCTCTTCCAACCACGACCGGCGGGAAAGAACCACGTTGTTCCGATTCTTGTCAAGCTCGATAATCTTTGCCTCAACAACCTTGCCGACATAGGGTTGCAGATCACGGACGCGCCGGAGCTCGACCAGGGACGCCGGGAGGAATCCTCGGAGACCAATATCCACAATCAGGCCGCCCTTGACGACCTCGATAACAGGTCCCTTGACGACACCATTCGCGTTCTTAATCGCTTCGATAGTTCCCCATGCGCGCTCATACTGGGCGCGCTTCTTGGAGAGTATTAAACGGCCCTCCTTGTCTTCCTTCTGAAGCACCAAAGCCTCGATCTCTTCGCCAAGCTGTACAACCTCAAACGGGTCTATATCGTGACGGATCGAAAGCTCGCGTGCCGGAATGACTCCTTCGGATTTGAATCCGATGTCCAGGAGAACCTCGTCCTTATCAACTTTCACCACCTTGCCAAAAACGAGATCGCCGTCTTCAAATTCGACGATAGTGCCGGCAATCGCCTCATCCAGGGATGTGTCCCCCAAATCATCGAAGACGATCACCCGTGGTATGTACTCCCCTTCGAGAAGCCCCTCGCCTGCCAAGGAGACCACATCGTTATCAGGGGTGTTAGTAGTTTCGGACATTTAGTTAGGTCGCTTTCTTTTCTTACAATCTCGCTTGAGCCCATGACTAAAACTCAAGTTCTTGTTAGACAGGCCACAAAAAAGGCCAAATCTAACAGTGTAGATTCCAAATACATTAGCGACAATCACCGCACTTTGATGCCAGAAACAGACATCAATTGACCCGGTAAATACCTGAGTTGGTTATTTTGCGTCTGCCCAGCTGTTGCCGCTATAAACATTCACCTCAAGCGGCACAGACAGCTGCACGGCCCCCTCAAGAACACGCTTCACTAAAGATACGACTTCGTCGACTTCAGCTTCGCTACATTCCACTAGAACTTCGTCATGGACCTGGAGCACAAGCACTCCGTCAGACGCGCCGAGTTCCTCATCCAGCTTTACAAGAGCGATCTTGAAAATATCTGCTGCCAATCCCTGAATCCCAGCATTCATAGCCTGGCGTTCCGCAGCTTCTCTCAGCCGGAAATTGCTCGACGAAAGTTCGGGAAGAGGCCTGACCCTGCCGAACTCCGTGGTGGTGAAGCCATCCATCCTCGCCTTGTCGACCGTCTGCTTCATGTAGCTGTTCACCTTTGGAAACCCGGCAAAGAAGGCCTTAAGAATTGCGTCGGCTTCAGCCACTGAAATACCAAGACGCTGAGACAAGCCGTAGGCCTCCATGCCATAGGCCAGACCATAGGCAACCATTTTCGCCTTGTTTCGCTGGGAAGGGGTCACCTCATCCAAGGGAACCCCGAAGGTGTAGCTGGCGGTCTGCCTGTGGATGTCAATCCCTTGGGCAAAGGCTTCAATTAAGCCAGGATCTTTTGACAGATGCGCGATCACACGCAGCTCTATCTGTGAGTAATCGGCGATTACCAGTTTCCGGCCCGGCGGAGCAATAAAGGCATTGCGAAAACGCCTGCCATCCTCGGTCCTTATAGGGATGTTATGGAGATTTGGGTGGTCGGAGGAGAGCCTGCCGGTGCGCGCGACAGTCTGGGAAAAGCTCGCGTGTATCCTGCCGTCATCGGCGATCTCCGAAATCAGGCCTTCTCCGTATGTCGATCTAAGCTTTTCCACTTCGCGATATCTCATGATCTTGCCAATAATCGGATGCATCCCTGCCAAGCGCTCTAGGCTGCGGGCATCGGTGGAGTAGCCAGTCTTGGTTCGTTTTTGAGGGGGCAGTCCCAGCTTTTCGAACAGCACCTTACCGAGCTGCTGAGTGGAATTGACGTTGAAAGAGCCACCAGCGATTTGCTGAATCTCATTCTGAAGCGCCCCCGCCTCGAAGGCAAACTCGCGCTGTAACTGCGTAAGATAAAGTTTGTCGACCATAATCCCGCGAGCCTCCATCTTGGCCAAGACCGTGATAAGAGGCCGCTCGATCTTGCCGTAAAGATCCTCAAGCCCCTTGGCCTTTAGCGCCGATGACATCGCTGAAATAACGCTCACCAAGGCCTGGATGCGGGAAGCAAGATAGGCTTCGTCCTGAGCCGAATCAAGCCCGAGCGGCTCCTTTTGACCTGCAGGGCTGGATGCGAATCCCTGGAACGATCTGCCGAGCCACTTCTCGGCAAGTGAGTCCAGCCCGTAGCTCGACGCAGACGAGTCAAGCAGATAGCCGGACACAGCGCCGTCGACGTCAATAGGAAATTCCAGGCCGAAATATGAGTAGGCCCATCTAAGCACTTCTTTCAACCCGATACCACTAAGAGGTTTGGGAGCTTTGGCAAGAGCCTGGAATATCTCAAGCGCCCCTCCCGGTTGGCCAAGAACCTCGGAAGGAATTAGAAGAACAAGCAATTCGCCTGACGCCGACATGCTTGCCAGCGCTAGCGACCGCGGTAGCGAGCGGCCAGGAGAACCGATCCATAGCACCTCAAGAAACAGTGCCTCGGCAGTCTCACGCAGCGAACCAAGAAATTCATTCGCATCGCTTGCCTGGTTAGACATCCTGATTTGCGCCGGCAAAATCAGGCCACGACTATTCTCAGTGCTGCCCTCACTGACATCAGCCTCTGCAGAAATCCGCGGGCCGAACACGGCAAGAGTTCGCTCCCACAAACGGGTGAACTCCAAAAAATGAAATAGATCCTTCGCTGCCATTGGATCCCATGGCCCTAGCTGCAGATCGTCCAACGCAACCCCCAAGGGCACGTCACGGACCAATGGAGTCAGTTGAACGTTGATAGACAACTGGTCGCGGTAGTCTTCAAGTGATGATTTGAGCTTTGGTGGGAGACCATCAAGGTGCTTCAATATCTCCTCAACTGAGCCAAAATCATTAATCAGTTTTGCAGCAGTCTTTTCGCCGACTCCCGGAACTCCGGGAATATTGTCAGACGGATCTCCCCTCAGAGCCGCGTATTCAGGATACGATTCAGGCTTGACTCCGGTTCTCCGCTCTATTCCCTCGGAATCCAGCAATTCGTAGTCGCTCACGCCTCGCCGGTTGTAGAGCACCTGCACATACGGGTCTGAAACCAGCTGAAAGCTGTCACGGTCACCGGTCACGACAATGGTGGGTAGTTCCCCCAGCTTGGCTGACTCGGCAATTGTCGCGATCACGTCGTCAGCTTCGAAACCCGCTGCTTCAATCACCTTGATTCCGAGACTTTCAACAACTTGCTGGATCAGCGGAAGCTGCGACAATAATGATTCAGGGGTTTTCTTCCTCGTACCTTTGTATTGGGCGGCTAGCTTGTCTCTAAAGGTCTGCCCGGGACTATCAAAGGCAACCACTATATGCGTCGGCTGATGATCCTTTAATAGATTCAGCAACATCTGGGTAAACCCGTGAATCGCGTTCGTATACTGGCCCGACGAAGTTATCATCGTCTCTGGCAGGGCAAAAAAGGCCCGGAACGCCAATGAAAATCCGTCCAACACTAAAAGCTTTGCCACCTCTGCCATGCTAAAGGCTCACATTCTTCAACAAGACCGATAGAGCGGTGCCGACAACATAGCCCTGTGTAGCATGTCCGATCGAAATCGAGGCTCCAACCGCTATTTGGATGGAGTCAGCTCTCCCGAAATGATTCTGAGCGCCACTTCCGCCATCGGGCTTCTCGAATCCATCGCCGACTTCTGTATAAACCCGAACGAATCAGTTTCGCTCATATAATACGAATCCATAAGGACCCCCTTGGCACGGTCGACAAGCTTTCTGGTCTCGAGCTGCTTATTAGCCCGCTCAGCCATATCGGTAAGGTTCGCCACTTCCTGCTCCAGAGCGAGTTTCTCCTGGAATCTCGCCATCGCCAGCTCTATCGCCGGCACTAGGTCCGAAGCCTGAAATGGCTTGACAAGGTAGGCCAGAACTCCAGCATCCCTTGCTTGCTCGACAAAGCTCCGCTGCGAAAATGCCGTAAGTATCACAACCGGGCATATGCTTTCCCGAGACAGCTCCGAGGCAACCTCGATTCCATCCTTGCCTGGCATTTTGATGTCCAGGATGGCGAGATCAGGCCTGAGAGAACGGATCATTTCAATGGCTTCTTCACCGCGGCTAGCTGCACCTACGACCTCATATCCCTCTTCCTCGAGAATTTCCTTGAGGTCGAGCCGAATAATGGCCTCGTCTTCAGCTATGACCACTCTTAGTGCCACAACAATCCTCCTGCTTCTCGCACTATAAACGTTTCGCCTTTAATCTGAATTCCCATTCAAATAATTCAATATCCGTCTACTGGAAAGTCAACATTGAAGTGTGTAGCTTATGCTGAAACAGTATAGAAAACCTCCTTGCCATCCGGCATCGAAACTTAGACCAGCCAAGATCAGGTGAAAATGTTCATAAGACAGCTTCCACTATGGGCCGCGCAAACCAACTGCTGGATTGTCTCGCACTCGCCAAGCGATTCCGAATGCGTCCTTGTCGATGCCCCGCCGTCGCCAGACGAGATCCTTCATGTTTTAGTTTCAAACGGATTGAGGCCCGTTGCAATTCTCGCCACGCATGGACACATCGATCACGTAGGAGGGGTGGCCTCCGTCAGCCGGTCGAGGCAAGTAACGGAGTCGGATCTGCCGTGCTATATCAACAGCCGCGATCTGCATATGCTGACCGATCCGATTGGCACATCCGGCTGGCTGGGGCAAGAACTTCTGAAAACCGGAATCGATCTTCGGGCCCCCGAGCTGATCTCAAACCTGGAGGACGGAGACAAATTCAGCGGATCTGGGCTGGTTTTCGAAGTGCTGCACACGCCTGGGCACACCCAGGGATCAATCTGTTTACTGGTGCGCGATTCGGAGACCTCCGAAAAACTCCTGTTCTCCGGCGACCACCTTTTCAAGGGATCGATTGGCAGAACGGATTTGCCAGGCGGGTCCTACGAGCAACTGGTCGAATCCATGCGGTCCAAAATCCTGCCGCTCGATGACGATATAGTCGTCCTTCCCGGTCACGGAGAAACCACCACGATAGGTGCTGAGCGAACCGGAAATCCTTTTGTGATCCAGATGTAAACTTATGTGACAAAAATTACCCATATGGGAGCCGGGCTTCGTCTTATCGCATATAATTTCAGTATCAAAGAACTAGATTATGTGCTGCGGAAACCCACCGCCGTGATCGGCCGTTGTGCACCTACCTGGCCACAGTCGCAGCCATAATCTTTTCCAAGCCACTGCTAGCTTGACGAGCAAACTGGTTTGAAATGGGAAATCCCAAAGAAGTAGCATCGGTTATTGTGACATAAGTAACAGTGACCTAACCACACTTTTGCTCCGTGGAAGAGCGCCGACTGAAGGGAATCACATGGCAGAAACTCGACTACTTATAGACCCATATAGCGATTGGGTGAAAGAGGAAGGGATACCGGTCAACGAGGAGTTCGGGTTCGACCTCCTCACACTTGATGTGAAGCCGTGGGCCCGCATGGGAGCCAACGGTGCATTTGCCCTAGTTTCCGGCAGGGGGGACTATCTTGACACATACGTGCTCGAAATTCCCGCAGGGGGATCCTGCACGCCCCAAAGGCACCTTTTCGAAGAGGTTGTCTATGTTTTGGATGGGCATGGAAGCACAACGATAGAGGGGCCGGGCGGCAGGAAGCATTCGTTTGAGTGGGGACCCAAGAGCCTTTTCGCCATCCCGTTAAACGCCACATACCGCCACTTCAATACCAGCGGAACCAAATCAGCCCGGTTCGTTTCAACCACCAACCTGCCGATGATCATGAAGCTCTTTCATGACTACGACTTCATTTTTAATAATCCTTATGAGTTCGCCGGCCGCATGGGTGAGAACCGCTTTTTTGAGGGTGAAGGAGAATTTATCCCGCATCGCCCTGGCCGTCATATGTGGGAGACCAATTTCGTGCCCGATTTGAGCACATTTGAACTCAAAGAGTGGCAGGACCGCGGAGCTGGCGGTTCCAATATCATGTTCGCGCTTGCTCAGGGAACAATGCATGCCCACATGTCTGAAATGCCGGTCGGGACCTATAAAAAGGGGCATCGCCACGGAGCAGACTTTCACATATTCCCGGTAACAGGCCATGGCTATTCGATCTTATGGTTTGAGGGCGAAAAAGACTTCCGCCGATTTGACTGGCAGCACGGCAGTGTCTATGCGCCAGAAGACATGATGTTCCATCAGCACTTTAACACGAGCCCGGAGCCGGCACGATATCTTGCTGTCGCATTTGGAGGCCTCAGGTTCCCCTTCAGCCAGGACAAGGTCAAGGTGTTCCAGGGCATGGATGTCAGCCTGAAAAAGGGTGGAAAACAGATTGAATACGAGGATCAGGATCCCCGCATCCACCCGATCTACCTTGAGGAATTGGCAAAACATGGGGCAAAGGCCAACATGGATCACTTCATCTCCGTTAACAGCTAGTGGGACACGACCACGACTTCGACTTCTCCTTTTTCGGACATGACGATTCGGAATCTTCGGATTCTGAACTCTCTTCTGGGGAAGGAGAAGCGAGCACCTGGCTTCTTGACAATGTAGAACTAATCACGGTGGGAGTAGACATTGGCTCGTCCACTACTCACCTTGTGTTTTCGAAGCTACATCTTCAACGTCTTGCCCAGTCGCTTTCCTCCCGTTTTGTGGTCGTTGAACGAAAGGAAATCCACCGGTCACCGATTCTGCTCACACCATTCGCCGCCGACGGCGCTATTGACGTGGGACGGCTTTCGGAGTTTATCGACCAAAGTTATCGGGGTGCTGGAGTCGAGCCAGCTGACGTAGATACGGGAGTCGTCATCTTGACGGGGGTTGCTCTGGAACGCCGGAATTCACGTGCGGTGGCGGAACTCTTTGCAGCTCACGGGGGAAAATTCGTCTGTGCCTCGGCGGGCCACAATCTCGAAGGGATTTTGGCGGCATTTGGATCGGGAGCCGTTGCCCTCTCCAGAAAGCAAAAAAGGGAGGTGCTCCATATTGACATCGGCGGTGGAACCAGCAAGCTTGCTTTGATTCGAGACGGAGAAGTCCTGGAAACCTCTGCCATATCAGTCGGGGCAAGACTTCTGGCATTCGATGAACACAGCGCGCCTATCCGCATCGAAAGTGCTGCCTACACCATCGCGGAGTCACTTGGAATTGACCTCAACCCAAACCGCCCGCTTTCAGAGTTTGACAAGGAGCGCTTTGCGGAAGCTATGGCCAAGGCGCTATTTGCCAGCGCATTCGCGGAAGAAGATACCGGGCTCTCGAAGCAACTCATGCTCACTGCCGAGCTATCAAGAGGACCTGTTGGAGATTGCCTGTTTTCATTTTCCGGCGGAGTCTCGGAATATCTGTTTGACCGTGAGGCCCACGTCTTCAATGACATGGCCAAGCACCTTACTGCCGCGATAAAAAGCGAGCTCAGCAGCCGTGCTATAAGCATAACCCCGACCGGCGAGGGTATCAGAGCCACCGCAATCGGTGCATCGCAGTTTACCGTTCAACTAAGCGGAAACACGATCCTGCTAACAGGGGATGTGCAACTGCCGCTTCATAATCTGCCCGTCGTATGCCCAAGGATACCGCAGATACCGACGCGGGAAACAGTGGCTCAGGGAATTGCCACAGCTCTGACACGTCTTGATCTTGATGACCTTCAAGCACCGATATGCGTCTATTTGCCTTGGCGGGGCGATGGCGAGTACTCAGTCCTCTTCTCCCTGGCCGCCGGGGTAAGCGATGCGCTGCGCGCTCGTCTTGCACCAAAGAAGCTCCCACTCATATTGGCGCTCGATATAGATCTGGGAGCGGCTCTAGGCAGGATACTAAGCGACGAACTTAATTTCGATTCACCCATAGTTTCCATAGACGGCGTTGAGCTGCGTGAACTCGATTATGTGGACCTTGGAGAACCGATAGAACCTACCAAAGTACTTCCTGTAATGGTGAAATCCCTGGCATTTCCTACCGTTGTTATCTAGCGCATTCGGTCTGCGGCACGACGAACCTGTTTTCTGATCCGCCATCCGCTAACTTTATCAGCTAGAGTTCAAGACCGAAGAATGAACTCATTTCCTCGGAGGCCATAGCAAGGACGGTTGCTATCTCCTTTATCCGGGAATTGCTCATCCTGCTGGTTGGAAGAGAGATATTTATACCGAAGCGCGATGGAATCAGATTAGAGGTGATTGCCACGCTTACCGAGGAAACCCCCTCTTCGCTCTCTTCGCGTTGGCTGGCGTATCCCCGCTGGCGGATCCGGCCAAGTTCCTCCAAAAGTGTTTCTCTACTGGAAATGGAGTGTTCGGTCATCTGTGGCAATACCTCATTCGGATACAGTTTGAAAATCTCCGAATCTGGAAGCTGGGCGAGAATGGCCCTCCCGGTCGAGGTGCAATGTGCATACATTGATTTTCCCATTCGTGAGGCCACCCGTACCGGACGGGGACTTTCAATGGCATCCACAAAGCGCACCATCGATCCATCCAGAACTCCCAGGTGCACGGTCTCTTGAACCTGATCGTTCAGCCTTTCGAGGATAGGACGGGCCCTGGTCCGAACATCAAGCTTATTGAGCAACGAAAAGGCGATATTGGTCAGGGCGGCGCCCGACTGATATACCTTGGTGTGCGGATCCTGCCTCACGAATCCCCGATATTGGAGCATCGCGAAGAGCCGGTGGGCGGTAGATGAAGCCACACCGAGATATGCGCTAGCATCGGTCAAGCGTACCTCCGACCGCTCTCCGAGCAACAATATAAGACGAAGGGCATTATCAACCGACGCGATGGGATATTGCGGGCTTTGGCTGTCAGGATCAATAATAGGCTTCTGCATATCAGAATTATACGCTGCAATCAGCTGCATTACAATGACCGGCAATAAAATCGCCACCCGCACTGAGCGCCGCTGTTATCCGGTCAGATTTTTTGCGCCGGGCTGCCGGCGAAACCTAAAGTTGAATTCTGGGCGAAGCCCCCACAGGACCTACCCGGGACGACCTGGTAGAAGGTCGTTTAGCAGATTCAACGGAATGGAAATGGCATTCTCGCTATCCAATAGTCTCCTGCACTGAATCATTGCCCTTGGCCAGTTCACGGTAGCTACTCCGCAGAAGAGACCTGAGTGGTCGGCATACACCGCCGCAAATCTGTTCTCATTCGAAGGGTCTTCAACGACGACATAATCCGACGCCCGAGCGGTCTCACCCGCGATCTGGATCTTCCAATCATACTGGTCACTCCAAACATACGGAACGGGCGCATAGCGCGTCAGATCTTTCGGATTTGTTATGTTATGAGCGACGCAAGCGGCCTGTTCAACCGCGTTTGTCCAGTGTTCGACCCGCACGAGCTCCCGCTGCCTCGGGTGATACCAGCGAGCCACATCACCAACACCAAAGATGTTCGCCTGGCCGTCAGCACGGCAGTATTCATCGCAAACAAGCCCGTTCTCAATAAGCAGTCCTGAAGAAGCCAGCCACTCAGTATTTGGAACCGCACCAATTCCCACCACCACAAGATCGCAGGAAAGCAACTTGCCGTCGGTAAGCTCGACCGTCAGATTCCCCTTCGTTCCGGTGATCGCTTCTACCCCGTTGCCGAAATGAGTTGCCACATCATTGAGGTGATGAAGCCTGGTAAAAAGCTTCCCCACTGGATCTCCCAAGACCCTTCCAATGGGCACTTCCAGCGGATCCACTATCGAGACATCCAGCCCAAAATGCCTCGCAGCTGCTGCCACCTCCGCCCCAATGAATCCGCCGCCGACCACTACTACGGATCTGGAATTCTGAAGATTCTTCTTCAACATTTCGGCGTCGTCCAGCGTCCGCAAAAGATGGACCCCATCTTTTGCCTGCCACGGCGATGGACGCGCTCTTACGCCGGAGGCGACAATGAGATTGTCGAAAGCGATCCTCTCGCCGTCCTCCAGCGCTAGCTCGTTAGCGGCCACGTCAAGACTCTTAGCACGCACTCCCAGCTTAACCCCTACTGCCAAGTCTTTTATCTCGGCATCGGAAACCAGGTTCAGCCGATCGCGGCCCAGCGTGCCGGTGAGATAGCCTTTGGACAGCGGGGGCTTGTCGTACGGCAGGTGAGGTTCTGCTTCGACAACCAGGAGTTCCCCGGCGTATCCTTGGGAACGCAGGGCCTGCACGGTCTTGGTGCCCCCAACCGAGGCACCTACCACGACCGTCCGCGATCCCACTATTCCTCGATCCGTAGTGCCGACACCGGGCAGCTCCGTACGGCGGCTTCCACCTTAGCTCTGTTCTCTTCAGCGAATTCCTCCTGCAGGACAACCACAACGCCATCATCGCTTATATCAAAGAATTTCGGTGCCTCCATCACGCAATTTGCGTATCCTTGACAGAGATCCAGATCGGCCTTTATTACTGGCAAAGTCTTTTCTCCTTTTCTGTATTTTTATGTTAGACAGCGGTCTTCTTGTTTCTTATTCAGGATTTGATTGCTATTCCACCGTCAGGATGGATTACACCGCCCGAGATTCCTCTAGATCTCTCCGATGCTAGGAATACATAACTCCAGGCGTGGTCAGATCCAGAAAGAGCAACCTTCAATGGTACCCTTCCGGCAAGTTCAGCCTCCCGACCTGGTGTGTCGTTGAGTCTGCGGGACTCCAAGCCCAGGGCGCCAAGGCCCCTGAGGTCGGTATTCAGCGTGCCGCCTGGAGCAACCCCATTCACACGAATATCGGGCGCCAATTCATTGGCAAGGGCAACGACGAGGCCACGCACCGCAAACTTCGAGGACACGTAAAGAACCCCGCCCCGGCCTGGAAAATATGCTGAGGTCGATTCGGTGAGAATTATGTTGCCTTTTGACTCCCTTAGCGCAGGCAGGGCAGCCTTTACCGAATGAATATGGCTCTTTACATTCACCGCAAAGATCTCGTCAAAAGCCTGGTCAATTATGTCTGAGTCCAAATCCGATAATCCACGATAGAAGTCAAAGATTCCTACACAGTTGACAAGAACGTCCAGTCCGCCGAAGCTGTCTACGGCATCCCCCACCGCATTATCATTCGCGTCGCGCGTCGTCGCATCGCCGCAACTAACGACCACCTCTGGCAACGCGGCTAAAAGCGCCTTACATTTTTGCTCATCCTTCTCCAGCACGGCAACGCGCGCGCCCTCTGAAATGAAGGCATCCACCACGGCGCGGCCAATACCTGAACCGGCTCCGACTACCAATGCGCGTTGGCCCTGCAGCCAGCCCTCACTCATTGAGCTGAACCTGTTCTATTGGTCCATACGGATTGTTGATAAGCAGGGACAGAGAATCCTGATTCTGCCAGGTGAGAGCCTCAAGCTCGAGGGGACAAAGCGCTATCGAATGCCCGGATTTTGGAGAGCTTATGAGGAGGCGAACTCCGTTTCGCGTATGTATCTTGCGGATCTGAACCTCGGCGAACTCGTTTCCAAGCTCGATAACCGGCTCCTCAGCGCCGTTGGCATGCTCTAATCGGACATCTTTCATAGGAAAATCGCCAAATTCTGCATTCTGACTACCGACTCATCCATGATGACAAGCCTCCTGGACAACTTCAGCGACCCTCCCTCACGGCGGAGTATATCCTCGCGTGTAGCTGATATAAAGTCGGGCTCCCTGTTGTCACCCCTGCTTCTGAAAACCAACGTTGCTGATTGGACGAACAATTCCTCCGCGGCGACGGTCTCAAAACTGCGTACATTTGTGACGTAGTGCCTCAACCTTGACGGCGGATCTTCAGTCCATGCGTGTTCGGTCGCAAATCTAGCCACACGAAGTTTGAGCGAATACATGTCATCATCGAAATGTGCCATGCCGGGCGAAGTATCGAAGTCAGAACTTCGTGCAGTGGTAACTCGCACAGGGACGCTGTAATGAATGTCCTCGGTTAAGTTTGCAAGCCACTCATCATAAAGCTGCGCGTCCAAGAGGTAACTTTCATCGACTAAAAATTGATGTGCTTCAAGATGTCTTGGGTCTCCGAACGACAGGGGTTTCATTCCCGTGGTGTCAATCCTCGAGATTGCCATTACTTTTCTCTGCCTTTCGTACCCGATGCCAGGATTTTCTCACCCATGGCCAGCTGTTCCTTTTGATCAAGCGGTCTCTCTATGCAGTCGGCCCACTCCTTCAGCAGCGCGCGCTGGTTAAATTCTCCGTAACCTACATAGGCCAGGCCAGGCCCATGAAAGTCGGCAAGAGGGGTATTTAAAGGCTTGTCAGCGCTTGTAAGGCCCATGCGGCTATTGAGCAGCAACCGTCTTGCCATCGAACCACCGGCGATCGATGTGATTGAAACCCAATTCTCGACATCGTCCTGTTCAAACATTCCAGTGCTTCCAAAACACATCAGGTAACCCTTGTATGATGCCTCCTTGAATTCCTCTGTAGCATTTTTGTCGACGATGAACCAGGAGAGAATCTCCGTCTCCGTTGCGCTTATCGGCTGCCATACGCGCATGGTTATGAACGGCACTACCTCGTCATCGTCTGCATTGGCATCGACCTTGGGCCAGTTGTGGACAAGTGAAAAGCTCGGGAACAGCGTTGCAGCGGATATCATGAAACCATCGTCGCTAATGAGGCGCTTCTGCTCCAACGACCAGGAGCTTTCCATGCGATCGATCATCTCGTCGGTATAACCGACATAACGTAAGCGCTCCCTGAAGGTACCTGGGGGAAGTTTGTAAGTGGTGCCCCCACCTTTGTCACACCAGTACAGGGCCCCTTCCTTGCGCTTGGCACCGGTGGGCTCACGGAACAGCCCGATCTCCACGACGCTTCGATGAGTCTGGGGCGTATGATAGCTATCGCCAGCTGCATTTTCCGCGCCTATTTTCCAGTTCGATTTTACCCTCCAACGCTGAGGTCCACGAACTTCAACTCCATCCCCGCTCTGTCTGGTATAGAAATCAAGGTAAAAGGCAAAATCGCCCAGAAATTCCCGAAACGGCTGAGCATTTGGGTCAAGATTTGCGAAAATGAGCCCATTAAACGTCTCCACCGCAGGTGCAGGCAGAAGGGATTGACCGCTTTTGCTAAAACCGTCCTCGCCACCGTATGCTTCGTTGTGAAATGGAAGCCCGACGAGCTTGCCATCATTTCTGTAGGACCATCCGTGATACGAACAACGAAAATGCGAAGCATTCCCCAGCTCAGCGCGGCAAATCTGCATACCCCTGTGTAGGCACATGTTGAACATGACGCGGACTTGGCCTTCCTCGTCCCTGGCGACGATGAAATTGTCCTCGAGTATGCGCCGTACAACGTAATCGCCTGGCTCGGGAATCTCAGATTCATGGGCTAAAAAAATCCAGGAGCGTTCAAAAATATGCTCCTTTTCGAGCTTGAAGACTTCCTCGTCGTTGTAAACATATGCCGGGATCATCCCGCGTCTCACGTCAGCAAGCATCTGAGATAGATCGTTCATCTTCAGCTCCGATCTCTGTAGCAACTTACTACTTCTGTATAGCAGAAGTAGTCTCTGGCATCACTTTTACTACAAATATACCCGGTACCCGAAACCTATATGTTCCATAACTGGCAATCCGAAAACACCAAACTCACCCTGTGGTCGGCCGATCTACCAGATGCCAGCTCATTGCCGACCAATCTGCTAATGGCAGATCCCCTGCGACGGACCGGGATACCACAAACATTGATTCCAACGTAAGCATTGATTCCAGGAGAATCCAATTCCATGAGAATGCTTCAATGTCGTGCAGAAGTGAATCTATCGAGGATCCCCTATTTCCAAATCCTAGCAGGAATCTTTTCAATACAAACAGAGGGTCGTCCCAGGTACCCCGAACGAATCAGGCACCTGGGACGACCCCAAATCTGCGGTTTCTGTTTAGAAGTTAGCCAGCTGATCCAGACAACGGCGTTCCGCCGGGACCTGACACAGGAGTGAACGAACTTCCATTCCACACCGTCATGTAAACGTCCTGCGTGCTTAGACCGCGGTGGTCGCTGGTAGAAGTGTTGTAAACACCGAATATTCCAGCCACGTTGTGAAGATTCTCCATGTAGTTGAGAATCTGAGGCGCGGTTGCCTTGACTCCCAGCTTCTGGATTGCACCGATAAGCAGCTGTGCCGGGTCCCATGAAAGTCCCCAGGCATCTCCCGGATGCCCACCGGCGGCTTCAACTGCAGTGTCGAACGCCTGGACCTTTGCCTTCACAGCAGCGTTGGTAATATCAGCGGGTGGCAAATAGAGCGATCCCGTTGGGAAATAGAACGTCTTCGGCAGGATTGAAGCGAAGTGCGTGAGCTCAGAATAGGCCGCATTGCCATCCGTTGTAACGGTTGGAATGTCCTGCATGCCCAGTGAAACCATCCCATTAAGCACGGTACCCAACGGTGTGCCGGTGGTCCAGATGATCAGTGCCTGAGGATTTGCTGCCTTTATAACTGAAAGCTGAGCAGAGACATTGACCGCTGTGGGATCAAATGTCTGGTGAGTCAGCAACTTGAAAGAAGAAAATTCCGGTTTTGCCAGAGTGGCTTGTAGCTGCTTGAATCCGTCCACTCCACTGCCGTCCGTTGATGTTATGGCAGCAATCTTGGTAATACCCTTAGACTTGAGAAAGGTCAGGTAAGACTGCGCATCGAATTTCGTAGAGATACCAGCAGAAAATATCATGCTCCCCGCCTTGGGGTGAGTACCAGGGCTCAAGTCATACACAAACGGCCCATTTGATGTAGCCAACGCATCGACTGAGGCATCAACAGCCACCACTGAGCCATTGAGAATCAAGGGAACATTACTGCCCACTAGATGGGTTGCATAAGAAACCGCAGTCTGAGGAGTCGACTGGTTGTCTTGAACATCAACTTGAAGAGGATGCCCGTCAATTCCGCCCTGCTTGTTCGTGAGTGCAGCCAGAGCCTGCAAAGCCTTCGCCTCACGGCTTCCCAAGAACGAAGCTGCACCGGTCTGAGAAATAATCGCGTGAAGCACATAAGGGGTACCTGATGCTGCTCCACTAGCTGAGGAACTAGACGTAGCTGATGCGGAGCTCGAAGCACTCGAACTTGACCCGCAAGCTGCGAGGACGGCGGCGCTGGCTACACCAAGCACCACGATACGTCCCTTTCCCCATTTGCGTCCTTGTGACGCCTTATCCGTACGGAATTTCATTCCATCCCCCGATAAATTAGGACCCGCCCAATTCGAACTGGGTCTTATATCAACAAAAAATATGAATCCGGCGCCGCTTCCGCGGAGCCAAATTCATATCCAAGCGCGGACTCAAAAGTTATCAAACCCAGAGTGGCCTTCTTGGATGCAGAATACCTTATCTAGACTTTGCATGCAAAACTGCCATTAAAACAGAAAATCTTTCACCTAGACCGGCTAACACCAGCTCCAACACCCGGAAACCTCGCTGACCGGCCCAAGACAGCCACAGGATGCAAACGGAGGAAAACCCGGCCGTGTTGATTTCTTGTCGGTCCAAACGGCTGATATCCCGACACAAAAAAGGCCGCCTGCAGATGACCGGTTGCCCGGCCACCTGAGACGGCCTCCTAAGTTATGCCTGATTTCAGATCATTTAATTAGCCTGCAGCATTGGAACTCGAGGCCAAAGGCGTTCCGCCTGGACCTGAGACCTGAGTGAAGGAACTCCCATTCCACACTGTCATATAGACGTCCTGCGTGCTTAGACCACGGTGATCACTGACGGATGTGTTGTAAATGCCATACACACCGGCAACGTTATGAAGGTTCTCCATGTAGTTGAGAATCTGCGGCGCGGTTGCCTTGATGCCCAGCTTCTGGATTGCACCGATTATAAGCTGCGCCGGGTCCCACGAAAGTCCCCAAGCATCTCCGGGGTGTCCGCCCGCGGCCTGGACAACAGTGTCGAACGCCTGAACCTTTGCCTTGACGGCAGCATTGGTAATATTGGCGGGCGGCAGATACAGCGCGGCCGTTGGGAAGTAGAGCGTCTTGGGAAGGATGGACGCAAAGTGCGTCAATTCCGAGTAGGCGGCGTTCCCATCAGTTGTAACTGTTGGCAAGTCAGACATTCCTAGCGACGCCATTGCCTGGAACACGGTGCCCACCGGCGTACCGGTCGTCCAGACGATCAGAGCCTGCGGTTTTGCGGCCTTTATGACAGACATCTGAGAACTCACGCTTACAGCTGTGGGATCAAAGGTCTGATGGGTGAGCAACTTGAACGAAGAAAATTCCGGTTTTGCCAGAGTTGTCTTCAACTGGTTAAACCCGTCCACACCACTACCATCGGTAGAAGTTATAGCGGCTATGTTGGTGAGCCCTTTGGCCTTCAAAAATGTCAAGTAAGACTGCGCGTCAAACGCAGTCGAAATTCCGGCTGAGAAAATCATGCTTCCCGCCTTGGGGTGAGTACCAGGGCTGAGGTCGTAGATGAACGGACCGTTGGGTGTCGCCAATGCGTCAACCGAGGCATCGACGGCCACTATTGAGCCGTTCATCAACAACGGAACATTGGAACTAATAAGGCTCGTAGCATACGAAACTGCTGTCTGCGGAGTTGACTGATTATCCTGAATATCAATCTGAAGCGGATGGCCATCGATGCCACCCTGGGTGTTGGTAAGCGCAGCCAGACCCTGCAGGGCTTTGGCTTCGCGGCTTCCCAGGAATGAAGCCCCACCTGTTTGAGAAACAATTGCGTGGATAACGTAAGGCGTGCC
>SCQM01000180.1 GCA_004298555.1 Actinomycetota bacterium | reverse complement strand
TCCAAGACTGCTTTTGCGCCAGACGGCACTCTTCAGCATGCTAGATGAAGATACCCTCGATGAAGTACTTCAGGAACTCAATGTCATCAAGCTTAAGCGTGGCACCGACCTGTTCCTGGAAAATGACGAAGCCAATACTCTCTACATAGTGGCCGATGGCCGTATAGCTATAGTCAAGTCATTCGTCGATCGTAAAGATTCGATGGTGGCGCTTATCGAGCCCGGGGATTTATTCGGCGAAATGGGCCTGTTTGAGGATCAGCTCAGGTCTGCCACGGCAAGGGCAGTGGAAAACTCCGAGCTCATCGAGATCCCCTATCCTCCGATCAGGAGGGCGCTAGAGGCCAGGCCTTCCCTGCTTTGGAGCTTGGTATCACTCCTTACGCAGCGACTTCGCTCAACGGATACTGCCCTGGCTGATGCTATGTTTTTGGATGTAACTGGTAGAACGGCGAAGAGAATACTTGAAATCTCCGGCAATTCTGATGAATTCGTCCTTCCCCTGACGCAGGAAGAACTGGCAGGGCTTGTAGGTGCGTCGCGTGAGCGAGTGAACAAAACATTAGCCAGTTTCGTGAAATCTGGGCTCCTGGACATAAGCGACCGCCGTTACACGATACTCAAACGTGACAAGCTGGAGCAGATCTCGTCGTAAAACCCGCACTTAAACCGCCGGATTCAGTTAGATGGCGGATGGCTTTGATATCAGCTCAGCTGGCTAAAAAGATCTTTCACGGCCTTTGCCCAGTGACCGCCGACCCCGGCCACTGAGGCTATCTCAGATTCTGACGCCTCAACCACTGGAAATAGCGAACCAAAATTGAATATGATCAGACTCTTGATGTCTTCAGGCATGCGAGTCACTTTTCCAAGCATTCTGAAGCCCTTGGGCTCCATCCATGTACCAAGAATTGCCTGCAAAGCTTCGTTGGTCCCGTCGTCATGACGCCTGGCCAGCGATGCCGGAGCGGTCAGCTCTTTTAGACCAAGCCCCACAACTGCGGTATCCAATAGCTCATCGGTCTCAAGTGACGCCAGATAGGTCTTTATTTTGTCGAGATCACCAGCACTGCATGGACCGAGGTAGTCCTCAATCACATTGTTGTAATCTGATTCAACTCCGAAACAAAGTTCTTCCAACTGAAGCGATATCAACCGGCCTTGGTCACCAAGTTCGATTAGATAGCCTTCGATCTCCTCGTCGATTCTCCTGACCATTTCGGACCGTTGAATGGCGATGATAACGTCCCTGAAGGTAACCTGGTTCCTGATCTCCAAGGTATCCAGGCTTGACATGACTGCGCTCAGCCGGTCCCGATAGCGCTCCAGCGTGGCCAAACCCTGGTTGGCCCTGGACAACAGGACTGGAGTCGGTGCAATCACGCTTTTGTATCCCCATCTGTAGACGGTTATGACAGACAGCTCTTCTGAAACTGCAAATACTGAGACGTCTACACTCTTGGCAACCCGCTCGGCGGTTCTGTGCCTTGTTCCTGTCTCAGATGTGGGCACCATGGCATCAGGCACTAAATGCACATTGGCCCGGGCAATGCGAGAACCATCCTCCGAAAGCACGATAGCGCCGTCCATCTTGGCGAGTTCGTATAATTTCTGAGGTGAGTATTCGGCATCGACAAGGAAACCACCCGAGCATATTGACAAGACCTCATGCGTGTCGCCGAGAATAACCAGTGCGCCCATGCGAGCCTGAAGAATTCTATCCAAACCCTCCCTTAGCGCACTCCCAGGAGAAATCTGTCGCATCGCCTCGATGACCGCTGGTGATTTTGTCATGTAAATATACTAATTGCTATGCGGTCAACTAAAAGTTAAAGAAGCCTGCCCTAATGCGTTTCGCACGTCTTTTACTTTTAGAATTAACATTCCAGAGACCGGATCGGAAAAGTTCGAGCCGACGATGCCAGTCGTGAATCCGAGCCTTGAGGCTTCGCCCAGTCGTTGCCTGACATTCGATGCGGACCGGATCTCGCCTCCAAGGCCGACTTCTCCAACAAAGACATACGAGCTATCGACAGGCTGGTCATTCAGCGAAGACACGACTGCAGCGACAATTGCCAGGTCGGCAGCAGGATCCGCAAGCCGGACCCCACCGGCTACAGACAGAAAGACATCCTTGTTGTACAAGCGAAGGCCGATCTTTTTCTCCAAAACTGCCAACAATAGCAGGACCCTGTTCATCTCAAGTCCAGTCGCCACGCGCCTTGGCTGCTCGGACGACGTGGGAACAACAAGCGCCTGAACTTCGGTGAGTATGACGCGCCTTCCGTCTAGCGCTGGAAACACGACGCTTCCAGCCTGGCCCTCTACCCTATCAACCAGATGCACACCAGTGGCATTCTCCAAGTCAACTAGGCCGGCGCTGCCCATCTCGAACATTCCAAGGTCTCCAACCGGCCCAAAACGGTGCTTGATCACCCTCAGCACCCTCAGATACGAGTCACGATCGCCCTCGAAATAAACCACCGTGTCAACCAGATGTTCGAGCACCCGGGGACCAGCAAGAGTTCCGTCCTTGGTCACGTGTCCAACAAGTACCAACGCAATGCCTTCGGCTTTGGCCAGATCGCTAAGTCTGGTTGCGCACTCCCTCACCTGGTTTATGCTTCCCGCTGAAGAAGGCATGAAATGATCGGAAATAGTTTGGATGGAGTCGATCACAACAATCTGGGGCTGGTACTTCAAGATCTGGTCCTCTATGTCTTCAAGCTCGTTTGCAATCAAAATGCCTATCGAAATTTCTGATCCGCCGAGCCGGTGAATCCTTCCCGCGATCTGAGATCGCGACTCTTCTGCGCTCACATAAAGACACCGGTAACCATGACTGCCTGCGGCGGCAAGAAACTGCGTCAATAGAGTGGATTTCCCAATCCCTGGTTCGCCGCCAATCAAGGTAACCGAGCCCGCGGTTACACCGCCCCCGAGAGCCCTGTCAAACTCAGCCGAGCCTGTTGAAATGGCTTGCCAATCGAGATCAACCGGACCAAGATCAAGCGAGTTGCAAATGGAAGCTTTGCTCCTTGCCTTGCCTGCGCTAACTGTTCTGCCGGAACCCGATGCCGCTGCTTGTTCGTAAAGGGTGTTCCACTCGCCGCACGAATTGCAGCGACCGCTCCACTGGATATGAACTGTCTCGCATTTGCTGCAAACATATTGATTTCTAATCTTCGCCACGCCAACACCTTAGAAGAGAGCTGTTATCCAATATCACTGCATAAAACCTTAGAATTCCTCAAAAACCCTAGTTTGTGCCACTAACCCCCCAACGCAATCGACAGGTTCATCGGGCCACTATGCTACGGACTCGCAGCGGCCCATCAGCAGCCCGAAACCTCTAGACGGGCCCAGTTCTGCGGTTCTTTGTTGTGTTGCTATCTGCCCTGCTCTAATTTCCTTAGGCAGCGCATGCAAAGACCGCTTGCCCCATAGTTTTCCGGGCTTCGACGCGTCCAGGCGGAAAGGCTTCCGTCCTTTTCCATTGAGCCGAATCGACCACCTGATCCCAGGGCCACATAAAGGTCCCTAAAGCATAAGGTACCTTTTGGGTAGCCGCCGCCTCCAACAAGTCCCGCCGGAACCATCGCTTTGCAGATGTTGGGAGCCGAACCTACTTTCATCATGACCGTCATCCGCAAAATGCTATCTTGAGGCTGTGACGCTTCCGGGTTGCGGAAGTGGATCGCGGGAGCGATCTGTTCTCACAAAGCGTTGGCAGGCGCGCTGCTTGCTGGGCATCGCATCACCTCGCCAACTGAGTAGGGCATCGTGGCGACCTGGCGAAAGTGCCGTGGCCACAAAGTTCACAGGCTGTCTTTGGCTGCGGCGTAGTTAAATAGACCGAGGGAGGCATTGCCTCCCTCGGTCCCTGTTGACAATTGTCAGGCGTTTCTTCAGGCCGTGTCTATGCCTGAACCAGATTCAGCAAGTTCGATAATAGGTGGCACGAAGCCTTCCACCGATCTGAATACGATCTCGCCGTCCTGTGCATCCACGACGACGGTCTCGCCAACTCTGAACTCCTTCCAGAGGAGTTTCTCTGAAAGCTGGTCCTCAACCATACGCTGGATCGCCCGGCGCAAAGGCCTGGCACCAAGAGTAGGATCATAACCTCTTTCAGCCACAAGTTCCTTTGCAGCCTGTGTCATCTCAAAGCCGATACCGAGCGACTCCAGGTGAAGTTGGACCCGCTTGATCAGCATGTCCACAATCTCGGTAACTTCAGCCTGCGAAAGCTCATGGAACACAATCACGTCGTCAATTCGGTTCAGGAACTCCGGCTTGAAGTGCGCCTTCAACGCATCGTTGACCTTGAGCTTCATCCTTTCATAGGTGACAGCCTCTGATGTCTGCCCGAATCCTATACTTGCCTTACGCAAGTCAGCCGAGCCAAGGTTGGAGGTCATGATCAGAATCGTGTTCTTGAAGTCAACCGTCCTGCCCTGCGAATCAGTCAAACGACCATCCTCAAGAATCTGAAGCAAGGTGTTGAAGACATCCGGGTGAGCCTTTTCAATTTCGTCGAAAAGAACCACCGAGAACGGCTTGCGCCTTACTGCTTCTGTCAGTTGGCCACCTTCGTCGTAACCGACATATCCTGGAGGCGAGCCGACCAGACGAGAAACCGTGTGTTTTT
>SCQM01000179.1 GCA_004298555.1 Actinomycetota bacterium | reverse complement strand
CTGGGAACAAATTTCTGAAGCGAAACTCAGGGATCCTCATCTCAGCTTCCTGAAGGCTGCAGCATCGCCGTTGCCTTTCATGAATGAGTCATTTGACACCGTGGTTGCCTGTCTTGTTTTCGAACATATTGCTGATTTGGATTCCGCTATTACGGAAGTGGCAAGAGTGCTCGAGCCTGGTGGCCGATTCTTGTTTTTTCTCAACCATCCTCTTCTCCAAACACCCGGCTCTGGCTGGATAGACGATCACATCATTGGGGAGCAGTATTGGCGGATAGGAAAGTATCTCGAGGAAGAGCGTACGGTTGAAGAGGTTGAAAAGGATGTGTTTATTCCCTTCATTCACAGGCCTCTTCACAAATATCTGAATTCATTGGCAGACAACTCACTTTATTTGACCCACATGGAGGAGCCCTCGCCCCCAAAGGGATTTTTGGAAAAAGCTCCCGAATACCTAGATGCGGCCTCGGTGCCCCGACTTTTGTTCCTTAGTCTCACTAAGGTCTAGATAGGTTTGAAATTCGGATTAGATTTTCAAGAGATGCTGTAATTATTCAGGGGGTGATGCGATGAGCGAATTTGTCATCGTGGCTGGCATGAGCGGCGCCGGCAGATCCAATGCAGCTGCAGTATTCGAGGATTTGAACTGGTTTGTCATCGACAATATGCCACCGGCCCTGATATCCAAGGTCAGCGAACTGGTTAACCGTCCAGGCTCAGAGACCGAGCGTGTGGTACTGGTGATTGGCAGGAGCGGGTCTGATTATGTATCGGAGCTTCAGCCGGAGCTCGACATCCTGAAGTCTTCCGGCGCCCGGGTAAGGGTGCTGTTCCTGGATTCCTCAGATGAAGTCCTGATTCAACGCTACGAGGGAACCAGGCGCCGCCATCCTTTGGGCGGGGCCGGACTCTCCGAGGACATCAGGCTTGAGAGGGAGATGTTAGCAACACTTAAAGATCAGGCAGATATCGTGATTGACACCTCCGATCTAAACGTTCACGAACTTCGAGACAAAATAGTCGGTTTGTTCGAGTCCGCAGATTTTGATCCCGTAATGCGGATTTCCGTTGTGTCATTTGGCTACAAATACGGCATTCCAAGAGACGTGGATTTGATATTTGACGTGAGATTTCTGCCGAACCCGCACTGGATTCCTGAACTTAGGCCGCATACGGGATTGGACAAGGCGGTGAGGGATTATGTTTTGTCTCAGGGTGATTCAATCAAATTTCTGGAAAAGCTCGATGACCTGTTCGAGTTTTTACTCCCCGCGTTTGAACGTGAGGGAAAATCGTATCTTAATGTGGCTATAGGTTGTACTGGCGGAAAACATAGATCAGTTGTCATAGCCGAAGAGCTTTTGGCGATTTTCAAAAAAAGAGGATTTGGCCCAAGAGTGAGTCACAGGGACATTTCGAGGTAGAGATGCATTTTCCTCTCGACCGAGAAATAGTGGTAGCACTTGGCGGCGGTCACGGCCTGGCCTCCTCACTTAGGGCACTCGTGCTAGCCGGTGAGTGTCCAATTGGTGTAGTGTCGGTCGCGGATGACGGTGGATCGAGCGGCAGGCTTAGAGAAGACTTTGGACTTCAGCCGCCCGGCGATATCCGTAAATGTCTGGTGGCGCTGGCGGAGGCGGAGTCGGTCTGGACCTCAGTTTTCAGTTTCCGGTTTGAAAGCGGGGAACTTGCCGGGCACAGTCTAGGCAACCTGATAATAGCCGGACTCAATGAGGTGACGGGTGACTTCGGAAAGGCAATTAAGCTCGCTCAGGACCTTATCGGCGTCAAAGGAATTTTGTATCCTTCCTCCAACGTTCCCATAACACTCGAAGCGCTGGTCGGAAACCGTGTTGTTCAGGGTCAGGTGAATATAATGCACACAAGCGGTATTGACTCCGTTTACACCAATCCTGGGAACCCCGAGGTGGCGGCGGAGGTGGTGGACGCTCTCCTTGCGGCCAAGAAGATAGTGGTGGGGCCTGGTTCTCTTTACACCTCCGTACTGGCTGTACTCGCGATACCGAAAATAAGTGACGCAATTAGCGCAAGCTCTGCAAAGAAGGTTTACGTGGTTAACCTCAAACCTCAGGACAGAGAAACTTCCGGTTTCAACATTGCCGATCATATTCGCGCTCTCGCAAAACATAAGTTTGTGCCCGACGTCATCCTGGCCGATACTGCTTACATGGAGTTGGGAGATGCTCGGGAGCTGTGTCAGTCGATGCATTCGCAACTAGTTATTTGCCAGTTGGCCGACAAATTTGGTATTCTTCACGATCCAGTGCTTTTAGCCGATGCGTTCAAGGAATATGGTTGAAAAGTTGTACATTTCAGTATTCATTCTTACGATCGAGTTTTGAACAATTGATGTAGGCTTTAGCGAGATCAACGCTGGCAAGCCAGCATGTAATTATGCAGGTGTATTGGGTGCTGTAAGAATCGATTCGTAAACTGTGGAGGAGACATGTCCCTCAAAGTGGGAATAAATGGGTTTGGGCGAATTGGACGCAACTTTTATCGAGCCGCGAGGGCCATTGGCGCAGACGTCCAAGTTGTGGCAGTGAATGATTTGACGTCAGTGGCGACAAATGCCCATCTTCTGGCGTACGATTCGACTCATGGCCGCTTAGGAGTGGATGTGCGCGCCACCGATGAGGGAATAAGGATTGGCGACGAGCTCCTAAGAGTTTATGCCGAGCGGGATCCGAAGGCTTTGCCTTGGAAAGAGCTCGGAGTTGATGTGGTCATCGAGTCTACAGGTATTTTCACCGACGGCAAGGCTGCTGCGGCGCACCTGGAAGCCGGTGCTAAAAAGGTAATAATTTCGGCGCCAGCCACCAACGTCGACGAAACCTTTGTCTTCGGCGTTAATGACGACCTTTACGATCCGGAAAAGCACAACATCATTTCAAACGCTTCCTGCACAACGAACTGCTTTGTTCCGATGATGAAAGTTCTTGATGATTCATTCGGGATCCGAAAGGGTCTCATGACCACAGTGCACGCGTATACCAATGATCAGAATCTGCTGGATCTTGCTCACAAGGACCTGAGGAGGGCCAGGGCGGCGGCAGTTAATATCGTGCCATCATCGACTGGCGCAGCAAAGGCAACTGGCCTGGTGATGCCAAAGCTGAAGGGAAATCTTGATGGAACTTCACTTAGAGTCCCGGTTCAGGATGGTTCAATTACCGATGCGAACGTTATCGTAAACGGCTCGGTTTCCGTTTCAGATGTAAACTTAGCTTTCAAGAAGGCCTCTGAGTCTGGAAGACTTTCCAGTGTGCTGGTCTATTCGGAAGCACCATTGGTCTCGTCTGACATCGTGGGGTCGCCTGCCTCATGTACTTTCGATGCTCAGATGACAATGGCGATGGATCTTGAAAATGGGTCGACGCTAGTAAAGATCTTCGGCTGGTACGACAACGAATGGGGTTACTCCAACAGGCTGGTCGATCTCGCATTATTGGTCGGATCAGGAATTTAGGTGCCGTGCTGATTTTGTGTCAAAGGAATTGTTTGAGTGACGAGTCGGATGAGCTGGTGTTAAATGTTTATTCCCCAGCTTGAGGACCTTGGCGACGTTAAGGGTAAGACTGTCCTGGTACGGTGCGATTTCAACGTCCCAATAACCAAGAAGGAAAATGGCGAATTCGAGATCGTGGACGATTTTAGAATTCGATCGTCGATACCTACGCTGAAATGGTTGGTTGACCGGGGCGCGAAGGTAATCGCTTGCTCGCACATCGGAAGACCCCACGGGAAAGCTGATCCTGACCTTTCTATCGCACCTATGGCCAAAAGATTGCATGAATATTTGCCGGAGGTGGAGGTTCTAGAGAACCTCAGATTCTCAAAAGGCGAAGAGGAGAACGATGACGCCTTTGTCAAAGAGCTGATCAAGGGGGTTGATCTGTATGTGGATGACGCCTTTGGCGCGGCACATCGCATGCATGCCTCCATAGTCGGCCCGCCAAAATATTTGCGCTCTGCCGCAGGCAGATTACTGGCGAAGGAAGCCCAGGTACTTTCCTCTCTTCTGGAAGCCCCCGAGAGGCCGTTCGTGGCAATTATGGGCGGCTCAAAGGTGTCGGACAAAATGGGTTTGATAAAGGCGATGCTCAACAAGGTGGATTCCCTTATCCTTGGCGGGGGAATGGCGTTTTCGTTTCTCGCCGCCACGGGTCATAGCGTGGGTGACTCGATGGTCGAACCCGATGAGTTTGATACCTGCAGGCATCTGCTGGACTCGACGAACAAAATCATTTTGCCGGTCGACTGCGTCGCCCTTGGTGCGGATGAAAAGTTTGGCCGCGAATGCCAGAGCGGGAAGGCCGAAGACTTCGATGGAGATATCCCCTCAGGTTGGAAGGGGCTCGACATAGGACCCAAATCAAGCGGCATGTTTCGCGAGGTGATAATGAATTCAAAAACCATTCTCTGGAACGGACCGCTTGGCGTCTGCGAAGATCCCCGTTTTTCCGCTGGAACTCTAGCGGTGGCTACAGCGGTGGCACACTTTGGAGGGTTCTCGGTTGTTGGCGGCGGTGACAGTGCAGCTGCTATCGAGCAGGCGGGATTGGCAAAATACATATCCCACCTTTCGACCGGCGGCGGTGCTTCACTGGAATTCCTTGAGAATGGGGACCTGCCTGGTCTAAAAGCACTCAGAGAGTCTCCCACATGATCGGTTGGATTTGACTTATAGTTGGTTTAGCGCAATAGCAGGAAGACTCGGGAAAACACTTACAAAGGTTGAACTATGGCTAAAGAGAAGCACGACATGGAACTGAGGCCGAATCCCCGGACCGGACGTTATCGGCTGATAAGTGCCAACTGGAAAATGAATCTTAATCATCTCGAGGCAATTCAGGCTACGCAGAAATTAAGTTTTGCTCTTCGTCCTGCAGACTATTCGTACACCGAAATTTCGATTCACCCACCGTTTACGGACTTGCGTCCACTCCAGCTGTTGATCGACTCGGACCGCATGAGATTTAGCCTGGGCGCTCAGAACTGCCATTTTGAACCAAACGGAGCATACACCGGAGAGGTATCGGCTCCAATGCTCTCGCGGCTCAACGTCTCATATGTTATAGTTGGCCACTCTGAAAGAAGGCAATATTTCTTTGAGACTGACGAAGTCGTAAGAGCCAAGGTTGAAGCGGTGTTCCGTTCGCAGATGACTCCTATCATCTGCGTAGGCGAGAGTTTTGATGAGCGCCAGCGTGGAGAGACCGAGACCAAGCTTAGAGCTCAAGTGGACTCGGCGGTTTCATTCCTCGCGCCAGAGTTGGCCGAGCGGTGCGTGGTCGCATATGAGCCTATTTGGGCTATCGGTAGCGGTGTCAGCGCTAAGGCGGAGGATGCCCAACAGGGAGCCGTCACGATTCGAACTGTTTTTGAATCACTCTGGGGAAAGGCCGTTGCCAGCAAGGTCAGGATTCAGTACGGAGGTTCAGTCAATCCCACCAACGCCGCCGACTTCATGCAACTCGATGATGTTGATGGTCTTTTAGTGGGCACTGCCGCCCTGGACCCAGAATCTTTCGCTAGGATTATCCAGGCATAATTTATGGGTTTTGGATCACTTGTTTTACATGTGAGTAGTGTGTAGGAAGGTTTAGTTGGTGAGGAAAGGCAGTAGCGGCAGATGTTGACAGCTGTATTGGTTGTTATCCACCTCATAGTCTCAGTAGGTCTGATTCTGTTCATTTTGCTACACTCGGGACGTGGCGGTGGTCTTTCCGATATGTTTGGTGGAAGCATTGGAACTGCGGCTTCTGGCTCAACTGTCGTTGAGCGTAATCTTGACCGGATCACTATTATTCTTATCGTGATCTTTGCCTTCACGTCGTTGACTCTGGGTCTTCGACTTTAAAGTATTGCGACTGGCATTCATCGTGTCCAGGATTGGACGTCAATCCGCGGGAAGCGCAAGCCGGCGAAGGCTTCTGTCCAGAGGAGCTGTCGCGCTCGCAGCAGTCGTGATGGCTTCGTGCGGATCTGTGGGGGCTGTTACAATTAGCAGTACAACCACGATTCCACCTACCACGACCCTGGCTCCCCAGCAGAGTCAGGTCACAGTTGCAGCTTCCGGGCTACCCTCAAACTTCAATCCCAATACTCCAGAGGGAGACAATACTGTAACCCGGCAGATCATGGCTAACGTGTGGCCGTCGGTCTTTTATGTTGACGCCAAATTCCAGCCGGTTCTTAATTCCAGTTTTGTGAGTTCGGCCGAGTTGGTATCAACAAAGCCTCAGAAGGTGGTTTACCGTATAAATCCCCACGCCCACTGGAGCGATGGGACTCCCATCGATGCATCAGATTTCATCTACAACTGGATGGCCCAGTCGGGCAACCCAGAAATTAAGGATCTAGGCAGTTCACCGTATTTGGTCGACTCTACGATCGGTTACAAGGATATCAAGTCAGTAACCGGATCAAATGGTGGCAAAACCGTGACGGTAGTCTTCAAGAGTCTGTTCTCCGAGTGGGAACATCTGTTCAGCCCACTCGTTCCAGCCCATATAGCCAAATTAGTGGGCTGGAATATTGGTTTCACGCAACTTTCACAGGTAGTCGAGATTTCCGGCGGCCCTTATGAGATATCGGCTTTTATCCCAGGCAAAGAACTCGACCTTGTCCGCAACCCAAACTATTGGGGCAGGATGGCGACCATCCCGAAGATTAGATTTCTGGATGATCCTAATCCTGACAACTTCCCTGCCCAACTGAGCGACGGGTCTGTCAACCTGGTATACACTCCCGCTCAGGATTTGCTTTACTCTCTTTTGACTAAGCTCCATAACGTCAAAACAGTTGTAGTCCCATCCTTGACAACTGAAGAGTTGATATTTAATCTTTCAAAAGCTCCGCTGTCAGATTCTAAAATAAGACAGGCGATTGCTCTCGCTCTGGACCGCAAGGCAATTATAAGCGATGCCATTGGAAACTATGACCCAAAGGCGAGGCCGGCTGGCAACAACATTTATCCCCAGGGTGTGCCACAGTATCAGGACAATGGCACCAAGTACGAGGCGCCGGACCCATCTGGGGCGGCCGCGCTGCTAGTTTCCGACGGCTATTCACGCTCTGTCTCTGGAGTGATGACAAAGGACGGGCACCCGCTGGTAATTTCAATATCGGTTGACAGCTCAAATCAGCAGCTTCTCGATGTCGAAAATTTGATAGTGGAGCAGCTGTCAAACGTTGGAATTGTGGTAAATCCCGTAAACTACCCAGCGGGAATGCTTGAGGGATCGGTGCTCAGCAGCGGCAATTTCGACATGGCCATTGCGACTGAGCCTGGCTCGTCTGACGCCGCCTTTTACGCTGGCCGCTACCTATCAATTAGCTCAGGTTCATTGAACAATTATTATCGCTACTCGAATCCCCAAGCCAATGCCTTGATTTCCAAAGCCGGTTCGGAGCTCGACCCTGCTTCATCTGCTTCTGTTTACAATCAACTCGACCAGCTGCTATGGAAAGATCTCCCATCGCTGCCCCTTTATTCCGTTCCCCAGGTCCTTGCGTATACTTCGGGCTATAACTTTATAGGCGTGAGCGGGAGATCCTCCACGATCTTTTGGGACGCGAGCACGTGGAGTTTTATTCCCCCCAGGTAATTCATTGAAGATTGACTTGATTAGTGGCATTAACCTGACTCGATCTGAGCTAAGTTATTTTTGCCCATAGTTGCAGAGTCGAAGTGGCGGAATAGGTAGACGCGCTAGCTTGAGGGGCTAGTGCCCGTAAGGGCGTGGGGGTTCAAGTCCCCCCTTCGACACCACCTAAGCGGGCATCTTATTTGTAGTGGATGCGCAAAATTCCGGGCATATCAGCTAGCCGCAAATGTGAATGCGAACCCTCGAACAGTTGCTCCCATTTCGATTTGCTTTGCGCCTTCCCAGGCTTTATTTGGCAAATGTAACCAATTTGAGAATATGGGAGTTAACATTGCAGTTAGGCGATGGAGCTCGCCGTAATTGGCGATGAGGCCTGATGGCTCCTGGCAATTGGGGAGAGGTGCCGTGCCAGGATCCGGAGAAACAAATGATCTTCAGCATCACCCAGATTTCTCAGCTTCCATTCGCCGGAAGGTTGTCCGGGTCTTCGTGGCATGCGGGCTAATTGCCGCACCTAAATTTAAGTTCAGCCGGAGATTGCAAAATGAGCGATAATGACGTAAGCGTACTTTTCGGTTCACTTGCTAAGAACGCTGAAACTGACACAGTTCCCGACCACTTCCATGATCTCAATCTTGATCAGATTGTATCCACTATTACATCGGGCCGCGAAGCATACGATCTCCGACCGTTTTTTTACCAGCCCCTTGATGATATTGAATCGATTCATTTTCGTCAGGAGGTTTTTCAAGACCTCATGAACGAGG
>SCQM01000178.1 GCA_004298555.1 Actinomycetota bacterium | reverse complement strand
AAGGCCAGAAGCCTCAAACTTTTCAACAAATTGTGAAATTGAGGTGTTGGAGTCGCCTGAGAAATATGTATGAGTATGGCAATCGACTACTGCCATCTTTTCAACAATTTTCGGCTTTTCAATCTGCCAGGAATCTCTGCCGGCCTCATGCTTTGAATCAAGTTCCACTAATCGATATTCCCTCGACAACTAGGCTTACTCCGGCTGCTACTGACGGGATCCATTCAACGTCGTTGCCGACTGCCACGACTTCCTGGAGCATCCTTTGTAATGACGAGGCAATCGTGAACTCTTTGACGGGCTTTCCGAGTGCTCCGGATTTGATGAGAAGTCCTTCCGCTCCAACAGAAAAGTCGCCCGATATCGGGTTCACCCCCGAATGGACGCCGCTAATGGACTGGACGAGAACTCCGTTTTCAATCGATGCGATGAGTTCGGACTGGATTGCAGTCCCAGGCGTAAGAAACAGCGCTCTTGCTCCCACCCCAGGGGTAGAGCTATAACCCCCTCGGACGGCAGACGCAGTGGTCGAGACCCCGGCGCGTCGGGCCGAATAGGTATCATATAAAAATCCCTGCAGGGCGCCTTCTAAAATCAGGTTGGTGCTTCTGGATGGATATCCTTCGGCATCATAAACAGAGGCACCGAATGCTGACGGATTGGTAGGGTTATCAACGAGAGAGACAATCGGAGATGCCACTTGTTCTTGAATGCGCCCTGCAAACAGCGATCTTCCCTTTAGGACAGCTTCTCCGGAAAGCGTTCCTGAGATAATCGCGAGCAGTGTCGTAGTCACTTGGGGATCGAATAGGACCGTCATCTTTGCCGAAGGCGGTTTGCTTGCACCCAAAAGCCTGGTAGCCCTTACAGAAGCATCTTGCGCGGCCTTATCAAGGTCGAGTTCAGAAAGAGTTCTACCGACGGAATAACCTCCACCTGTTTGGGTTTCCTCGTTTTCCACAGCTATAGCGTTGGCAGCTATGAAGCTGAAAGTTTGACGATATGTTGCCTTCATGCCGGTGTTGGTCATTACAGACGCAATTGAGCTGACGTCGCCGTAGTTCGCCGACTCTACGCTCTTAATTCTTTTGTCGCTATTTCTCAGCCTGGATTCAAGGTCTAATGCCAAAGAGACCTTTTCCTCGGTCGAATGTGATGCAAGTTCGTCTCTCCAAAGGTTGAGCTCTTTTGGGGAAGAATCGTCAGGGGTGCCGAGGCCAAGAAATTTATCTTCAGTGGCAAACGAGGCGTTGTCCCGTGCCTCTGACAGTGCAAAATCAATCACAGCCGGATCTAGAGTGCCTGCCCAGGCAAAGCCCTGTTTGTGGTTGTTGACAATCCGGATTCCCACTCCGTTGGACTGCGATTTGGACAAGTTTTCAATAGCGGAGTTATAGACCCTTATGGAGGTTTCCTCATCCCAGGCGACAAAAGCTTCTATCTCCTCGCCCGGCCTCGCCTGGCTTACAATTTTCTCGGCGATTATTTCCAGGTCATCCATTTGCTGTCCCTCCGATTGTGACACCAGTTATTCTCACGGTGGCCTGTCCACAGCCGACTGGAACGCTCTGTCCGTCTTTGCCGCATGTGCCAGGAGTTATCGAAAAATCATCGGCTACCGCATCTATGTTCTTGAGAACCTCAGGGCCATTGCCTATGAGGTTGGCGTCTCTAAGAGGCTCCGTGATCTCGCCGTTCTCAATTAGATATGCTTCGGTCATTCCGAAAACGAAGTCACCAGTGGCCGTATTCACCTGGCCGCCACCAAGCCGGGCGACGTAAACCCCGTGTTTCGTATTTTCGATAATTGTCTCGGGCTTTTCGCTGCCTTCCACAAGGTAAGTATTTGTCATCCGCACCATCGGCAAATGTTGGTAGCTCTGGCGTCGTCCATTTCCGCTCGAGGTTCTTTTGGATTTTCTTGCTCTGAGTCCATCCCACATGTAGTCGGTCAGTACGCCATCCTTGATAAGGACATTGCGCTGTGATGGCTTACCCTCATCATCGATCAAAGCAGTGCCCCACTGGTTTCCAACGGTCCCATCGTCTACCAATGTGATGAGCGGCGAGGCGACAAGTTCGCCGACTTTACCCTTATAGACCGATGAATCCTTGAATATATGGTCAGCCTCCAAGCCGTGCCCGCATGCCTCATGGAAAAGGATGCCGCCTGAACCTCCCTGCAGTACTACCGGGAGCGTTCCAGATGGTGCAGGCCGGGCCGATAGCTTTCTCAAGGCGCGCTCGGCAGCAACTTTTGCGAGTTCTTCGACGTCAATCTCATTGAACATCTCGAAGCCCATGGTGAATGCGGCCGTCTCATAACCCGTCTGCATTCCCGTGTCGCCAAAAGCCACCACGGATACGGCAATTCTTGTCCTGATCTGCTCATCGGTTGCAAAGACCCCGTCGGTATTAGCGACGAGTATCGCTCGGTAGGAGTCACCGTAACCTGCAGATGCTTGTTTTATTGAACCTGAGGTTGACCGGGCAATATGATTCATTCGTTCGAGCAGTTCGATTTTTTCTTTCTTGCCAATCTGGCCGGGCAGCAGAATGCCATTTGAGAGCTTGTGGTTTTTTGCTGGGCCCACACTGATTGTTTTAGTTATGGTCCCGGCAGAAGCAGCCACACTTCTGGCGGCCTCGGCAGCGCTCATAAGCCCCGCTTCACTGAGGTCAGCAGTATGGGCAAATCCGGTTGTTTCGCCGACGACCACCCTGATGCCAGCACCTTTAGAAACTCCGGAACTTAGTTCCTCAACTTTGCCGTCATCAAATGAGGCGGAAGACGATCTTTTATCTTCGACAAAGATTTCCGCGAAATCGCCGCCTCGGGAAACGGCAGATGCCAATACCTTCTGAACTAGCTCTTGCGATATCAATTGTGCTCCTTTGTCATGATTTGTGAGCACTTCCACTCTATTGGCTGTTACTTATGATTTGAGGGCACTTCTCTCGGGCGCACCCTGGGGAGGTTCACTCTAATTAGGACCATTACATTTAACGGCCGAGCAACATAGGATGTAAGCAGAAGGCGGATTAAACGAGAGGATCCCCACCAATTTAAGCAAATAAATTTTGAGGGAGCATGGCAATTCTTGAGTGAAAAAACGGTTAGACAAAAAGTTCCAGACTCCCTGGATTCCCTGGCCAAGAAAGTTGGGTCTCGGATAGACGAGCTCCTTAGCGCGGAGATTGCAAGATGGAGCGGCCTTGACCCGGATCTCGGCGAACCTCTCATATTTCTCAAAGAGATGGTTTTGGCGGGAGGAAAGCGGCTACGGCCTGCATTTGCCTATTGGGCATACGTTGGTGCTGGGGGCGACCCGGACCAGGAAGAGATTTTGGACGCGGGCTGTGCCTTAGAACTGCTCCATGCTTTTGCGATCATCCACGACGACATTATGGACGCATCTCTCACGAGACGGGGATTAGTGGCCATCCATAAGAGATTTCAGGACAAGCACGAAGGGATCCCATGGACCGGAGAGTCTCGAAGATTCGGCGAGGGAGTGGCAATTCTACTAGGCGACATGGCGTTTGTCTATGCCGACAAGATGCTAGTAGGAGCTCCGATCGAAGCTCAGAACATATTTACGGAGCTGAGGCTGGAAGTTAACATAGGGCAGTACCTTGACTTGATTGGCACAGCTAACGGTAAAGCCCAGCCGCGAATTTCAAAGGATCAGGCTCGCAGGATCAGTCTTTATAAGTCGGGGAAATATACCGTAGAAAGGCCTCTTCATCTGGGTGTTGCATTGCTTGGAAAACTCGACCAATACCAGCAGCGGCTTTCAAGCTACGGGATTCCGCTGGGCGAGGCATTCCAGCTTCGCGATGACCTTCTTGGAAGCTTTGGAGATCAGACTCTAACCGGAAAACCGGTAGGGGAGGATTTGCGAGAAGGAAAGCCTACCGTGCTTGCGGCCATTGCGATTGAACGGGCGGAAGGTTCGGCCGCAAATTTTCTGAAGGAAAGATTCGGAGCTGAGGATCTGTCACCCGAGGAGATATCAAGGTTCCAGGAGATTCTGACAGATACGGGAGCAAAGAAGGAAGTCGAACTTCTTATCGATAGCCTTTGCAGCGACGCCGTGGATGCAATTAAGAAATCGGGCTTGAGTGTCGCGGCGGTAGTCGAACTTCAAGAGCTGGCGAACTTCGTCGGCAACCGAAACCTGTAAGCCCCGACTCGCAAAAGCTTCGCTGTTATGCTCGGGTGGAAATACTTCGCAGCACCTGGGTTATGATGGCGGATAACAGGAGCCATCCGCCCATTTAAGAACCCAGCTCGGAGGACAGTTTGTCGGTTCTTCAACTCAATGCCAGGCTTGACAGAACCGCTTACAGCGCAGGAATCTATGCAACTGCCGCGTTGGCCGTCTCGGTGCTGCTGGTAGTGTTCGGTCCTCCAGCAGTCGATCAGGCGGCACATTCGCATTTACAGCAGATCTTTGGCGCCCAGGGATTTGATTTATGGGATAATCGCTGGTATCTGGGCCGTTACAGCTTTGTGAACTATTCCTTTGCCTTTTACCTCCTCGCGTATCTCATAGGTCTCAAGACCGTCGCTGTGCTCAGTATCGCAGTTTTGACCGGCCTCATATCTATGCTTTCTGATCGCTGCTTTCCCGGTTCTTTTGACGGAAGCCGGAGGCTTTCGCTGCTGGTCCTTCCTTTCATGGTCCTCACTGGTGCGTGGCCCTTTTTTTTGGGCGTTGTCTTTGTGCTTCTGGCATTGGTGATGTACCACCTGGGCTGGAGGCTTTTGTTTTTGATCATGGCCGTGCTCGTGCTGCTTTCAAGCCCGCTTGCTCTTGCGGCGCTTGTCCTCCTAATCGCGGTAGCAGAAATTCCGTTTCAGCTTCTGGCGCCCAGGGTCCATTTGGGGAATTTTGTCCGGCGCATATCCACCAGCTTCTATCTCTATACATTGGCCTTTCTGTTAGTTGTCCAGCTTCTGTCTCTGAGGGCATTCCCGGATCATGGGCGTTATCCATACTGGACCAGCGATCTGCTCCTGGTGGAGGTCTTCACCGTTCTGTGCTACCTTTTGGTGCCGAAAAATCTGGTTTATTTCCGCCAACTGCGGATCTTGATGATTGGATATGGACTTTTCAACTTGGTTGCGTTCTTGAGCGGGTCAAATCTCGGTTCAAATGCGGCACGTGTCATCGATTTTTCTTTTCCCATCATTACCGCACTGATCGCTCTAAGTAAATTGAGTTCCCGAATAATTGCCACGGTGTTACTTTTGCTCGTCTTGGCATGGAATTTGATGCCACTTTCCCAGATTTTGTCGAGCGGGATCTACCAAACGTCGAATAGTGCTTATTGGAGTCAGCTTAAGCCAGTTTTGGAGCGAAACGTCGTGCCCGGAAGCCGCATCGAGCTGGTTGATACATCCAATCACCAGGGGGCTTACTACTTGCCGGAAATGGGGTTCACGATTGTTCGTGGCTGGTTTCGTCAGGATGATTTTCCTCAAAACCAGATTCTTTATAGCCAAGCGGCATTCTCTCAAAGCCAGTACCTATCCTGGCTCAGAAGGTCTGGCGTTTCTTTGGTGGTGTTGCCGCCAGGCCCGTACGATTTCTCTTCTGTGGATGAGGCCCAGCTGATCAGTTCTGGGAAGTCAGGCCTCCGCCTCATCGCGGATATTGGGAAAAGCCGGATTTTCGGGGTACCTGAACCTACTACAACTGTGCGCGCTCCAAATGGAACCTATATTGGTGCCAGGATTGGCATCAATTCCGTGAGTATCGACGCCCAATTACCTGGCATTTACAGCCTGAGTCTCTTTTACAGCCCTTATTTCAAAGTGAGTGACGGAACAGTCTGTGCGAACACTGGAGGCATGACAATTTGGATCATTAACAATCCCGGACCAAATAGGCTTGTATTCGATTTGAGTCTCAGAAGAGTGATAGAAGTATTGGCCGGCGATGTAAGCAGTGGTTGCAGCTGACCACAATTGGTCTGACTAAGAGAGTTATAACTAGTAAATGGGTAATCGCTGAACTTTAATGCTAGCCCTGCGGCGCAAAACCTTCCATTGTGCTTAGGCTTGGATTCGAGTGCAGCTTGGGCAAAGGGTATAGGCATAAATGATCCTAGAAAAAATTAAGAGCCCGGAGGATTTGCGTTCACTCGATAGCGGTGAACTCGAGGAATTGTGCAGCGAGATTCGGCAGTTTATCGTAGACACAGTTACAGAGACTGGCGGGCACCTTGGATCGAATCTCGGTATAGTCGAGACAACCATTGCTCTACACAGAGTCTTCAATTCGCCAAGGGATATCATTCTCTTTGACACGGGCCATCAGGCATACGTTCATAAACTGCTGACGGGGCGTATGGACGGTTTTTCAGCGCTGCGCAAGAGTGACGGGCTGTCGGGCTATCCATCCCGCAAGGAATCTCCTCATGACTGGATAGAAAATTCTCATGCATCGACGGCATTGTCTTATGCCTACGGAATTTCCACAGCTTTAGAGCTCGGTTATGAGCCAACTGTTGGCGTCGGTCCTAGCGAAGAACCGCGTGCTGTCGTGGCAGTCGTTGGCGATGGAGCTCTAACCGGAGGCCTTGCTTACGAGGCATTAAACAACATCGGCCATGCGGGAAAGCGGGTTATTATCATCTGGAATGACAATGGCCGTTCCTACGCGCCTACGGTATCGAAGCTATCGTCCGGCTTGACGCGCCTCAGGCTGAATCCTTCATATATACAGGCAAGAGCCAAGATCAGACAGATGATTGCTGAGCTGCCCGCGGTGGGTGGCCTGGCCGTTTCAGGGATTGCGGGAATCACATCTGCACTTCGCGAGGTGATTGAGCCAAGAGTGTTTTTCGAATCCCTAGGGGTGCGCTATACGGGACCTATTGAGGGGCATGATATTGCCGCAATGGAGTACGCCTTTGCCAACGCCGAAAATTGGGATGGCCCTATCGTCGTCCACGTCTTGACCGAAAAGGGTCGGGGCTATGGTCCGGCGGAAGATGACGAGGTCCAGCGCCTTCACGACCTAAAGGTGGCCCAGCCGGAGCTGCTAGCCGAGGTTGAGTATGGATCCTACACCGAGGTGTTTTCGCAGTCTCTTCTGGACCAGGCCGAAAAGTCGCCTGAAATCGTCGCCATAACCGCTGCAATGCCAGCGCCAACGGGACTTTTGGGGTTCCAGGAGAGATATCCGGAGCGATTCTTTGATGTGGGCATCGCAGAGGCCCACGCGGTAACTGCCGCTGCCGGGATGGCAATGGGGAACCTCAAACCAGTCGTTGCAATCTACTCCACCTTCGTAGCCAGGGCCTTTGACCAGGTTAATCTTGATGTTGGCCTACATGGGCTGCCGGTTGTGTTCATCCTGGACCGGGCAGGAATAACCGGAGACGACGGGCCGTCGCATCACGGCGTGCTGGACCTCATTGAATTCCTGGCTATTCCAGGCATGACCGTGTTGGCGCCCGGTTGTCTTGAGGACGTGGATCCAATGCTGGAATACGCGCTCTCATTGCCAGGCCCGTCGATGATCAGATTCCCCAAGACTCCAGGACCGGCAGGGTTACGGATTTCGAGTTCTAAAAATATTGAACCGAGATGCCTTGTCAGCGGAAGCGAGGTCGCGCTTGTGGCAGTAGGGAAGATGGTGGCCCCCGCTCTTCATGCTGCAGAACTGTTAGCTGAGTCAGGCATTTCCGCCTCGGTGTGGGATGCGAGGATTTTGACCGAATTTGGCGATTCCTATTTGCGCAAGCTGGCTGCCCATCGGCTTGTGGTCACGATCGAAGACGGATTTGTTCCCGGCGGTTATGGCACTCATCTGAGATACAACCTCGAGAAAGTTGAAGGATACTCGGGACGCTTCAGGGAACTTGGAATTCCAGTCACGTATATCGCCCAAGGCAAAGCAGACGACATACTTGCCAATATTGGCCTAGATGCTGCCGGGATTGCAAATTCCGTTACCGGGGGCCTTGCTGGAATCTAGATCGCTGACAGGCTGAAAAGCACGGTGCCAAGTGGTTATTCGTTCTCGATTCCAGCTATCAGTTCGGGTCCGTCCACTCCTGAAAAGTTGACCCGCGTGCTGACCTGACGGGTCGCCAGTAGGTGATTTGAAGGCGGCACCGCGATTTCATTAATCAGGTTTTCTGTAGTCTCCGCCATGATCCAGTTAGCAGCCCGCGATGGTTCGAGGATTACGGGCATTCTGTCATGATAGGGCGCCATCATCTCGTTAGGGTTGGTGGTCAAGATGACGAAGGTGTCGACCACCTCACCCGTCTCTGGATTGGCTGATTTCTCATATAGGCCAGCAAGAAGTAGCGGGTTGTCATCGGCCCGATAAAAATAGTATGGGATTTTGGCCCGCCTTTTCTGTTGGCCTTGTTGAGTTTGCCACTCGTAGAATCCTTCAGCAGGGATTATTATCTTCTGTTTGAGAAGCTTACGAAATGTTGGTTTCTTCAGTAAAGTCTCTGCTCTGGCGTTGATAAGACTGCGGCTCGAATCGCGGAACCATTGAGGTTTGATTCCCCACAGCATTTCCGTGAGCGCGAGATTGCCATCGCGAGCCCTGATTACCGTTACTTTGCTGTCAGGCGCAATGTTGTAGCTCTCGATTTGGTGGCGGTGGGGGGCATAGGTATCCAGGCTTGGGTGAAAGTCGAGTATTGACTTGAGCCGGGCAATGGTCGAGTCGATTTGAACAAATCTGCCGCACATTGTCTGAACCCCCAGGCCTAGGAACGGGTAGAATTACTTTTGTATATTTAAAGGTTTTGTAGTGGAATGTTTTCTTCGATAGTTAGGTTATTAGTTGTATGGCGCAAATAACTTCCTCATCTCACAATACTAACCCTTCAGCCGTCAGCCCTGTGAATGGCGGAGTGCCCTTGACCCACCGTCAAATTCTCGTCGTCTTTAGCGCTCTTATGTTGGGCATGCTACTTGCGGCTTTGGATCAGACCATTGTTGCGACGGCGCTGCCGACGATTGTGGGGGATTTGGGTGGACTGAAACACCTGTCGTGGGTGGTCACGGCTTACCTTCTGTCGTCAACCGCAGTGACGCCTCTTTATGGCAAGATTTCAGATTTGTTTGGTAGAAAGGCACTTTTTCAGGTTGCAATTGTGTTATTCCTGATTGGATCTGTGCTTTCCGGACTCTCTCAGAACATGGCGGAACTCATTATCTTCAGGGCAATTCAGGGTCTTGGTGGAGGTGGGTTGTTTGCGATGGTGATGGCAATCATTGGTGACATAGTTCCACCTCGGGACCGTGGAAAATACCAGGGTTTAATTGGTGCGGTTTTTGCAGCAGCCTCTGTTCTTGGACCTTTGGCAGGCGGGTTCTTCACCGACAGCCTTTCATGGCGCTGGATCTTCTATATCAACGTTCCAATTGGAATCGTTGCGCTTACCGTGACCACTATCGTTTTGAAGCTTCCTGCCAGCAGAGTTCGGCACTATATCGACTTCCTTGGCTCGGCGTTGGTAGCAGCTGCTGTTACGGGGATTTTGCTGATAACGGTTTGGGGTGGTAATACCTACGCTTGGACCTCGAACACCATCGTTGGCTTGGCAATTATTTCGATATTGCTCATAGCGGCCTTCATCATTGTCGAGCTTCGTTCGCCGGATCCGGTACTTCCCCTGAGGCTGTTCAAGAACAAGATTTTCAGCGTCTCATCGACACTTGGTTTTGTCACCGGCTTCATGATGTTTGGCGCGATAATTTTTCTTCCCGAGTACCAGCAGGTGGTCAGGGGAGCAAGCGCAATAAAATCCGGGCTGATGCTAATTCCTCTGACCGTGGGAGTGGTGTCGGCATCGGTTGGCTCGGGGGCATTGATTTCTAAACGGGGCAAGTACAAGATCTACCCCATTGTAGGATCGGTTGTCGTCACCATTGGGCTCTACCTTATGAGCACCCTTAGGGTGGATACGACTTACTCGATTCAGGCTGTAATGATGTTCGTGACTGGTTTTGGTATTGGGCTGTCGATGCAGGTAATTGTTCTTGCGACACAGAACGGCGTCGAGCACAAGGATTTGGGTACAGCGACATCTGCAATCTCGTTCTTCAGGACGATGGGCGGAGCAATTGGAACCTCGTTCTTTGGGAGCATTTTGGTAAACAGGCTTGCTTACAATATGCCGAGGCTTGTCCCCAAAGGGGTAACCGTGCCGAGGTCCGTCGCCAATGGCGCAATCTCTGGCTCCCCTCAGGCACTTAATTCTCTGCCGCCTGCAATCCATACGGCACTTCTGCAGGCATTTGTAAATTCCTTACACGTCATGTTCCTTGCGGCAATTCCATTTGCTCTTCTGGCCTTGGTGTTCTCATTTCTTCTCCCTGAGAAGCCGCTAAGCAGGGTGGTCCATAAGCGAAGCCGCACAAGCCATAACGGGGACGAAGCGCTATCTGGAGTGATTAGCGACTGAAGATTTGTTGGGCATCTGGCTGTTTCGATGGTTTCAAAGGGTGGTTCCAGTTTCCCTGTGTAACCCCGGTGTGAATGCGAACAATGAATTGAATTATCAGAATTAACAATTGGTTTGAGAGGTATATTGAATAACCCGCAAAGAGTCAAGTTTGGAACATTCCAGTCCCTGAAGAGCCACAACTACAGGCTATATATGGCAGGGCAGCTGGTGTCTGTGTCAGGTACCTGGATGCAAACAGTCGGGTTATCCTGGCTGGTACTCAAAATGACAGGCTCCGGTGTTGCTCTGGGGGCGGTTCTGGCAGCTCAATTTGTACCTGTTCTGCTTTTGGGTCCGCTGGGAGGGCTGGTTGCCGATCAGCTCAATAAGCGCAGGATAATTATTGCCACCCAAAGCTCGCTGGCGGTAGCATCCCTCCTGCTGGGGGTATTGACAGAACTTGGCGCAATTCAGATGTGGATGGTTTACGCCATCTCAGTCTGGCTGGGAATCACAAACGCTATAGACAACCCATCTCGTCAGTCTTTTGTAAGTGAAATGGTGGAGAACCGTGACGTGGCCAACGCCGTTAGTCTCAACGCGGTTGTGATGAATTCCGCCCGCATAATCGGACCCGGCATCGCGGGAGTGATCATCTATGCATTAGGAACAGGGTCCCTTTTCATCGCGAATGCTGCTTCCTTTATCGCGGTAATAGGTGCATTACTGGCCATGAGGGTGGGCGAGCTGAATGTTTCAGAGAGGGTGATCAGATCTAAGGGCCAGCTGGTTGAGGGATTTAAATATGTGAAGTCATCCAAATATCTGAAGGTGCCACTGGTGATGATGGTGCTGGTGGGAACGATGGCCTTTGAATTTCAGGTGTCCTTCCCTCTCTTTGCAAGTTCGACGTTTCACCAAGGGGCAGGCACTTATGCGGCATTCATGGCATTCATGGGTGTCGGAGCAGTGATGGGCGGTCTGTTTGGGGCGACGTTTCCCAGGACAAGCATCACGAGCCTTGCCGTTACATCTCTGGGCTTTGGTGCGCTCATACTCATTGCCGCCTTCATGCCGAGTCCCGTTTGGGCCATGGTGGCCATGGTGCCCATGGGTGCGGCATCGATAATTTTCATTTCGATCGCAAACTCTACGCTGCAACTGAACTCGGATCCAATGATGAGGGGAAGAGTGATGTCGCTTTTCACCGTGGCATTTCTCGGATCAACTCCGGTAGGCGCACCTATAGTTGGCTTCGTAGGCCAGCATTTTGGAGCGCGCTATTCAATCGTAATTGGTGGCATTGCAGCTATAGTTGCCGGCGCATACGGACTTATGCATGTGATGAAGAAATCCCCTAGGGCGTCTATCGTCACGTTGCGGGCTGCAGACATGGAGCTGGTTAGTGACTCTGGCGAGGCAATTGGGATGTTCTCCCAATACAAGACTCGGTTCAAGACGCTGTTGCAGTTCAAAGAAGCCGGCTGAACCGCCGAAACTGTCAACATGCCACTAGTCGGACACGGTCTCATTTGTACTGGTAAGAGGCTCTAATTCACACATTGCACACGGTGTCACCAGCTAATTCATTTTGCTCTGATTTTGGGCCGCTATCTTGTTAAGTTGTTAATGCCATTAAAGCAGTCTCTACCAATTGGGATAGGGATCGGTTCCCGAACATTTGCCTTTACCCGTCGGCATCTTAGGAGTTCGACAAGGCCGGAAGGTTTTGGGATAGAGGTAAGTTATCTGGTTTAGGCCTAGGTTTTGTGCGGTTTTAGAAGTCCTGAGCTACTGAAGTGGGAGATAGTTTTGTCGTCAGTTATTGAGAAGCTTGGATTAGCCGTGCAGCGGTCGGTGTGGACCAAAAGAGCTGAGACATGGGATCATTCAGAAAATCCAGGCTTGGGCAGGGTGATTGAGGCCTTGATCGCCAAAGCGAATCCCACTTCGGAATGCGAAGTTCTCGATTTGGGTTGCGGATCCGGCCAACTTGCCATTCCGGTTTCAAATAAAGTCAAGTCGGTAATTGGGGTAGACATATCACCCCGTATGATTGAACTTCTTAACTCCAAATTGACCCAGAACGGTCTTGGAAACGTAAAGACTATGACTGCATCGATTCAGGAACTCGAATTTGCCAAGGGATCCTTCGATCTGATTCTGTCCAATTATGCGCTCCATCATTTAAGTGATGAGCAAAAGCGGTGGGTGGTTAGCCAGGGGTTCCATTGGTTGAAACCCAATGGCCGCATGGTATTTGGAGATATGATGTTCGGGCGGGGTGGGAGGAAGCAGGATCGGCAGATAATCGCTTCCAAGGTGTCCATCTTGCTAAGAAAAGGGCCTGGGGGCTGGTGGCGAATAGCCAAGAATTCCGCAAGATACCTTGCAAGAGTTCAGGAAAAGCCGATTTCGCAGCACGCATGGGTTCGTCTTTTCGAGCAGGCAGGTTTCCAAGACATTGGCTCTGATTCTGTGGTGGCTGAAGCCGGAATAGTTTTCGGCACCAAACCCGGGTAGACCCAGTCGCGTCGCCTGCTGGTCCACTTTGCAATTTATCGAGGCAATCTCCAGTATTTTGCATAGTTTTGCCAAGATTTTCAGCTATTCTTATCAATGCAGGTAATACTGTGTTTTGTTGGCCGAGTCAAGGAGGTGATTGTCAGTGAAGCCGAGTGAACCTCACAGTACCGACTTCAACTATTCATCCATGACGTCCCTCTCGACTGCTCTGCCAATTTCGATTCCTGAACGGACCGCAGTTTAGGCACAGATTCGATCCGGGGGCGTCTCTCCATCTGAAAGGAGGGCAGTCCTAATGGCACGAAAGCCAATTCTGCTGAATCCCCGCCGGATCAAGGACATGCGCGAGTCGAGATCGCAGCGTCTGTTGACCATCAAAAGCATTAGAGAGTCAATAATTTCTTTCGCAGGGCTTTCCGGCAAGCCGGTAAGAAACCAAACTGGGTCCGAGATCGGCCGCCTCGTTGATGTCGTGGTGCGGTGGTCTCAAGATTCTGATTATCCGCCTGTAACTGGAATTTTGGTAAAGGTTGGGCGAAGGGTAGCATTCGTCGACATCGACAGGGTTGAAACGTTCTCGCGTGATTCCGTCATCCTGTCCTCCTCCACGCTGGACCTGCGCGACTTTACGCAGCGTCCTGGAGAAGTGTTGCTCGGAAAAGAAATATTGGATCACCAGCTGGTTGATGTCGATGGCGTACAGGTATTGCGCGCCGCCGATGTGTTCCTGGCCCACGCTCTTGGGCGGCTCAGGCTGGTTGGAGTGGATGTGAGCATGTACTCATTGCTGAGAAGGCTCGGCCCGATAAGATTCCGCTCGACGGCCACCCCGGAAAAAGTGCTGGACTGGGCCGCCGTAGCTCCTTTTGACGAGCACACCGGGGCGGTAAAACTCCGGAGCACGCACCAGGGAATCAAAAGACTGCGTCCCAGCGAACTTGCAGATCTGCTCGAGGATCTTGGCAGGCCGGAGCGCCAGGGGCTTTTGTCCGCACTGGATATTGAGACTGCTGCGGATGCCGTTGAGGAGATGGAGCCCGAGGAGCGGGAGGCGCTTCTTAGAGAGTCAGAGCCTGAAGTGGCAGCAGACATTGTCTCGGCCATGGAGCCAGATGAGGCGGTTGAAGCCCTAAGGGATCTCGATGAAGACGAAAGGGATGAGATATTGGAGCTGATGGAGCCTAGCGCTGCCCGTGTTTTGGGCAACTTGCTGGAGTTTGCCGAGGATACTGCTGGCGGTGTCATGACAACGATGTTCATCAAAACTCTTCCGGGAGAAACCGTCAGCGAGGTGAGGTCGCAGCTAGAATCGCATCGCGATCACAAGGACGAGATCGACGGCGTTCTGGTTGTCGATGATGCAGGCCTTCTGCTTGGGGAAGTTTCGCTTTTCGATATTGCCCTTGCCGATCCCGATTCGGCTATATCGGAACTCATCTCGGAAGATCCCGTGGTTGTCGAACCCGGGGTGTCTATAGACCAGGTGGCCGAGAGACTCATTGGCTCGCGGCGCTTTTCAATTGTTGTGGCAGTGAACCAGCGGCCGGTTGGCAGAATTCTGGCCGATGACATAATTGATGCACTATCGCCAGAGCGGGGAAGGTTCCATTTTCCGCGCCTGCTTTCATGAGGAAATTATCCAGAGAGTCTGTACAGGGCCGATAATGAGGTTTCATTGTGAGTTCAGCTACGCCAAAGCGCAAACTGAATCAAGAAGGGCAACGGAGTTTTGGAGCGCGTCTGCAGGCCTCCACCACAAAGCGTAGGAGGCCATTCTGGGTCTATCTGGTTGCTGCTGGTCCCGGCCTGATCGCCGCCAACGCCGGCAACGACGCAGGCGGCATTGCCACATATTCTTCTGCAGGATCCCAGTTTGGATACAGGTCATTGTTCTTCATGGTACTTGTGACCATAGGACTGGTCGTCGTGCAGGAAATGTCGGCTCGTCTGGGTGTCTACAGCGGCAAGGGCTTGGCGGCGCTGATTCGCGAGGAGTTTTCGATCCGGTTGACCGGATTGGCGATGCTTGCCCTGGGAGCGTCAAATCTGGGTCTGGTGGTGTCTGAGTTCGCAGGGATCGGAGCGGCATTCCAACTGTTCGGGGTGTCCCGCTATATATCGATTCCGCTATCCGCGCTAGCCATATGGAGTCTTGTGCTGTTCGGATCATACAGATATGCGGAGCGGATTTTTCTCATCATGTCGCTCGCGTTTTTTGCTTATCCTTTAGCCGCGATATTTGGCCATCCTGACTGGCATAAGGTAGCCGTCCAGACGGCAATACCGCACTTTATCGCTTCAAACAGTTTCGTCTTTTTAGGGGTAGCACTGATCGGAACCACGATTTCCCCTTATATGCAGGTGTATGCCGCGGCAGGTGTTGTGGACAGGGGCGTTTCCCCTGAGGAGTATCCCCTTGAGCGAGCCGATGCGGTTGGCGGTGCAATCTTTGCCGACATCATATCCATGTTCATTATTATTGCCACGGCAGCGGCAATTGGGGGTACTGGTCCGCTGCAGTCTGCTCAGCAGGCTGCTATAGCGCTCAGACCTATTGCAGGCTCACAGGCCGTAAACCTCTTTGCGATAGGACTGCTGGGCGCCTCAGCGTTAGCCGCTGCGGTGGTGCCTCTTTCGACTTCGTATGCGGTGGCTGAGGCGTTAGGGGTGGAGCGGTCGGTTTCGCGAAAGTTCAGACAGGCGCCACTATTCTTGGGGCTTTTTTCTGCGCAGGTGCTGCTTGGCGCAGCGGTATCGCTGATACCTGTCAACTTGATAACTCTGCTTATATTCACCCAGGTGCTGCAGGGCTTCCTTACTCCAATTATTCTCACATTTATTGTGGTGCTCTCAAACAGGCGAAGCGTGCTAGGGAATGCGGTCAATGGAAGGATTTTCAAAAAGGTGGCCGCAGTGTCCGTCATTGCGATTGCAGGCCTCTCCTCTTTGCTCTTGGTGCAAACTGTCATCGGATGGTTTTAGTGCGGTCGCAGCGCAGCGACTTAAGGGCGCTGAGGATTGCTTTCTGTGTTTACAGGGGAAATCCGTACTCTGGAGGCCAGGGAGTTTACACAAAACACCTGTGTGAAGAGTTGGCCAGGCTTGGCCACAAGGTGGAGGTATTCTCCGGACCGCCGTACCCGGATTTAGAACCTGGTTTGGTGTCCACAAACTGGCTGAAGTCGCTTGATCTTTACCGTGATAGTGATCCTTTTCGCATTCCAAAACTGTCTGAGTTCGGAGACATGATAGATCTTCTCGAATTTGCCATAATGGGAAGCGGTGGTTTCCCGGAACCGAGAAGTTTTGGGTGGCGTCTGGAAAGGGCTCTCGGGCCGCGGCTGGGTGAATTCGATTTGCTGCATGACAACCAGTCTCTCTCCTGGTCCATATTGAGCCTGGCATCCAGAGGATTGCCCGTCATAGCGTCGATTCATCACCCGATTACGGTGGACCGTGGTCTGGCGATCTCCCACGCCGAGACTCTCAAGGCCAAGTTCGGTGCCTACCGCTGGTACGGTTTTGTCAGGATGCAGAAGGAGGTTGCCAAGCGCCTCGAGAGAGTTCTCACAGTTTCTGAGACGTCGCGGAACGACCTATTCAAATACATGGATGTGAGCCTTGACAGTTCCAGGGTGGTGCCGATAGGGGTGGACACAAATATTTTCAGGCCAATTTCTGGTATTGCCAAGGAACCGGGGCTGATTGTGACCACCGCAAGTGCCGATGTCCCGTTAAAAGGGTTGCATGTTCTGGTGGATGCGATGGCAGAGGTTAAGGCCGTTGAAGCTGGAGCGCACCTGGTCATAATGGGACATCCCAATAAGGATTCGAAGCTTCCGGCACGCGTGGCAGAACTGGGCCTCGCTAACCAGATCAAATTTGCCGGTTTGGTGAGCCGAAGCGAGATGGTCAGCTTATACAACCAGGCGGAACTTGCAATTGTGCCTTCGCTGTACGAAGGTTTCTCACTGCCGGCCGTAGAGGCAATGGCATGTGGCGTACCACTTGTGGCAACAGATGGTGGCGCACTGCCAGAGGTTACGGGTTCCGATGGCGAGACGGTCCTGACAGCACGCGCTGGAGATTCCTTGGACTTGGCGAAGAAAATTCTCCAGGCGCTCGATTCACCAATATTGCGTGATGAAATTGGGATCAATGGGCTAGAGCGGGTCATGAGCAAATTCACCTGGCCGGCTACAGCTAAGGCGACTGAGCAGCACTACTTGGAGCTTCTAGCCTCGCGTGGCGCGGTTTAGCTCGAGATGGAAGAACCTGTAAATGCTTTCGGTTAGAGCGTCGGTGCTCGGTAATCTGGCAGGAAAGCTGGTTCTCGATTTCGGCGCCGGCGCTGGCAGGCATGCTTTTTGGGCAGCCACTCAGCACGCATCGGTTGTCGCCGTCGATCTAGCCTTTAACGAGATCGTAAATGCTCCGCCTTTTTTCGAAGCTCTGCTTGCAGATGACCCGGAGAACGGCAAAGGATTTGCCGTTCAGGCCTCAGGCTTGCAGCTGCCGTTTGCCGGCAATACTTTCGACGTCGTGATCGCATCTGAGGTTTTTGAGCATATACCCGACGATGCTTCGGCTATGGCAGAGATTGTCAGGGTCGCCAAGCCGGGAGGGGTCGTATGCGTGACTGTACCGCGTTTTTTTCCTGAGGCGATTTATTGGCTTTTATCGACCGAATACCACAATGCTCCAGGTGGCCACCTGCGGATCTACCGCCGATCTCAGATTAATAATTTGGTACAGGTTGCAGGTCTGGGCGTCTACCGCACCCACCACGCGCACGCTCTTCATACCCCATACTGGTTGATCAGGTGCCTTGTGGGGGTTACGAACGAAGATTCCCGCCTCTACCGCCTATATCATCGTTTTCTGGTCTGGGATATAACGAAGAAGCCCAGGACCACCGCCTTGCTGGAGCGGGTCCTCAATCCAATTGGAGGCAAAAGTTTCGTGCTATATGCCAGAAAGGATTCAGGTGTCCGTCGGTAGCCCACGCGAATCGCTGCTTAGTCAGAAAGAACTCGATTCTTCGCTGGATTTCCTGGTTTCGCTTCAGTCGTCCTCTGGGATGATCCCATGGTTCAAAGGAGGTAGGGCAGATCCATGGAATCATACCGAAGCTGCCATTGCTCTGGCGCTAGGGGGCAGGCTGTCTGATGCTCGCGCTGGGGCCAGGTGGCTGCTGCGCATGCAAAATAACGATGGATCATGGTGCCATTTCTATCTTTCGAACGGAGTGGCCGAACCGAGAAGAGAATCAAATACATGCAGCTTTCCGGTTCTGTTAGTCGCGATACTCGACCGTCTTGGCGGGAGCAGGGGTTTGCTTAGCCCATACGTGGAGATGGCCCTTCGAGGTTTGGACTATGTCATTTCACATCAGAGAGATGATGGGTCTCTGCCATGGGCAATCGATCCAAGAGGTGATGGCTATCCAACCTCGCTCGTCGCCGCTTCATCGTCAATTTGCGATTCCCTGGCCGTAGCAGAGGATCTTTGCGAACGCTATGGCATCGGTGACTGTGCCCGATATAAGGATGCCAGGCAAAAGCTCAGCGAGTCCTTGTCGCAATCTGCTGGACCTTATGCAGACACTTCTGGCTGGGCAATGGACCACTACTATCCGCTATTAGGCGGGGTGGAAGGCTGGACCAGCCTGAGCGAAGGATTTCTCGGCCGCTTTTATGTGCCGGATTGGGGAGTGCGGTGCATGCTGGGGCGCGAATGGTTCACAGCTGCCGAAACTGCAGAGACTGCAATGGCGCTGCACATATCGGGTGACGAGGCACTGGCGCAGGATCTCTACATGGCTCTGCAAAGGTTTCGCAGACCAGGTGGCGGATATCTGACCGGAATGGTCGGTCCCCAAGGGATCACGTTTCCTCACGATGAGCAGTCGTCGTACTCAGTTGCCGCCGTCATAATATCTAGTTTTCTCCTGCCTTCAAAGGCCGGCCTTAGCATTGGCCGTTCTATGCTGAGCCTTTTCTCATGACGCGCAGGCTTCCCTGGGCACCTATTTCCTGAAAGCCTTCGCCAAGAGATCTTTGATACAAGTGGTAGGGTGCCTGGCCACCTAGCGAAGGATCCGCAAATACATCGTGTATTGCCAAAACTCCACTTTCGGCCAGTTTTGGAACCCAGCTGTCGTAATCGCTATATGCCTGATCATGTCCATGGCCCCCGTCTATGAATAAGAACCCGATCTCTGTGCAAAAGGTGGCGGCGAATGATTGGGAATTCGCCACCACAATGATTACGGTGTCATCCAGCCCGGCGAGCTCCATCGCCCTTCGAAACAGATAGAGGGTGTCCATCTTTCCTGAGACTGGATCTATGAGCGAAGGGTCATGATATTCCCATCCCGCCTGGTTTTCCTGCGAACCGTGATGATGATCAACCGACAAGAGCAATCTCCCCTGAAGCTGGGCGGCGGTTCCCAGGTATATGGTTGACAGTCCCGTATACGAACCGATTTCAACTGCTGGCAGGTCCATGGAGACATCGCAGCCTTTGAGCGCCGCAGCCAGAGCGGCCCCCTCGTCGGGCGGCATGAAACCTTTTGTCGCACGTATCAGTTCCTGCTTTGCCAGCAGCTCCGAAGCTAATTGTGGCTGTAAGGTTTGGTCCATGTGAGTCGTTACTCGCCTAATGACAGTCGGTTACATGGCTGCCCTTGATTGTGCCCTGTGGCATAAAGAATCACAGCTCGATGTCAAGGAGCTTTTTCCGAAGAGTCAAGGAGACCGCGTATCTTTCCAGGGTCTGTTGCAGGCTCTTCTCACCACTGGGGACTTTGTGCGTCTCAAAGAAAGAGCGTATCTCCCGTTCCAGATAGTAGGACTCGTCTGAAACCAACGCCGCGATTCCAGACAACATTCTCGCTATGGTATTGTCCGGAAATCTCTCCAATAGAGCCTCCCAGTGCCGTGCTAGGAAATTCCACGCCAAAGGTCCGGATTCCCGTCCTGATAGAAGGCTGGCGATCACAAAGGGGCCGTTCTGGCTCCGGATCTCTTCCAATGTCATTGACAAGACCTTTTTAATCAGCTCAGGGTGTTGGAATTTGGTGAGCGCCATGAGGTAACGGTTTTCCTCCTGGGGGGTGGAGGGATGCCGATACCTGTCGAGCATGAATGCAAAATCAGCTTCGTCGCCGTTAGCGGCCACGACTCCCAAAACCGAACCAACGATATCAGGATCGATATTGGACTCTATCGACATTTCCTTGACGAACAGATCCTTGCACTCGGCAATGGTCTCGCTGTCGCGCCCCACTGTTCCGAGAGCCTCGATGACGGCAGCCCGAAGCCTCGAAGTCCCTTCCTTTTCACCGTCTAGCGCTTCGAATCCCAATTTGTCCAGAATCGGCAGAAGTGCATCCTTGCAGCGCTTCGCAACTGCATCGCGCGCAGCTGATGGCATCATATGATCCAGCAGGTTGAATGCTGAAATGATAACTTCCCAAAGATTGGGGTCTTCTTCGCCTTTCACGGCCTCGATCAGTTCGAAGAAAGTTTGGATGTCGACCCGGAGCGAGACGGTCTGCGCCCATAGGTCATTGGCCAGATTGAACTTCTCTAAATCGGACAGGCGGGGGAACTCTGCAAGCAGCTTTTCGAGGAGAGCACTGTCATAGCTGACTCGAAAGAATCCCCAACCTCCGGCGTTCGCAATAACCAAATCGTCAGTGCTTGCCAAGGGCAGCGATATCGGCTCAGTATCGAGCAGCAACTTATGATGCTTGTCTCCGATCTGAATGCTTAGGGGCACTTTCCAGCTTGAGCCAATCTGGGATTGCCCGGTACCCGCCTTGGACGGGTCCGACAGGTATGAGAAGGGTTCCTGCGAAATGGTGATGTGAGATCCATCCGCGGCAATCCGGATTAGAGGATAACCACCCTGGAAGACCCAATCCGTCATTGTTTCAGCGATGGGCTCGCTGCTGGCGGCGTCGAGAGAGTTCCATAGATCCGTCGTTTCCGCGTTTGCAAACCTGTGTGCATTGAGGTAGCTGGTAATCCCCGATCTGAAAGTATCGGGGCCAAGGTAGCGCTCCACCATACGCAAAACGCTGGCTCCCTTCTCGTAGGTGAGGACGTCGAACATCCCCTCTGCGTCGGAAGGCTTGACCACGCTGAACTCGATCGGTCTGGTGTTGTGGAGACCGTCGGTTGCAAAGGCTGCGCCCTTCGAGAGGCCGAAGGAAACCCATCGGTTCCAGTCTGGTCTGAAGTCATCTGTCGCGAGAAGCTCCATGAAAGTTGCAAAGGCCTCATTGAGCCAGATTCCGTTCCACCACTTCATCGTCACGAGGTCACCAAACCACATGTGGGCAATCTCGTGGCTTATGACGTCCACAATTCTTTCAAGCTCTGGCCTCGACGATCTATCCGGGTCAACCAGGAGGAGGGTTTCCCTAAAGGTGACTGCTCCAAGGTTTTCCATGGCGCCGAATGCGAAGTCGGGTATTGCGATCAGATCGAGCTTTTTGCCCGGATAGGGTATGGAGAACCAATCAGTGAAGAATTCGAGCGCATGTGCCGCCGCCTCCAACGCAAATTGGTGCAGGTGGCCTTGTCCCGGCTTAGAAATTATCCGTATTGGAGTGTCTCCGCTCATGTAAGGTTCAGATGCCTCAAGCGGTCCGACAATGAACGCGACCAGGTAGGTGGACATGGGTATGGTGTCATCGAAAGACGTCCTCGTGTACCCTTCGCCCAAATCGACGGTGGAGATCTCGGGAGCGTTGGAGATCGCGAGATAATCGGACGGGGCATCGAGCTCAATGCTGAATACCGCTTTGAGATCAGGTTCATCAAAGCACGGGAATGCCTTCCTGGCATCTGTGGCTTCGAATTGTGTTGTGGCTATGTAGTGGGTCTTGCCATTCTCGTCGAGGAATTTGCTCCTATAAAATCCAGACAGCTGATCATTTAGAGTTCCTTGAAAATCTATCTCAAGGACTGCATCGCCTGGGGAGAGAGTCCCTTCGAAGGATAATTTGGCCCTTTCCAGTTCGGGATCGAGTTCGACTGTGCACTGGAAAGCCGTTCCGTTCTGGGTAACTCTGGCAGAGCCTATGAGTAGCTCTGCAGCATTGAGAACGATCGACTCGGAAATCTCTTTGATCGAGAGCTGGATCGACTCGTGACCCCAGAAGCTGAAGGCTTCGAAGTCCGGTCTCAGCCGGATGGAATATTTGCTAGGTACTATGTTCCTTGGCAGTCTGTAGTTTATTGAGGTATCCACAGAGGTTACGGTAGCTGATTCAGACGGAAATTGAAAGCCAAAGATTTGTCGAAGGCCGAATAGACCTTCAGTAGGTGGACTGGTAGGGAAGTGAGTTTGCGAAAACAGGGTGGGTATCGATGGTAATCAACTCTGAGCGGTCTTTTGAAGTTGTGGCTCTCGGCAGTGCGATTGTGGACATGTTCTGCCGGGTTCCGGAAGGCTATGTAGAGACACTCGGAATCCGGAAGGGTTCGATGCAATTGGTTGGGTCGGACATGTCCGATTCCGTCATAGCCATTTTGGGTGAGGTCGAAATCAGAGGCGGGGGATCGGCGGCCAACACTCTTGTCGGTATGGCCTCGCTGGGCCACAGAGTTGCACTAATTGCCAGAACCGATCTCGATGATTTCGGAGATCAATACGTCAGCGATCTCATTAAATGGGGCGTGAAGGTAGTCCGTCCGGAAGCTGAGCACGACCTTGGAACCGGACGATGTCTCGTGATGGTGACTCCTGATGGCGAGCGCACTATGGCCACATGGCTTGGTGCCGCTTCACACTTGCAACTTGACGAGCAATCGAAGGCAGTGATAGCTGATTCCCAGCTTCTTTACATTGAGGGTTATCTGTATGATTTGGAGACGACAAAGACGCAGATTCACGAGGCAATAGACGTGGCACTTGAGAACGGTGTACGCATCGCGCTGTCACTCTCAGATCCGTTTTGCGTGTCAAGGCACCGTGATGAGTTCCTGGATTTGCTGGAAGGGCCGGTTTCTATAATTTTTGCCAACAAAGAAGAGTCGCAACTCTTGACTGGATTGGACAATGTTAGCGAGATCGTAAAATTCCTGCAGGGGAAATCTTTGGTCGGGGCGATCACTTTGGGTGCCCTGGGCGCCATTGCCTTTGGAGAGTCGAGCAGCGCATTTGTTCCGGCACGCAAGGTTGAGCCAGTCATTGACACTACCGGCGCCGGAGACCTCTTTGCTGCCGGATTCCTGCACGGCGTTCTAATGCATGATCATAAAGAACTGGAAAAGTGTGGATTATACGGGGTCCTGTGTTCCGCTGAAGTGGTTTCACATTTCGGGGCAAGGCCCAATGTGGATTTGAAACTCCTCATGGATGATTTTGATTAGTTCAACTTGGACTGCCCAGGGCTAGTTTGATTCATCATTTGGAAAAAAGTGAAGAGGCTGGTCGCTGAGGCGAACCAGCATGGATGCAATCCAAGGGCCGAGGGGAGCCATAATGTTGGTGAGTTCATCTTTTTCCGTGAGAGCGCTTTCTTCCAGGACCAGGCTTCCGTCGAAACCAACCTCTAATTCAAACTCGTTCGGAAAGTCTTCACCAAGAGTGTTTTCGCTGGTCACTACTGAGGACCTCTCCAATAAAAAGGCCAATGCCGGAGAAGATCTTTCATCGAGAGTTCCCAAGACCGACCCTGTCGGCGCAGGCGCAGCCATGCTCACAGCACGGATCACCAGCTCGATCCCGACCTCAAGCGATTCGGGTTCGCTAGCTCCGATCAGCCAGGATCTGTAGATGCTTTGACTCCACACCGGCCACTCCAGGTTGATATCGACTCTGAGATTCGACGGATTCACCTCTCCTGGTAGTGCGTATGAGTTTTCGTAATGAATATCGCCGAGAAATAGATCCAGCAGCAGGTGTTCCTGGTTCGGAAGCTGCTCAAGCATGGCAGAATCAAAGCTTTGGTGCATGGCGTTGATGAGATCGTCAAAAACATGGTCAATCATGTCTCCATAACTCTAGCTGATAGGCTAGTTTTGGCTTTCGTGGATAAGAGTTGGATAGATAGACGTGTAATTTCATATGCCCATCGTGGGGGATCGTTCGAGGCGCCGTCTAGCACAATAGGCGCCCTTGAACATGCATGCGGTGTGGGGGTTTCTGGTCTTGAACTGGATGTCCACACAACGGCTGATCGCGTGCTGATATGTTGCCATGACGACGTAGTTGACACAACCACGGATGGCAAGGGTAAAGTATCAAAGCTCACCTGGAGCGAAATCGAAGGTTTGAATGCCGGATACTGGTTTGTTCCCCAATCCGCGGCCGCCGTTGTCCAGGCACGGTCTCCCGATGAGTATATTTTTAGACAAGATCATTCGAAAAGGGATATGACCAGGCTGGCGCGGGTGGACGAGGTCTTAGAGAGATTTCCCGATCGCATCCTCAATTTCGACATCAAAGCCACCTCGCCTGCGGTGGAACCCTACGAGGAGGATCTCGCGAGGCTGATCATGGAGTGGGAAGCGGCCGAAAGAGTCATCGTCAGCTCCTTTTTGGACTCAGCAATTTGGAGAATTCGGCAAAGCAGCCCGGACATTTCGACCTCAGCTGCTCCTGGTGAGATAAGTGAATTCTATTTTGCTCTTGTTTCGGGACGCCAGGCTGCGATCGACGTAGCGCGGCTGGCGCCATACGTTGCTTTTCAAATTCCGAGGTTCTTCGGCGAGGTTGAATTGGCTACAAAGCAATTCGTTGAAGCGGCTCACGCTGCCGGCAAAGCGGTGCACGTGTGGACTATCAACGAACCCACGGCCATGGAGCAACTCATCGATATCGGGGTAGACGGGATCATAAGCGATTTGCCAAGCCTTATGGTTTCTGTGATCACGGAGCGTGGCATGCATTATTTCTATAGGCCAAACTAGGCTGTACTGAGGTTTGTTCTACCCGGAGGAATCGAATGAAGGTTTTGGTTGCAATGTCTGGAGGTGTCGATTCCTCGGTCGCAGCCGCACTTTTGGTTGAACAGGGCTACGACGTCGTCGGTGCAACCATGAAGCTTTGGGGCGGATCATCGGATTCCGGATGCTGTTCCGTTTCAGATGTGGAAGATGCAAGAAGAGTGGCTGCCCAGATTGGCATCGATCACTATGTATTCAATTTTACCGAAGAGTTTCAGGAAAAGGTGGTTGAGTTTTATGTAAACTCCCACATGAATGGCCTGACTCCAAATCCCTGCATCGAGTGCAACAGGCACCTGAAATTCGATACGTTCATTGAACGGGCAAAAATGCTCGGCTTCGACTTTGTTGCTACCGGACATCATGCTCGAGTAACGAGGGCTGACGGGGTAGCGAGATTGGTCCGCGGCGCGGACCGGATCAAGGACCAGTCCTATGTCCTTTCCATGCTTTCCAGTGATCAGCTGGAATACCTTTTACTGCCGGTAGGAGAAATAACCAAAGACAAGGTTAGAGAGATTGCGAAGGATATGTCGCTACGGACCGCCCTCAAGCCCGATTCGCAGGACGTCTGCTTCATCACCTCCACCTCAGGGAGGGATGGCTTCCTTGCCGGGAGAATTGAATTTCATCCCGGCGAACTTTTCGACAGATCTTCTGGACAACGGGTGGGAGGGGTAGACGCGATCGAGCTGGTCACGGTTGGCCAGCGCAAAGGGCTTGGCACACTGGGTGATGGCGCAGCCCGCTATGCAGTGGAAGTGGATTTGCCAGCCAGGAAGGTCTTTCTTGGCCGACAGTCGGACATGCTGGTGGATTCCCTCAGGTTTGGTTCTCTTACACTCTCGCACGATCCGCTTCAGGACGGGGAACTTATTGAAGTCCAGGGTTCAGCTCATGGCCGGCCATCGAGAGCTATGTTTTTCACTGACAGCGTGAAATTCGAAGAGCCTCATAGACGGATTGCACCGGGTCAGACGCTGGCATTTTATCGCGGTGAGGTCGTAGTTGGTTCAGCGATAGTTTGTTAGAGGGAGGGTGCATTGATCAACACTCCTAAAGATGAGATCGACTCGCTGCGCGCAAGGATTTCTCACCACGCATGGCTTTACTACCATTTGGATTCTCCGGAGATTAGCGATTTCGAGTATGATCAAATGCTCAAACGCTTGATCGAATTGGAGCAGGCGTACCCCGAATTCTATGATCCCAAATCTCCAAGTCAGCTGATCGGCGGGGCCGGATTCGAGTTGTTCAAGCCGGTAGTGCACGAAATTCCGATGATGTCGCTCGACAACGTGTTCAGCCTGGAGGAGCTTCAAGGTTATTTTCACCGGGTGACCAGGAGCTTTTCAGAGCGGGAGCAGGAGGAACTCAAGTGGGTCTTCGAATTGAAAATCGATGGATTGGCAATATCTGTGGTTTATCGCCATGGCATGCTGGTGACTGCCGCCACCCGCGGGAATGGGCGCGTAGGGGAGGACGTCACTGCGAACGTCCTGGCAATTAGCTCCATACCAAAGACCTTGGCTGCCCATGGCTCGAGCAGTCCACCAGACCTCTTGGAAGTCAGGGGAGAGGTTTATATGCGCAAAGAGGCATTTGCCCGGTTGAACCAGGCACAGGTGAAAGCTGGACAGCCGCCGTTTGCCAACCCGAGAAACTCGGCTGCAGGGTCGCTGCGCCAGAAGGATCCGAGAATTACCGCAAAGCGCGAACTGTCTTTCTGGACCTATCAGCTGGCGCGTGTATCAGGCGATCAGCCCTTTACATCGCATCTGGAGTCACTTAGGTATTTGGAGCAGTTTGGTTTTCCGGTAAATCCAAATATCAAATTGATTTCGCGGCAGGAGGACATTTTTGCTGAGATTTCAAACTGGGATGCCAAGCGTCACGATCTGGACTATGAGATCGATGGCGCAGTCATAAAGATCGACGATTTGCGCCTTCGCGATCGTCTTGGATCGACAGCCAGAGCACCACGATGGGCTATCGCCTACAAGCTTGCTCCCGAGGAGCGTGAGACAAAGCTTTTGAACATAGAAGTGTCTATTGGCAAATCTGGAAAAGCAACTCCATTTGCCGTTCTTGAGCCGGTGCTGGTGGGTGGTTCAACAGTTTCGCGCGCTACGCTCCACAACGAAGATCAGGTCAGGCTGAAGGGCGTCAGGGTTGGAGATACTGTCATCGTGCGCAAGGCAGGAGATGTAATTCCTGAAGTCATGCGTTACGTGCCTGAACTTCGTCCACCAGATGCAAAGGAATGGCATTTCCCGTCCATATGCCCGCTTTGCGGCTCTCCTCTGGAGCGCAAACCTGGCGAGAGCGATACTTATTGCGTCAACTTTTACTGCGAAGGAAGGATAGTTCAGAGGCTTGCCCACTTCTGCTCTAGAAGCGCGCTTGACATCGAGGGTTTGGGTGAAAGCCGGATTTCTCTGTTTGTGGATGAAGGGCTGATATCGTCCCCACCGGATATTTTCAGATTGCACTATTCCCAGCTGATCGGATTTGAAGGCTTCGGCAATAAATCTGTTACAGCGCTTCTTGCGGCAATAGAAGATGCTAAAAGCAGGAGTCTTTCGCGCCTGCTCGTGGGACTGGCGATCCGTCATGTGGGTGAGGGAGCGGCCAGGGCTCTTGCCAGGAGGTTTGGGTCTCTTTTCGAGCTTATGAAGGCCTCCTTAGAACAGATGAATGCGATTGACGGCATAGGTGAAAAGATTTCTGAGTCGGTGCGTGAGTTCTTTGACGATCCAAAATCGTTTAAAATGTGCGAAGAGCTTTTGGAGCTCGGTGTGGCCATTTACGAACCACTGAACGAAGCCGGTGAAGACGGGATTGCGAAGACCTTGGTGGGTAAGGTGATTGTCATAACAGGTACACTTTCGGGTTACACCAGGGAAGCTGCCGAAGAGGCAGTCACTCAGCGAGGTGGCAAGGCCAGCTCCTCAGTATCGAAGAAAACGTCTTTTCTGGTGGCGGGTGACTCTCCAGGTGCATCAAAGGTGGCCAAGGCCGAGCAGCTCGCGGTGCCAATTGTGGACGAGGAAAAGTTCCTGGAACTTTTGCGGCTGGGGGAGTTGTCTTGAAAGGGCTATCCAACACAATTCTTGCAATTGACAGATTGTGCGCGGATGGTTTTGCGGATGGGATATGGTGGACAGGAATTGCGTAAGGCAGCACCCGGTTTGATGATGCATCTAGGTCACTTTGTGGCATTTGCTTTGCGTGGAGAGGCCTTTTAGTGTACACAGCACGGCTCCAAGAAAACATAGGGAAGATACTTCACGGCCGTTATACGCTGGTAGCTGCCATCGGACAGGGTGCTTCTGGTGACGTGTACTTGGCGCAGGATCTTTCTTTAGGTCGCAAAGTTGCCATTAAATTGCTTCATTCCTCACTGGCGGGCGATACCTTTTTCCTGAAACGTTTCCAGTCGGAGGCTAAGTCTGCTGCGAGCCTAAACCATCCCAATATCATGAGGGTTTTTGACTGGGGTGAATCGGGAAGCACTCCATATCTTGTTCTGGAGTATCTTGCAGGCGGCTCATTGAGAGAGTATCTCAATACTGGGGAGCTCTTAACTGAGTCTCAGGCCGCATCCCTCATGCTTCAGGTGGCACAGGGTCTCTCCTATGCACACGGGCGCGGATATGTCCATCGTGACATCAAGCCTGCAAACCTGCTTTTTGATGATGAAGCACGGATTCGCATAGCTGATTTCGGTTTAGCCCGGGCCCTTTCCGAGGCGGCATGGACCGAACCAATTGGAACGCTCATGGGAACTGCACGCTATGCCTCTCCTGAGCAGGCCTTGGCAAAGGAAAGCGATCGAAGCTCTGATGTGTATTCGTTGGGGCTCGTTATGCACGAGGCGCTGCTCGGGTATCTCCCGTTCACTGGGGACACGACAGTTTCTTTGCTTATGGCGCGCATACATGGAGATGTCAGCGTTCCCGCCGAGACCGGGGCTCTGCAACCAATTTTGGAGTCATGTCTAAAGCTGTCTTCCACGGACAGGATCACCTCGATGGATCTTGTGTCTCAGTTGGAAAAGCTAGTCAGATTCCTGGATCCCCCAACTCCGCTGAAGGTGACTGGGCCATCTCCGATGATTACCGACGAGAACGGAGATCTTACCGAGGTCGGCGAAATACCTATGGTTTCAAGTGGTGCAGCGCTGGATGGTGCAGCTGCTTCGAAGGACAACCCGGTTCCCGAAAATGCCGCAAGCACACCGGAACTCGCGGTTGTGCCAGACCTTCTCGCACCGCGTCCGGCGCCGAAAACTCATGAGATGGTTCCAGGGCCAAAGACGACCCGTGTCCACGGTACAAGTTCGAAACCTCCCGGAAGCAGGCGCCCGTTTTGGTTTGCCCTTACAGCTCTAATTTTGCTGGTGCTAATTGCCGCGGTTTCTTTGGCCGGAATTCCGTCGAAGGTTTACTCTTCGGTTTTCACAACCAAGGTACCGTTAGTTGTCGGAGATACCCTTGCGGTTGCGGAAGGTTCGATAACGTCGTCGCATCTCAAAGTCGGTACAATCTCCGCCGCCTTTTCTTCCGCGGTGAAAAAGGGAGAGGTCAGCTCTGAGACGCCCAAGTATGGGACGTCCCTTCCAAGAGGAAAACTAGTGAACCTGGTGGTTTCCAAAGGCCCTGCGCCGGTCGAAGTTCCTGCGCTTGTCGGGTTGCCGGTCACTGACGCGGAGAACAAGCTCAAGTCGATCGGCCTGGTCCCAGTGATTCAGAAGAGCTATTCCGAAACAGCTCCGCTGAACCAGGTCATGTCAGCTTCACCCTCGTCTGGGCTGCAGGATGTCGGGACTAAGATTACGCTCACGATAAGCCAAGGTCCTGCTCCGCGGCAGGTCCCTAATCTTGTTGGAGAAAGTGAACAAACAGCCTTGGCACAACTCAAGGCCTTGGAACTCGTTTCATCGGAGAGTAAGGCATACTCGACTACGGTACCCGCCGGGACGGTGATCTCTCAAACGCAGACTGCAGGTTCCATGGTGCAGCGCGGGTCTACTGTGGCCTTTGTGGTTTCCAAAGGACCCCAGATGGTAACGGTGCCGAACGTGGTGGGTGATACCTTGCAGCAAGCCGAGGCAACTTTGAACCAGGCTGGTTTGACAGTGGGTTCGGTCTACACCTATTTCGGCTCAAATACCGTTGTTGCAACCAGCCCGCGGTCAGGAACATCGGTGCAGATTGGTTCGCCAGTCGCCATCGTGACTGGATAGGTCCGGCCAGTCAGGCGGTAATGTCCTTTATCATCTGTGCAATTTTCATTCCAGCTTCGTTTGGAACGATGCTTCCTTGAAGGGCCATTAGCTTGGTCAAGTCGCCGGTCACCTTTATTTTGCCAGCCATGAAAGCCTGAATCGCAGCCTGTGAATCCAAATCCACGAAAATCGCCTTGGCAGTATCGTAATCTATGACAACGGAAACATCCGGGTCTTCCAGTTCGCCGAGTTCGATTTCAAGAAGTCCGTCAGAGGTATCCACGTATGTCCGGAGCTCTTCTCCGTCAAAGGGTAGATCTGTTACGAGTTGATTCATTCGGATTGTGATTGCGAGATTGGTTTCGCCGTCGCGGTGAGACTCTCGGATTTCCTTCGCCTTTTCAATCCACTCTGGACTCAGAAATTGGAACTTTTCCATTAATAGACCTTCCATGTAGTTCTGCTCTCGATGCTACTCAATATGGCCAGACATTGTATTCGTTCTCCTGTACTTGTCGAAGCCACGTGCGCCTCTTGGGAAACGGGAAGTATATGAATTCCTCAATGTGGCCTATCCTGTGGATATAGCATCGTCTGCAGGGTATTTCCCGGTTTCAATAAGGAACCTGTTCGATTATTTCGAGGTGATTTAAATTGGGGGGCAAGGACGCCTATTTCAGTGCGCAGCTGGATGGCCGGGATGCAGTCCTAATGGTCCACGGTTTCACGGGTTCGCCGCACTCACTTTTGGGGGTGGCCAAATATCTTGAAACCGGAGGTTTGAGTGTCGCCCTTCCCCTGCTTCCCGGTCACGGAACATCTGTGGAAGACCTTTTCAACATTGGTTTTGATGACTGGTACTCCTGCGTGGTGGAGTTGGCACTGAGATTGCTCGGGAGCTGCACCCGGGTGGACTTGTTTGGCCTTTCCATGGGGGGTGCATTAGTCCTCAAATTGCTGGAGAGCTTCAGAGGATTCGGCAGAGCGGTTTTGGTCAATCCGCTCATAGAGCCTCCTGCCCCGAGCTTTATCGAGTTGCTCGGTTCGATTCTTAAGAGCGGGATAAACACTGCTCCCGGGATCGCCTCCGATATCGCCAGGCCGGACGCAATGGAGTTTGGATATCCTCAGACTCCTATCAGGGCAGCATTGTCCATGTTCGAGGCTTTGCCGAAGATCGTGGATGATCTTGGCACGATCGAGAATGAGATACTGCTATTTTCCTCAAGGCAGGATCATGTTGTACCGAGTTCGTCGGGCGACCTGCTGGCGGGTTCGCTAGATGGTGCGAAGCTGGAGCGGCTTTGGCTCGAAAAAAGCTTTCACGTGGCCACCCTGGACTTTGATGCTGACTTTATAAATAGCAAGTCCCTGGAGTTCTTCAGGCGGTAGCCGTTTGGAAAAGACAACATAGCATCTGCTATGGTGTGCCGCCGCATCAGATAAGATTGGATTGCATGTCAGACAGTATCTCCCGAAAAGAAGTCAACCATGTGGCGAATCTTGCCAAGCTTTCACTTAGCGAAGAGGAAGAGCTCATGTATACAGATCAGCTGGCTGCAATCCTTGACCATGCCAGAGATATTATGGCTCTGGACACAGATGATCTTTCCCCTACAGCCCACCCTCTTGAGCTCAGGAACGTATTCCGGCCCGATGTCGAGGCAGCGTCTCTTAGCCGCGACGAAGTTCTGTCACAAGCACCCGCATCCGAAGATGGAAGATTTTTGGTACCGAGAATTCTCGGGGAGGCCCCATAATGGGAGCTTTAATCGGTCTAGGCGCTTCCGCAATAGCGGAAATGGTCAGTTCAAAAGAGATTTCGGCTTTAGAAGTGACCCAGGAGCATCTGGCCCTGATCGAATCCCATGATAAAAATCTGAATTCGTTTTTGCAAATTACAGCTGATGCGGCCATATCCGCTGCCAAAGAGGTTGATGCCAAGATCGCAAGAGGTGAAGATCCGGGGCCTCTTGCAGGCGTCCCAATTGCACTGAAGGATAATCTGGTGACCCGTGGTCTGGCGACAACCTGTGCATCCCAGATTCTCAAAGGATGGAAACCTCCCTACAGTGCAACAGTTGTAGAGAAAGTCAGTGCCGCAGGTGGAGTAGCTCTGGGAAAGACTAACCTGGACGAATTTGCAATGGGTTCCTCCACCGAGAACTCATCTTTTGGCCCAACAAAGAATCCCTATGATCTGAAGAGGGTTCCAGGAGGTTCCTCGGGAGGCTCTGCCGCCGCGGTGGCGGCGAAATTTGCCCCACTGGCACTCGGATCGGATACCGGAGGCTCAATTCGCCAGCCGGCCGCCCTTTGTGGCATTGTTGGCGTCAAGCCGACCTATGGGACGGTTTCGAGATACGGATTGATCGCCTTTGCATCTTCCCTGGACCAGATTGGCCCGTTCGCACGCAGCGTAAAGGATGCGGCGATGCTGCTCCAAGTTATCGCTGGACACGATCCAAAAGATTCAACGAGCTTGGAGCGCCCTTTTCCCGACTTGATTTCCAATTTGGATAAGGGAGTTCAGGGACTACGCGTAGGGATAATTGATGAGCTGATCGATGGAGCCGCTCCAATGGTGGGTGACGCGCTGATGGCTTCGGCCGACAGCTTGGGCGATCAGGGAGCTAAGGTGGAGCATGTATCGGTTCCTGCGGTGACTTACGGACTTTCTGCCTACTATTTGATCGCTCCCGCCGAGGCATCATCGAACCTTGCCCGCTATGACGGAGTTCGCTATGGATTGCGCGTCGAGGGTCAGGACATGAATGAGACCTATGTCTCCACCAGGACCAAGGGCTTTGGCGCGGAGGTGAAGCGGCGCATAATGCTAGGCACTTTCGCACTTTCCTCGGGTTACTATGACGCTTATTACGCCAAAGCGCAGAAAGTCAGGACGATGATCATCGACTCTTTTCAAAATGCTTACGACCGCTTTGACGTCTTGCTGTCGCCGACGGCTCCCACAACCGCCTTCGAGCTAGGAGCCAAAGCGGCCGATCCGTTGTCAATGTACCTTTCCGATGTTTGTACGATTCCTACCAATTTGGCCGGGCATCCGGCAATGAGCATTCCGTACGGGCTGGGAGAAAACCAGATGCCCATTGGCATTCAGGTTCTGGCGCCGGCACTTGGCGAGGTCAATATGTTCAGAGTCGCCAGGGCGATTGAAAATGCGGCTCCCACTATAACAAAGGGGCTGTTTTGGAACTAGGTGATCTGAGAAGCTGCTATGAGACGGGAACGAATTGAATGGCAGATGACGCAGTATCTTCGGGCGGAGCGGATGGAGTTCTTCCCGGCTGGGAAATAGTTGTCGGCCTCGAGGTTCATTGCGAGCTGAAGACCAGGACGAAGCTTTTCTGTGGCTGTGCGAACTCTTTCGGACAGGAACCGAACACAAGCATTTGCCCGGTTTGTCTGGGATTGCCGGGATCTTTGCCAGTGATAAACAAGCAGGCGGTGGAGCTTGCCATCAGGATTGGCCTTTCTCTCAATTGCACGGTTGACAAGTCAATTTTTCACAGGAAGAATTATTTCTATCCTGACATGCCCAAGGACTACCAGGTTTCACAGTACGAGAAGGCGATCAATGAGAATGGATTTCTCGAACTACCCCTGTCCAAAAAAGTAGTCCGCATCGAGCGAGCCCATATCGAAGAAGATACTGGAAAATCAATGCATGTGGGTGGCGATGGAGGGCGTATCCACGGGGCAGTTCATTCCCTCGTCGACTATAACAGGGCGGGCATCCCGCTGGTGGAGATAGTTTCGGCACCGGACCTGCGCTCTGCCGAGGAGGCCCGCGAGTATGTGACGGAACTTCGCTCCATCCTTGTCGCTAGCGCCGCCTCAGATGGGAAGATGGAGGAAGGTTCACTGCGGGTTGATGCCAACGTCTCCGTACGAAGATTGGGCGTGGAAGAGTTCGGAACCAGGTGCGAAATCAAGAATCTCAATTCCCTGCGCTCTCTAGTCAGGGCAATAGGTTATGAGGCCCGGCGACAGGTGGCGCTGATCGAATCCGGAGAAAAAGTGGTCCAGCAGACCAGGCATTGGAACGAGGATCAGGGAGTCACGACAGCAATGCGGTCCAAGGAGGAAGCTTACGATTACCGTTACTTCCCGGAACCCGACCTTGTTCCGCTGGAACCGTCCGCTGAATGGGTTACCGAGATCAGGAGCCATATCGGACTTCTACCTGCCAGCCGTCGAGAGCGTTTGACCTCGCTTTTCAATGGCGTTTCCTCTGGGCCAGTCTATGACCAAATTGTTACCGCGGTTGGTTTGGGGCTTGATGATCTGGTTGCTGGTGCGGTTGCTAAGGGCGCAGAGCCAAGGCTGGCCCTGGCAAGGGCAACAAACGAAGTGGCAAGCGACTTGGGAAATCTCGAAATGCTGACCGTCGACAATTTCACCGAAGCGATCAGGATGGAGTCCGAGGGCAAGCTCTCAGCTACTCAGGCAAAGACGGTGCTTGGCAAAATGCTTGAGTCTGGCGCGAATGCCCGGGAGGTTGCCAAGTCTCTGGGCTTTGAAGCGATGGATTCGACAGTCATCGAAGGCCTGGTGGACCAGGTGATTCGCTCTTCGCCCAAAGAGTGGGAAAGGTTTTCGTCAGGAGAAGACCAGCTTGCGGGTTTTTTTGTCGGCCAGGTGATGAAGCTTTCCAAAGGAAAGGCTGATGGGAAGATAGTCACCTCGATCCTGCGTTCAAGGCGTTCTTAGGCTTTCGCAAGGCAGAAATTCAATATAAAAGATGTCGAGTTTTTTCTAGCCAGATGTGCAAATTCGGACTTTTTCACTTAGTCTTGAGCTATGTCTAATGAGTCATCTGAAAAAGTTTCACACAATCCATTAAAGCCGCGGAGTTACGAAGTCACGGACGGATACCGCCGTGCACCGGCCAGAGCTATGTTGCGGGCCGTCGGCATGACTGACGGTGACTGGGAAAAACCGCAGATCGGAATAGCCTCATCGTGGAATGAGGTGACGCCTTGCAATATGTCGTTGGATAAGCTAGCTAAAGCATCCAGAGAAGGCGTGAATACAGCTGGCGGCTTTCCATTCGAGTTCGTGACCATTGCCGTGTCCGATGCCATTTCGATGGGCCATGAAGGGATGAGAGCCTCACTGGTATCGCGTGAAGTGATAGCAGATTCAGTTGAGGTCATGATGCATGCCGAGAGATTCGACGCTCTGGTCTCGCTGGCGGGATGTGACAAGTCGCTCCCGGGCATGCTTATGGCGGCGGCCCGACTCAACGTTCCATCGGTTTTCTTATATGGTGGCAGCATCATGCCAGGCCATTACGATCATCAGACTCTTGATATCGTATCCGTTTTCGAGGCCGTGGGGGCAGTAGGTACTGGAACGCTGACAGAGGCCGAGCTTGCTCTGATCGAAACTCATGCATGCCCAACAATCGGAAGCTGTGCGGGAATGTTTACCGCCAACACCATGGCATCGGTTGCCGAGGCTCTTGGCATGTCCCTCCCGGGTTCTGCTGCAACACCAGCGGTTGACGAGCGCATGGCTGACTATGCATTCAAGTCGGGTCAGGCTGCAGTCGAGCTTTTGAAGCGTGATATTAAAGCCCGAGACATCATGACCAAAGATGCATTTGAGAATGCTATTTCAGTAGTCATGGCACTTGGCGGTTCGACTAATGCGGTGCTTCACCTGCTGGCAATCGCCCATGAGGCTGAGGTTGATCTCACAATCGACGATTTCAACGGAATTGCGGCACGGGTTCCCCATCTGGCGGATACAAAGCCTCACGGCAAATATCACATGTACGATATTGATCGTGTTGGGGGTGTGGCAGTAGTGCTGAAGCATCTTCTTGATAACGGCCTGCTTCATGGAGATTGCATGACTGTGACGGGCAAGACTATGGCGGAGAACCTGGCTGAGATTAATCCTCCCGCGCCAGATGGTGAGGTTATACATCCCTTGTCGGATCCAATCAACCCCGTGGGAGGCATCGCGATCCTGAAGGGCACAATGGCTCCCCGGGGGTCTGTGGTAAAGGTGGCGGGCATAGATACCAAGCAGTTTGACGGGATAGCAAGGGTATTTGACGGTGAAGACGCCGCCATGGACTCGATCATGGCAGGGGAAATCCAGCCAGGAAATGTGGTCGTGATCCGCTACGAAGGCCCTAAAGGCGGGCCCGGCATGCGCGAAATGTTGGCCGTAACCGGTGCAATGAAAGGTGCGGGCCGGGGTTCTGATGCGGCTCTTCTAACCGATGGCAGGTTCTCCGGAGGTACTCACGGGTTCTGCATAGGTCACGTGGCCCCTGAAGCTGTGGATGGCGGACCAATTGCGTTCGTCAAAGATGGAGACCGCATTGTCATAGATGTTGACAACCACAGCATTGATTTGATGGTCGATGAGCAGGAGCTGGCAAGGCGCCGGTCTGAGTGGAAGCTGCCCGCACCGCGATACACACGCGGAGCTTTGGCCAAATACGCGAGACTGGTGGCGGGAGCCGACAAAGGTGCTGTAACCGAGGCTTAAAAGCGGCTGCACTGCGCTGAAGTTGTGGAAAATGGTGAATTGCTCACCATTTTCCATAAAAACTCGATAATTATTAGGTTTTCACCAAAAATTGCCCTATTGTTAATGCCAATGAATCAAAGTCTTTTGGTGGTAGTAGTAATCGAGTAGCGCGCGGCGAGATAAAACATCGTGCGCTTGTTGGCCTCCCAGTCGGGAGGTTTTTTAGTTTATCTGGGAGTTGGAAATGAAGCTTACTGGAGCACAGGCTTTGATAAAGAGTCTGGAAATGCAAGGTGTCGACGTGATGTTCGGCCTGCCAGGCGGTGCCATTTTGCCCGTCTATGACCCAATATTAGACTCACCAATCAGGCATATTCTGGTAAGACATGAGCAAGGCGCCGGCCACATGGCTGAGGGCTATGCCCATGCCACCGGAAGGCCGGGAGTCGCTATGGTGACCTCGGGCCCCGCTGCCACGAACATAGTGACTCCGTTGGCAGATGCCTACATGGATTCAGTTCCGATCGTGGTAATCACTGGTCAGGTGGCAACCGCCTCGATAGGGACCGATGCGTTCCAGGAGGCGGACATCACAGGGATCACCATGAGCGTCACTAAGCACAACTGGCTGGTCACCGATGCAAATGACATCCCTAATGTAGTGGCTGAGGCATTCCATGTCGCAACTACCGGCCGTCCTGGCCCGGTTCTGATAGATTTCCCGAAGGACATAGCCAATGCCCAGATGGACTGGTACTGGCCTGGTTCGGTCGACCTTCCGGGCTACAAGCCAAATTCAAGGGGCCACTCGAAGATGATTGCGGCGGCTGTGAAGATGATGTTTGAAGCCAGCCGGCCAGTCTTCTATGTCGGGGGCGGAGTGCTAAATGCCCGCGCCTCAGAGGTCCTGGCGGAGCTGGTCGAGCTGACAGGGATACCCGTGGTTACGACTTTGATGGCGCGAGGGGCTTTCCCGGATGATCACCCGCTCTGCCTGGGAATGCCTGGAATGCACGGCAACTACACTGCTGTCACTGCGATGCAGCAGTCGGATCTTCTAATAGCGCTGGGAAGCCGCTTTGATGACCGCGTGACGGGAAAGCTTGATGGCTTCGCGCCTCACGCCAGAGTTGTTCACGTCGATATCGATCCTGCCGAACTTGGCAAGCTGAGACGTCCGGACGTTCCGATCGTAGGCGACTGCCGCAGCGTGATCGAGGATATCGTCAGGGCTATCAAAGCAGATCCAGACGCCTACCAGCACCGTGCCGACATAACCGACTGGGTTGGCACGTTGAAGGGTTGGCAGGAGAAGTATCCGCTCAAATACGAGCAGCCATCTCTTTCAGGGGTGCTGAAGCCCCAGTACGTGATAGAGAAACTTCGCGATGCCACTCCAAGTGACACGATTGTGGTTTCAGGAGTTGGTCAGCACCAGATGTGGGCCTCTCAATACTGGAAATTCAACCACCCGTACACCTGGATCAACTCCGGTGGACTGGGGACGATGGGATTCGCTATTCCGGCCGCAATTGGTGCCAAGGTTGGTAAGCCCGATCGCACCGTCTGGGCTATAGATGGAGATGGATGTTTCCAAATGACTGCCCAGGAGCTTGTCACCGCTTCAATGGAGCAAATTCCGATCAAAGTGGCACTCCTTAACAATTCATATCTGGGAATGGTGCGGCAATGGCAGGAGATGTTTTACGGAGAGCGCTACTCCGAAGTTTACCTGTCGCCTGATCTTCCGGACTATGTCAAGTGGTCGGAGGCTATGGGCTGCGCATCATTCAGAGTTGAGAATGCCGAGGAAGTGGGACCAACTATTGAGAAGGCAAATGAGATTAATGATCGTCCCGTTGTTGTCGAATTTCGCACCGACTCAAGCGAGAAGGTGTTCCCAATGGTTCCAGCAGGAGTTTCGAACGACAACATTATTCTGGGCCCGGAAGGTTTGATCTAAAATGAGCATTTCATACATACCCGGGAACGGATCGTCTTCGGACCTGTCAGGCACTCCCGGCATCATGCATCACCATGTCCTGTCGGTGCTTGTGGAGAATCGAGCCGGCGTGTTGGCCCGTATCGCACAGCTTTTTTCGCGGCGCGGGTACAACATATTTTCACTAGCAGTAGCGCCTACCGACGAGAGCCGCTTTTCGCGAATTACTATTGTTGTTGATGTTGACTCCGCACCCCTTGAGCAGATCACCAAGCAACTGCACAAACTGATAAATGTGATCAAGATCTCCGAACTGGATCCTGCTGAGTCAGTTGAATGCGAGTTGCTGGTAGCGACTGTAAATGCCGACATCTCTGCCCGTGGCCACGTTATGGAGCTTGTCGCTCTTTTTGACGGCAAAATTATTGATGTGGGAGTAGACAAGTTGACGGTGTTGGCAACAGGTGAGCCAAGCAAAATTGACGATTTTTCTGAACTTTTGTCAAGTTTTGGAATTGTGGAACTTCAGAGAACAGGAAGGGTAGCTCTGGCTAAGCTTGAGCGTCAATCAAACAAATTGAAAAACACTACTGGAAGGGCTGGCTGATATGGCCACTTTGTATTACGAGGCTGATGCTGATGCCTCTCTTTTGCAAGGCAAGAAAGTTGCAATAATTGGTTATGGATCACAGGGACACGCGCATGCGCTTAATCTTGCGGATTCAGGCATTGACGTAGTCGTCGGGCTCAAGGAAGGGTCTTCTTCCCGCGCGAAGGCGGAAAATGCCGGACTGAAGGTTGCAAACGTTTCCGAGGCCACTATGGGCGCTGATCTTGTCATGATCTTGGCGCCCGATACTGCTCAGGCCGCCATCTACGAGTCGGATATAGCTCCGAATCTGAAAAAGGGTGCCGCGCTGGCCTTCGCACATGGTTTCAATATTCGTTTTGAACAGATCAAGCCATCCTCAGACGTCGATGTGATCATGATCGCGCCGAAAGGTCCAGGACACCTCGTTCGACGCACATACGTTGAAGGCGGTGGAATTCCTTCCCTGATAGCAGTTTCCCAGGACGCAACCGGGAACGCCAAGAATGTGGCTCTCGCGTATGCTCACGGGATCGGATCGACTAGAGCCGGGGTTTTGCAGACCACGTTTGCCGAGGAGACTGAGACGGATCTCTTTGGGGAGCAGGTCGTATTGTGTGGCGGCCTCGCGTCACTCGTCACTGCGGGCTACGAAACGCTTGTTGGCAATGGTTATCAGCCGGAGTCCGCGTATTTCGAATGTCTTCACGAGTTGAAGCTGATTGTGGACCTGCTTTATGAAAACGGTCTTTCCGGAATGTGGTTCTCAGTTTCGGAGACAGCTGAGTGGGGCGGACTGATTTCCGGACCTCGCATCATAAATGACGGGGTAAAGGCTGAAATGCAAAAGGTGCTAGATGAAATCCGGAATGGCCAGTTTGCCGAGGCCTGGGTCCAGGAAAACAAGAATGGACAGCCTAGGTTCAATGAACTGAGGAAGGCTGCGGCTGCACATCCAATCGAGCAGGTAGGTGCTCAACTTCGGGCCATGATGCCATTCATGAAGTCCGGAAGGCCCGGTCTGAAGGACGTCTCAGGCGGCTGATGACACAAACCATCGGTGTCGAAGCGCTAAGAGACTTGTCGAAAGCGCGCCGGCGCCACTTTGTTGAAAAGATAGATCTTGTAAATGCCCTATACAAGCTTTACATGGTTGGAGCCGCCCTTCTTGTTGGCGGCTCCTTGCTAGTTGGGCTCGTTCAGTCTGCACCTCTCGGATCTTCAGTTCAACGCCAGGTCGTAAGCTATGGCCCTTCTTACCTAGGTTTGGCATTTGGGCTGACCATTCTGGCTGGCCTGAGGTCAGGCTCAAGGGGCGGTCCACTGGCGATTCAGGGCGCCGATGTGCGCATGATACTGCTTTCGGGTATTTCAAGGTCACATTTCCTTAGGTCCAAGGCTCTATCGCAGGTACGTTCGATAATTCCCCCCACGCTTCTTGTGGGCGGACTTGTCGGCGGAATTGCTCACAAGGCCCTGGGTGCGGGAACATTGCGTCTTGTAGTTGAAGGTGCCGGGCTGGGGCTCATCGGTGTCCTTGTTTTTTTTGCAGCAGGCTATATAGCCTCCGGGCTGCGCATCAACAAATGGATGGCATCGACGTTCGGCGGTGCAGTCGTGGCCTGGTCTGTGGTCGACGTTTATAGCCAGACCTCTATTTTTCCAGGCACGTGGCTAGGGCGGTTCTTTTTCAGCCAACAGGATGTTCTACCTGCTGCTGCCACAATGGCTGTTGTACTCATTCTTTTTGGACTCGGCCTATTTTTCGTATCCGGAGTATCTCTTGAGATGCAGGAGCGTCGGGCTAGGCTCGTCGGAACGCTGAGATTTGCTGCGACTATGCGTGATATTCGAACGGTCATTCTTTTGAGGCGCCAGCTTTCGGGCGAAAAGCCGAGGGGGGGGAGATCTCCGCTGGCAAGTTTTTCGTTGGGCCACGGCCTGACGGCCAGAGTTACCAAAAGATCGCTTGAATCTCTCTACCGTTGGCCGGTCGAGAGGTTCATCCGTTTTCTAGTATTGGCAGCATTGGCTGGTTTTTCTGCACGCCTTATGTGGTCGGGGTCATTTTTTCCTCTTGCAATAGCAATAGTCGCTCTTTACGTTGCTGCGACCGATCTGCTTGAACCGCTGTCACAGCTTGCAGACCATCCAGACGGCATAGCAGGTATTGGAGTTCCACTTTCAATGGTAGAGTCACGTCTGCTTCTGGTGCCGTTCTTTGGAATGATAGTTTTCGTTCTGATTGGAACTTTGGCGACTGCCGTGTTCGGGGGATTTTCAGTGTCTCTACACGTCGGATTGATAAGCGCAATTCCCATAGCGGCAGCCTCCACAACAGGAGCTGCTGTCGCAGTTTTGCGCAAACAGAAATCAGCGAATGCGCAGGCGCTGATGCCTGAGGTTGTTGCAATGACTTCGGTGATTATCGAAATCTTGCCGTTTGTCATCGTAGCATCGGGATTTGTGGCGATGGTCGACGCGTACAACCTTCATGTAATGAATACTGCTCTTATAGATACGACGTCAATCTCGGCGGCGTCGTTCTCTCTTTTGTTCCCATTGGCCGCCTGGACCTGGATAAGAAGGCGGAATGAACTGTCACTTAGTAATGGGCTGAGTAAGGAGTCATGATGGCATCTCGCGCCGTACTTGAGGTAAAAAAGGTTTCAAAGGCCTACGAGAAAAACGATGTGCTAAAGGAAGTTACCTTCGCGGTGAAGGAGGGCGAGATAACTGCACTTGTCGGCCCCAACGGATCGGGAAAAACTACCTTGGTCCGCGCGGTTACCGGGCTGGTTGGCTTTGATGGCGGCGAGGTCACGATTATGGGTGCCAAAGCAGGTTCCGATAACGCCAGAAGCGTAACTTCGGTATCGCTCGACAATCCTGTCCTCTATGATGACATTTCCGCTCTGGAGCATCTTGAGTTTTCTGCGAGAATTAACGGTTTGGAGAATTGGCAGGCCCGAGCCAAGGAGCTGCTCGGCGTATTTGGGTTGTTGGAGCGTCAAGATGATTTGCCGAGCAGCTTTTCACGCGGGCTGAGGCAAAAAGTCGCCATGTCAATGGCGCTCATTCGTCCTCACAGGCTGCTCATTCTGGACGAGCCCTTCGTCGGCCTCGACCAGAAGGGAAAGACCTCGCTGATCCTTCAGATAAAGGAAGAGGCCAAGTCTGGGGTGGCTGTCCTGGTGGCTACCCATTCGGAAGAATTTTTGTCCGTGGCGAATTCGATGATAGGCATGTTAGAAGGCGAAGCCGTCTACCGTGGTACTCCCTCAAAAGATCAGTTCAACCGGCTCGTCGGATAATATTCGGCCCAACCCACCAATTATCTCAAGTAAACCCTTTCAACAAGGTGTCGAATAGATGTACCTTAAAAATAGGGGTTCAAAGATTCCTTGGGCTTCGTGGGACTGAGGAGCCAGCATGAAGATAGCCGAGCTTGGAGAAGTTAGCTCCGACCAAATTTTTTATATGAGATGCACCGAGCATCGGGTAGACCTTGATGGTTTGCGCCGCTGGGCCGACGAGCCCGATTCGCGCTCTGTCGAAGATCTGATCAAGAAAAACATTTGCCCCGCTTGCCCTCCATGGTACATTGCTAAAGGTTTTCCAGTGCTCGAAGCCGTTCATCAGGGTGGCTGGCTGGATTGCGATTGTTGCGGGACTTCTTGGCGCATAGTGGCAGGAGGTTGGGAAGCCCTTTGTGGTGACGGCTTGCTCGAAGAGGACGATGACATAAATACTGAGGTGCGGTACATCGAGCCTGGTATGAAGATAACATCGTCTCAGTTCGAAATTGACCCAATCAATCCGGTAGACGCATCGCTGGACGTACTATTCGGTTCAGTGCAGCACTCGCTGTTTGGAGAAAGCACCTCGATCAGCGACGACGACGAGTTAACCCGGGACATCTTGGTATTCAGTCTTGAGCAGGCGCTTTGGGATATGGAGAACGCTGAAAGTATCGGCGACTTTATCTCGGAGATTTTGGCGAATCTAGGAATGGATTCGAAAAAGTCTGCACGGGTTCTCAATAGCGTGCTGTCAAGTTTTCTCGAGCTTCGACGCATCCTAGAAAAGGTAGGCAGCAGGGAGACCAGAAAGCGAGAGTAATCCCGCTCACTGGTCTGGTGCACCATCTATTTCCTCAGGGTCCTATTTCGGCGTTGCGTATCTCTTGTCTCGACATTGATCTTGAAAGGCGGTTGACCGCGTTCAAATATGCCCTTGTTGAAGCTTCGACGACATCAGTTGAAACCCCGCGGCCTGAGACCTTGAACTCTCCTGATTCCAGCTGTATCACTACCTCGCCCTGTGCGTCTTCTCCGCCGGTTACAGAAGAGACCGTGAATCCAATGAGCTTTGTGGTGATGCCTGTAGCCTTTTGAATGGCCTTGCCCGCAGCATCGATCATTCCGTTCCCCTCCGACTTGGCTTCAAGCCTTTCCCCATCTTTGGAAATGACTACCCGTGCAGTCGGGGTTCCTAC
>SCQM01000177.1 GCA_004298555.1 Actinomycetota bacterium | reverse complement strand
ATAAATTCCACCGGTGGATTCTCTAGGGTATCTTCAATTGGCTTTTTGGGAAGAAACCCAGCCCAGAAAATCTGAGTATGAGTATCGTCAATTGGTACCCGCCAATGGAATGCATGTCCTGGGCCGCTGGGTTGGCGAAGCATGTTAGGAAATACTGCAGGATGACCTTTTTCCCGCTCCGGCCTATCACCGCCAAATTCCCTCCATTTAACAATTCCCCATTCATTCCGCTCAAAGCCGTAAGACTCAATTGGCCGGAGATAGTACTCCCCACCAGTAAGGCCCTTGTAGCGAAGCATGTGACCGTGTAAATACTGGGTGTGCACCGTATCTACAGAATTCTCTTGTGCTTGAAACCAGTTGCAATTCAAAACCGGGTGCACTGCCAACTCGTGCCTTCCGTCCTCACGAACCAAAACATCCCAGCGAGGAAGTAGTGGCGCGGGATCAGGACCCATGTAAATAAAGAGTAGCCCTCCAAGTCGCTCAACCGGATAAGACTTCTGACGAACCTTATCCTTATAATGAGAATTTTTACCTTCGAAAGGTTGTTCCAGACATTTGCCGTCTGAGGCATACTTCCAGCCGTGATACGGACAACGCAACCCATCCTCCTCGATGAATCCATAGGCAAGAGAGCACCCCCTATGGGCGCATCTTTCCTCCAGGCATCCATACACCCCAGACTTCTCACGGTAAATTACCAGTTCCTCATCCATAACCTTGATTGCCTTGGTAGGCTTCTCTTGCGTTAGTTCAACTGCAGTGCAAACTGGCTGCCAATAGCGGCGCAGCAGGTTTCCAGCTGGCGTACCTGGTCCAACCCTGGTAAGCCTCTCGTTCATTTCAGCACTTAGCATGTTGCTCCCCCCTCCGATACCGAACCTGAAACACTGAAAATCGACAAATGCCCCTAAACGAACAATCCTTGCTTTTGCTTAGCTAACAGCCCTACGATTGAAAAACGCCATTTACTGCCGTCGGAACTTCAGCATTGATGTTTGGAAATTCCAATTAAATGCATAAATGCACTTGTCACATCATCCAATCGTCGGGTACCGTGCTCCTCTGAAAGGTTCTTGACCAGAGCGATTCCTCTCTCAGTTGTGAGGTAAATCTTCTCCACCTCACGATGCTTCTCAACTTTATAGTCTATAATCAGTTTACCTCAGCTGCAAGTCACAACTTGGCAATTCATCTGTCAGTCCACACATCAGCAGTTATCGAGACAGTTTTATTTTTCAACTAGGATAGGTCATAGTCATTTTCAGTAACCATGAGGTTCATCCCATGCAAGACAAGCCCCAGTAGAAAACATGTGGCGGCAGAATATCGCGAAATGCGTTATGCTCGGACCATGAGTTCTTCCCAGCTTGATGAATTGGAGATAGAAGTATCTTCGCGGGCCACACTTGGGGGGATGACTAAGGTCGAATTTGCCTATGAACAGATTCGGCATTGGATTTTGTCCGGGAAACTAGCCCCTAAAACCGAGCTTGACCAAGGAGTGCTGGCTAAAACACTTGGTGTATCCACTACCCCGATGCGCGAAGCACTTAGTCGTCTCCAGGCAGAAGAGCTGCTGAGCATTAGAGCTCACCATAGAGTCATTGTAGCAGCTCTATCAAAACGTGAACTTGAAGAAATATATGTAGTTCGTTTCGAGCTAGACCCTCTAGCAACAAAGCTCGCTGCCAATCGGATAAGTGACGAAGAGATCGATCAACTAGGCCTGATGATCGAACAAAGACCTGGAGACGCTAGTGGGCGCATTGCCCTGAATAGAAAATTCCACAGCGCAATTTACCGCGCATCGGGAAACATAGTACTGGTGCGGATTCTCGACTCGCTACACGATCGAGCCACGAGGTATAGGTTGATATTGATGGGTTCTGAGCAAGACACTGCAGTTGCTTATTTAGAACACATGGAGATAGTGAACGCCCTGAGACGCCGTAATGCTGACGAACTTTCACACCTGACTAGAGCACATCTAGAGGCATCAAAAGCTTCAATCGAAACAGGACTCGCGCAATCCACCTAGATACATGGTCACACGGGGCCAAACCACATATCAGTCAATCCAACCAAAATCACTGGTTTAACTGATATAAAACCATGCTTGCTTTCGATTCAAATAGATTATAGACTATATAGCTAGCGAATATCAGCGCGACTGTGAGGAGGGGGAAGTTGTTTAACCTCACGACCATGGCAAAGTCTTTACGCACTTCATCCAAGCTAATCTTTATCTCAAAATTGTTCCTTTCGGAAAGCATTAGTGCCAGTAGATGCCTCTGCTTGGACGATTTGAAAGTCAGAACAGACCGTTCAATCCCAACCATCGGGCCCAGTAGCAGCCACCTGAAGAAAACGTCCCACCTACAAACCGTAGGAGCAGATAGTGAGTACTAACGGCAGTGCATTTCAGTCCACAGAAAATGTGTACATGCAGCTAGCCGGATTCGGTACAGCCACAGTACATGAAGCAGCTGGAGGTATAGGCCTAGTTGATGCAGAATTCCGTCAGATCGTACCTGGTTCACGGGCTGCTGGCCCAGCCAGAATTGCCTACTGTGGCCAGAACGATAACCGTGCAGTCCATGAAATAATGGCCCACGTGCAACCGGGTGATGTATTGATACTCACGATGCCTGAACCAACGCCAGTCGCATTATTTGGTGAACTGATGGCGGTACAAGCTTATGCTAGAAAGGTAGCTGCGGTTCTTGTGGATGCTGCTGTCAGAGATATCGAAGAGCTAAAGTCGATTGGACTTCCCGTTTGGGCACGCTTTATAAGAATCAGAGGAACCACAAAGAACCTCACACTCGGCATCGACGTACCGGTTACCGTAGCTGGCACATATATTCACCCAGGAGATGCAATTATTCTGGATAGTGACGGAGTGGTAGCAATTCCTGCTTCGGATATTAATCAAGTAATTGCTGCCTCGAAAATTAGAGTAACAAAAGAAGCCGAACATAGAATCCGTATGGAAGCGGGAGAGCTAAGTTTTGACATCTACGGATATAGAAAATGACTCTTCCCAACTCAGATCTTCATTCCACGTTACTCGGAATCGACTCTTGCGCAGCTTCGGATGCTCTGGACAGACTTGGAATATCTGGAGTCGCTGATGGCATTTCCTCTCGAACTGGTGCGCTAAACCGAATCGCTGGCAGAGTCATCACTGTGCACATCGTGCCACGCACAGATGATATGCCCAGGCCTCATCTTTGTACGAGGGCCATCATGTCAGCAGATCCCGGCGATGTGATTGTGATAGACAACGGAGGACGCCTAGATGTGTCCTGTTGGGGAGGGCTACTCTCGTTGGCTGCAGTGCAACAACAGGTGGCAGGAGTAGTTTTAGACGGTGCCTGTCGTGATGTCCAAGAGGCAATTGAGCTACAATTTCCTGTGTTCGCAAAAGGAACTACCCCGAGAACAGCCCGAGGGAGAATTGTAGAAGAATCATTCGGAGAGCCTATTTTTGTAAGTGGAATAGCGGTAGCGGCAGGAGATTATGTCATAGCTGATCCGACGGGCATCACCTTCGTGCCAAGAGCACATATCGACGAAGTAGTAAGTCTCGCAAAGCGAATTATTGATAAAGAATCTGAAATGGCAAAATCGGTTAAGGACGGGAAATCAATAATCGACGTAATGCACGACAAGAAATTTGACTAGATAAGAATTGAAAATGATTAGTTTCGCAATCAAACATTCCGGCAGTTTCGAACCTTTGTTATGATAAATGCCAGTGGCACCTCGTGGCTGCCGCCTAATCCTCATAAACTACAAAACGCAGTACGGCCCCGAAATTCTGATCGGCCTAAATACAAGCCAATCTTCCACCATCACGATAAACAAAAGGGTTTTACCAAGTGACCTCGCAACCTGCTTTAAGTCGAAGGCACTGAGATACCTCCACTGCAAGTCTAAACAAATGCGTTTGACTGACGCGACTCTTTCCCACTCTCGCCTACTGAGTATTGACCTTCCTGAGTATTCCGGACGTTTTCGTACACCTGTTCCGATGCATTCCGTACACCGATTCCGGAGTTTCCGTACACCGATTCCGGAGTTTCCGTACAGCTGAAATTCGGGGATCATTGTCGCTGACGTAAGCGTGGTGGGTAAGGCAATCTTTTTGAACATCAGTATTTGTTCAAGGAGAAGCCAGTGCCTCGTCCCCATACGGCTATGCGCAAGATTCGTGAGGTGATAAGACTGAGTCTCGGGGAGAGGCTCTCTCTGCGCCAGATAAGCAGTTCACTGCAAATTCCAACTACCACCGTTGGAGATTATGTCAGACGGGCAAGAAATGCCGGCCTTTCGTGGCCGCTTCCCAGCGATCTCGATGACGACTCCTTGGAGTCACTACTCTTTGGTTCTCAGACCGGACCAACCCAGGAACGTCCGATGCCGGACTGGGCCAAGGTCCACCTCGAGCTGCGCCGTCCGCATGTCACTTTGATGCTGCTCTGGTACGAGTACAGACAGGCCTTCCCCGATGGTTACGGCTATTCGCAGTTCTGTGAGCACTACAAGCGTTTCGCATCAAAAGTAGATGTGGTGATGCGTCAGAACCACAAGGCCGGAGAGAGACTTTATGTCGACTTCTCCGGCGGCAAAGTGCCCATCTATGACCAAAAGCTCGCCGAGATAGCCACCGAAGCGGAACTGTTCGTGGCTGTGTTGGGAGTCAGCAACCTGCTCTATGCGGAAGCTATACCATCTCAAGAGCTCATGTACTGGATAGATGCCCATGTGAGGACCTTTGAATTCCTTGGGGGCACACCGCAGCTCCTGATTCCGGACAATCTCCGTTCAGGCGTGACCCGCTCCAACCGCTATGAACCGGAGATCAACGCCACTTATGCCGAAATGGCCGCTCATTATGGAGTTGCTATTCTTCCTGCTCGCGCCTTTAGGCCCCGCGA
>SCQM01000176.1 GCA_004298555.1 Actinomycetota bacterium | reverse complement strand
AAATCCAAACCAATAAATACTGACCTGGAACTGTCAAAAAAGTCAATTGCAAAACCGCCATCAAGGCAGCCACAAAAGCCCAACTAATCCCCACAACCCCGATCTGTATCCTTCAATCGTGACCTGACTGCCACAAGTTTATAAATTGCTTCCAACTAGCCCCAAAACTGGGGTTGTGCAAGAATATATCATCACTGCCTGATTATGTTTTCACTAAACAGATAAACCTCTCATGATTGTGGAAATACTGGATGGAAGGGGCTTGCCCTATAGGGCATACGGTCCGCCTCACATTAGCGTGATGCACTCATTTGTGCAGGAATGACCCTCAATGGCAGCTACGTCAGTTCCAAATTCAAATTGGGGACTCAAGAAATTCTCACCCTCGCCAGGAATTACCGGGGGTCCGAGATCACGATCATAATACCAGCCTGAAGGTGCCATATCGCCGGTCTCGGTAAAGCAGCGGTGCGAGGCAAAAGCGAGGAGGAACCGCCGTCCAATCGATGCTTCAAACATCCCTCCGGCATAGCACGCTATACCGTGCTCCGCCAGGACCTCCAATGCTCTGTGCAGCGAGAACAGTGAGCCGAATCGATAAGGCTTAACCACAAATCCCAGGCCATCTGCGAAGTAAGGCAAATCATTGACAACGGCTTGCGACGAAGCTGTTTCATCCAAAAAAATACGAATATCAAAAGACCGTGAAAGCTCGCCATAGCCAATCAACCCCAAATTGCTGGTCGGCTCCTCAACAAAAGACAATCCCCTATTCTCGAGTTCTCTCATCAATCCCAGATCATCTGGCGAAAGGGACCCGTTGAAGTCCAGCACAACCTCCAAAGGATCAAAGTCGAAAGCTTTGTCGATGAACTCGAGCGCCCGATTCTTGTTCACCTTAAGTTTGATTCTCCGTACGCCTTGACGAGAGGCACGTTCTATTTCACTTAAGGCGCTGGCGTAGCCACTCAAAGTGCCAATCGAAACGCCAAAGCTCAGCTTGCGGCTGGGGAGATAAGAATCCGATTCAAATAGCACCGCAAGATAATCGGTTATGCCTTTCCCCGCACGCTTCGCCAAGAGGTCCAAAATGGCACACTCCAGTGCAAAGCGGGAAGCGCCGTTACCAACCAGCCAGTCGAGAGAATGAAATCCAACCTGGCGTCGTTCAATTATCTCCGGAAGAATAAGCCTGCGCAATAAATAATCACTGCCACGCGACCATTCAGACGAGTAATTCGGCAGATCGAGCCCAACGACCTCACCGAACCCTACAAGCCCATCTGATCCGAGCTCTACAATCGAAACTCTTCTGCCCGAATGATGCTGATGGGAGCCTTCAACATCACTGATCAGGTGAACCTCGCATGCATGAAGCGCAGCATAATCGATATGAATTGTCGATGCCATATTCGAAACCCTACCCGGACACGCGAAACTGCCGACTTGCCGACTGCCTCGGATCGGATAAATCTGCTTGTTTCATCAGACAGCTTCTCGATCCCAGGAACTGGTCATCAACCGTGCCAAGCGTCAAATTTGTATTTGCCGGGAAAGTCGGGCAAAGAGCTTCGTCACCGAATTCCGAAGCCTTCTTGGGAGGACAACAAAAAATCAGTCCCAAACCCAACAGCTTGCCTCACATGAAAATTTACAAAGAATTCCTTTAGCAGCCACCCGAAGTTCACCAACTATTAACCAGGCGAAATTACCTTGAAACTGTACTGATAAATCACTCACCCAAAACATTGTTGGCGAAAACGTTTTAGGAAGCGAAGACTAATGATCGAACAGAAAGACGATGTCAACGAGTTCATGTTCGAGGACCTCGACTCAGGGGCCTTTTTGACGAATAGCAAAAATAATGGTTCCCCCGACCTCATTATCTCCACGAATAACCTTACGCTCGGTTTTGGACAGAAGACAGTCCTTTCAGACATAAGCCTTTCTGTCCCAAGAGGGACCATTACTGCGTTGATCGGTCCCTCAGGTTCTGGCAAAACCACCTTCCTGAGAAGTCTGAACAGAATGAATGACGACGTAAAAGGCTACCGGCGAACTGGTGACGTACTCTTCAATTCGGAAAGCATCTGGAGGCCTGACATAGATCTTTTGGCGTTGAGGCGCAAAGTCGGCATGCTCTTCCAGCGGGCCAATCCGTTTCCCATGTCGATCGAACAAAACGTTGTGGCTGGGGTAAGGGCACATCGCATTGCAAAGAAGTCGCAGCTCAGGGAAATAGCGCGAATGAGGCTCGAGGAAGTTGGCCTGTGGCATGCAGTAGAGGGCCGCCTACATGATTCACCTTTTCGACTTTCAGGCGGGCAGCAGCAGCTGCTTTGTTTAGCGCGGGTTCTGGCAATAGGCCCTGACGTCCTGCTGCTGGACGAACCAACATCAGCATTGGATCCAGTCTCTATCGAGGCTGTGGAAAATCTCATCGTAAGCCTTTCACCGGCCATCACATTTATCGTGGTCACTCACAATCTGGCACAGGCAAGAAGAATCTCCCACAACACTGCCTTCTTCTTTGAAGGGCAGCTCAAAGAATACGGCCCTACGAAGAAACTCTTCGAGGACGCTTCCCAGCCTGAGACGCAGCAGTATGTCTCAGGACGCATGGGATAACACCTTCAACAAAAACCTATAAATCCCAAACATTAGGAGGATCGGCGTGATGCCGAATAATACAAAATATGCGACCCTTGCTGCCTTGGCAGGAATCGTCGGATTGACGCTTGCCGCCTGCGGAAGCGCAAATTCATCATCAACTACGTCCTCGGATCCTGGAGCAGCTTCCACATCCTCATCCGCCTCGAAAACGCCGACATTTGCCAGCCTGGAAACTCCACCTGCTACGAATGTCTCGCTTTCTGAAGCGGGCAGCACGCTGCTTCAGCCGCTCTTCAATATTTGGGCGCCGGCATACGAGAAACAGTATTCAAACATCAAGGTCACTCCATCCGGGGGCGGCTCTGGAGCGGGAATAAGCGGCGCAGCTGGCGGAACTGTTGACATCGGCGCCTCAGATGCCTACCTTTCTTCGAGCCAGACTACGAAGACACCGAGCCTGTTGAACATTCCTTTGGCAATTTCTGCCCAAATGGTCAACTACAACATCCCTGGAATAACTGGCAATCTCAAGCTAAATGGGCAAATTCTTGCCAGCATTTACGAGGGGAAGATCACCAACTGGGACAACAGCGCAATTAGCGCTATCAACCCCGGTGTGAAGCTGCCCAACCTTAAGATTGTTCCCCTTCACCGTTCTGATGGATCAGGTGACACCTTTATCTTTACCCAGTACCTGAGCAAGGCTGATCCAAATGGATGGGGCAGCGCAAACGGGCCGCAGTTCGGAACGACCGTCGCGTTTCCATCAGTACCCAGCGCCCTTGGTGAGAATGGCAACGGCGGAATGGTTTCCGCCTGCCAGACGACTGTGGGTTGTGTCGCATACATCGGAGTCTCTTTCAAGGCGCAGACTGACTCGGCAAAATTAGGTGAAGCTGCCTTAGGCAACGCCGCAGGAAACTATCTGCTGCCCAATCCTCAAACGATTGGAGCAGAGGCAGCCAGCCTCGTTTCCAAGACTCCGGCTTCTGAGGCACTGTCGCTGGTCTACGGGCCTGACCCGAACGGCTACCCGATCATCAACTATGAGTACGCGATTGTTAACTCAGAGCAGCCAGCCGCCGACAAAGCCCAGGCTATCCGTGCCCTTCTAGCATGGGCTATCGACCCGCAATACGGAAACGCCCCAAGCTATATCGACCAGGTCAACTTCCAGCCACTTCCATCTTCGGTCGCGGCACTTTCACTTGCTCAGATCGCGAAAATCAAATAATTGCACCGCCGGGACATGGATCGAATTCCTTGTCCCGGCGTCTTCCATCTCCCCCAAAACTACAGAGATAGCACAGGAAATCGAATGAACCAATCGATTGCAGTTCAGCGCAAACATAGCGTAAGGACAGTGCGAAAATTCCTATCCATGAAGGGGATTTCCGGAGTGATGGCTCTGATACCAGTTGCGGCTCTCATATTGACCACCATCATTCTTTTTGTAGAAGCTCTGCCTGCTATCAAATTCAATGGCCTTGGATTTCTCATTCATAGCCAATGGCGACCAGGCAACTTCTACGTCGATCCTGTCACGACCAGTGGTGTCTCTCACCCGGCAGGAGCAAGCTATGGAGCTCTGCCGCTCATCGTCGGAACCATCGAATCCTCGGCGCTCGCTCTTATCATTGCCATACCGATATCGATCGGTGCAGCGCTTGTCATCGTTGAGAAACTTCCTAACAGAATTTCTCAGACCATAGGACTGTTTCTTGAAATTCTGGCCGGAATCCCAAGCGTGATCTTTGGCCTTTGGGGATCTCTTGTGCTTGGGCCATTTCTTGCCCGGTACATATTTCCCTTTGTATCCCGTACGGCTCCAAATGTAATTGGATTCAG
>SCQM01000175.1 GCA_004298555.1 Actinomycetota bacterium | reverse complement strand
ACGAGGGGTTGTCACCGGGAACTGAAGTGCTGATAGCCGAGATGGGCACGTTCAAGAAGGGCGAGATTGCTGATCTTTGCAGCTGGATACCACCGGAGATCTCCGTGATCACCTCGATCGGCCCGGTGCACCTTGAACGGTTCGGCAGCGAGGATGAGATCGTCGAGGCCAAGTCTGAAATAACCAGGGATGCATCTGTGGTTGTGCTGAATGCGGATAATCATCACTTGAACTCTTTGTCTCGAAGATTGAGCGCAGAGGGGAAAACCCTATGGATGGTTTCGGGTAACGACATGAACGCGGATGTGGCCGTGAGGGATGACGACGAGGGAAATCTTGTCATCTATGTTGGCCAGAAGCGATTGTGTGCCATGCCATTTCTTGATGTCTCAAGAACCAACATTGCCGCCGCAGTGGCTGTGAGCCTTGTGCTTGGTGTACCGGAGTCAAGCATTGCGGAAAGGCTGGTTACTCTGCCGGTTGCCAAGAACCGGTTGAACGTTTCCGTCAACCCCGCGGGCATAACGGTTCTTGATGACACCTACAATTCGAATCCTGCCGGCTCAAGGCTCGCCCTAGGTGCCTTGGAACGCCGCAAGACAGTTTCATCCCGCGCTGTTGTGGTCACTCCGGGGATGATCGAGCTTGGAAAGAAGCAGTTCGAGGAGAATTCCTTTTTTGGGCGTGCCGCTGCCAGGATTGCCACAGATATTGTTATTGTTGGCTATACCAACCGGCGTGCTTTGTTAAAGGGTATCGAAAACGCGAATGGGGAGGGATTCAATCCCAACGTGGTGTTGACCAAGAGCCGTAAACAGGCAGTCAAATGGGTTAAAGAGCATCTTGTATCGGGAGATTCAGTGCTTTACGAGAACGATCTCCCTGACCATTTTCTCTAAGAAATTACTCTCTTCGAACGTTTTTATTGGAGCAGTCTTGCAGCTAATCTTTTTAGCGGTTGAAAGGATTTTGATCAAAAGAATTGGAGATTGAAGAGCAGATGGCCAAAGTCGGAGTCCTTTTTGGTGGAGTTTCGCCGGAGCATGATGTAAGTATTTTGACCGGTCTTCAGGCTGTCAGGGGCCTGGCAGACACCTCTCATGAGGTCGCAGCCATTTACTGGGCAAAGACCGGTGAGTTTTTTCAAACCGACACTTCCCTGGAGGCAAAAGACTTCTCGGGAGGAGTTCCTTCAGGTGCCAGGCGGATCTCATTCAATCTGGATTCAGGATTCACCGCCGTTGGCGGAGGCATCTTTTCAAAATCGCGTGAAATAGAAGTGGATGTTGTCATGGTTTGTCTGCATGGCGGTGCAGGCGAAGACGGTTCTTTGCAGGCATTGCTTGACCTCGCCGGGATCGCTTACACTGGTCCAGGATCCAAGGGTGCGTCTCTTGGCATGGATAAGCTGGCATTCGGTGGACTTCTTTTGGCGCACGGGGTGCCAACGCTGCCGCGGAAACTTCTGAGCGCAACTATCGGCCATCCGGGATTTGAGGGTCCCTATATCGTCAAGCCAAGGTATGGTGGGTCCTCCATTGGAATCGATATAGTGGCGGATTTCGACACTGCGTTGGCAAGGCTCAGATCGAATGTCCATCTGCGCCAGGGCGCCGTGATCGAACCTTTCCGGCCGGAGCTTTTCGACCTTCAGATCGCCGTCAGAAGCTATCCGGAAGTCGAGCTGTCGGCTATCGAAAAGCCGATTCGGGCGGGGTCAAGTTCAGAAATTCTTAGTTATGTGGACAAGTATGTTGGCGGAGAAGGGATGGTGGCTGCTCCACGGGAGCTGCCGGCGGTCATTTCTGAGAGCCTCGCAGATTCTGTGAGGGACTATGCTCGGATAGTTGCCGATATCCTGCCTTTGCGGGGTATTGCCAGGATTGATTTTCTCTCCAACGGCCACGATGAGGTCTACGTCAGCGAGGTTAACACTATTCCCGGTTCGCTCTCGAAATACCTCTTCATTTCTCCGGCGATAGCCTTCGGAAAACTGCTTGGCGATTTGGTCGAAGAGGCTCAAAAGAACAGGACATACATGCCAGTCACTACGGGTGCTGATGGGTCGGCATTGGCGAGTGCTGGCTCGATTGCCGCCAAGCTTGCCTAAGTAACCCTCTCGCTAATATCAGGTATCATTGGGCGATGGCGCTATGGCGGTTCGAGCTAAATGAAGATGAGGATCTGGTAATTGATCAGAAGCCTCACTGGAGCATGCTGATGGTTCCGGTTGTCCAGGTCGTCTTGATTTTGGCTGTGACTGTTTTGGGAATTATTTACCTTTCTTTTCTGCCGTCCTGGACGCTCCTGTTCCCGCTGGCTTTGTGTGCGGTCCTTTCCGGGCGGTTGGCCTTTCGGACTGCAAAATACAAAGCGTCCCGGCTGATCGTTTCAAACGAGAGGCTGATCTATGTAAGCGGGGTTCTAGGACGTCGTGCCCAAGAAATTCCGATACCTCAGATTTCAAATCTGTCGTTCAATCAGAAACTGTCCAACCGGATACTTGGCTACGGTTCTGTAGAAGTTGATCATTCTGGTGAACACGGGAAGGCGATTTTCCAGTATGTGCGCAGGCCGGAACGCATTGTGAGGCTTGTTACCTCTCAGATTTCACGCCGTTCGTCAGTACGTGGAGTTACGAAGGCATATTCTCCGATTGACGAGTTGACCAAGCTTGCCCATCTCATGCAAGCCGGATCGATCACGCAGGATGAATATGAATCGGCGAAATCACGTCTGCTGGATCAGATATGAAGGCAGGCCGACTGCTTGATCGATCTGTGCGGCAAACCACTTCGCGAAAACGGAGAAAGTTAGTTCTAACGGCAAAGCATGCCAGGGGAGTCACACCCTGAAGATAGCTTGAGAGCATTCGCCAGAGGCTGTACCGGAACCAAGAAAATGAGGAGAACTTGCCTGTTCAGATGCGCGTTTTGTCTACAAACTGGGTCTCGTACAGAGAAACTACGGGAAGCCTGGCCGTTTCCGAAAGATCATCTGCCTCATCCGTGCTCGGAAATTGGCCCAAGAACAAAGCCTCAATCCCTGGCTTAGAGATGGATCCTCATCGGCGCGGCGAGCAAGCCTTGCGTGACCCGGACCGAGCCTTTCGCAACTGGAGTGGAACGGATCTCATAGAAAGCCCACCTGGAGCAAGGCCGGATGCAACGAAGGCTTCCACATTGGCGACCTCTTAGTCCGAGAGCTCAATTGCAGATGGGGCGAAGTGCTGGTACCCAGAGCAGGCCGGATCCGCTTTCGTCCCAGCCGGACCTGGCCGGAGATCGAAGCCTCCACTTCTGAAAGGGAGCTGAAGTCGGGCTGGACATGGGACGAAGCCTTTACCGTCATCTTGTGCTTGGCGGCACGATAAAGTCATCCCATGGAAGAGCCAGCACCTGGAGCTACTGTCTTGTGGGAATCTGATAGGTTTAGGGAGGGGAGGGCGTCAACTATGGACAGTCGAGTCTTGTGCCAGGAGTGGCAGCGTTTGCTCGAGAGTTGGGCGATACCTGAAGATATTCTAAGTCAGGCCATTGCTTCTCCCTGGAGGCTGCGGCCTGAAAGTTTTGCCCCTTCAGATATTCGCGCTACTTCTCCCACCATAGCCAAGATTAGGGAGTTGCTTTCTTTGCCCTCTGGTTTGGCCGCAAAAAGTGTTCTTGACGTAGGTTGTGGAGCAGGAGGAATATCCCTGCTTCTTTTGGATGAGTTGGTTTCGCTGACGGCTGTAGACGTGTCCCAGGAGATGCTTGATGCGTTCAGGCAACGATTTTCCCAGTTGGATAAGACCGGTGTAAATCTTCGGCTGGTGCATGGCTCATGGTTGGAAGTAGCTGATACGGCAGGCCGCGCCGGAGTCGTCGTCTGTGCAAATGTTATGTATAACGTTCCCGATCCTTGCGAATTCATACTCCGGCTAAATGATGCCGCGATGACTGGGGTAGTAATTGAGATTCATGAGAGCCATCCCCATTCAAATGCAAACGGGGCATGGAAACACTTTTGGAATATCGATCGTCCACGAGGACCAACAGGCGGCCAGCTGCTAAAGATCATAGAGAGTCTGGGCATCAAGGCTCAGTCACTGACCTTTCCCAGGAACGCGTATCTCGCGCGTCCTGTAAATGAAGAAATGGTGGAGTCCATTCGTGAGAGAGTATGTCTGAGTCCGTCGATGGATGCGCAGATAAAAGAATTTCTCCTGCAGCAACCTCCCGAGGAGCCGACCACCCGCTTGATCTGGTGGACCAAGGACCTCTAACGTATGTTCATCCCTCCTTAGCACCCGCGGCGAGAACGTTTTGCCCGGCGATCAATTAGGTGGAATTGCCGTTCATTTGCACCTTGCCGATGGTCCTATATCGAATTAGTTTGGTAGACGGGCTTTGAGGTCTAGTCAGGAAGGTTTATCCATGGCAACGGCACAGGCAAACGGTATCGAAATTGAGTTTGATACCTTTGGAGATCCAAAATCCCCATCGCTTCTATTGATAATGGGTTTAGGCGTCCAGATGATTGCATGGCCGGAGGAGGTTTGCGCGGAACTAGCGGACGCAGGTTTTTTCGTTATTCGCTATGACAATCGCGACACCGGCTTATCAACAAAATTTGACTCATATGGGATACCAAATCTTTTCGCAGGCATGATCGGCGATGCCTCCACGGCCGCTTACTCACT
>SCQM01000174.1 GCA_004298555.1 Actinomycetota bacterium | reverse complement strand
CAAGCAGGTTCTCGGAATGTGCATGGCCTATGACTCCACGGTCATCCACCGATCCGTCGCGCGATCGAGCAGTAATGTACATGTGCCATCCATCGCCGTCGGGATCCCGGAAGACCCAGGGGTCTCTCCAGGTTTCATTTGGCCAGGATGAGTCACCGAGTTTTTCGTACCATCGGTGGTCAGCTGACAGAATTGAAAGATCCTGCCTTTTTTCCCAGCTATAGAGATCATCTGAGGTGGCTAGTCCGATACGCTCGAGTTTGCCTTCGCTTTCAGAGGAAATGCCGGTATAGAACATGTACCAGATCTCGTCTGGACCCTGCAAAACTGAACCGGTCCAGGTCGCCAGGTCATCGAAGGTGCCAGGTTCGCCGTGGTGCAAAGCGTCAGGAAGCAGCTCCCACGAGATCAAGTCCTTCGAGACGGCATGGCCAATTGAGCTTCTTTTCTGCCTACGATCAGGGTTTCGAATGAGATCGTGTCGAGTGAGGGGGTCTCGATACTCCTTCGAGGCTTTCAAGAAATAGATATGGTATTCCTTGCCGGTATCGGCAATCCAAAAATCCCATATCCAGGTATCATCGAGGTTAAGCAAAGCACCATCTCCAACTCGCAGCTCCAACGGGTTGTCAATTCGCAGCCACCGGTGTTCACTCAATGCAGTAGCAGGCTGATTTGATTGCATTACGGGGCCGTTGCCCTAAATATAGCTCATAATCTGCCTCAACGGTTTGGCAGGCTCTCGAGGTCATTGGCAGATGGGCGGCTACGAAATGCAAGCAGGCGGATACGGACTGTGTATTTTGGCTTGAGGCCTGGGGGGAATCTTGGCATTTGCTGTAAAAGGATGTTTCATCCGATTGACGTCTGGCGCCAAGTTTCGTACGGTTCAAGTTTTCCGACGGGGATGGCTGGTATAAAGCATCTGCAGCTAGTCAGCGCAAGCAGTCCGGCATCTGATGCTGACTGTTCCCATGGCATCGAAAATGTAGTTCTAACAGGGAACGCTCAGTTTGCATTAGGTTTCTCCAGCGCTGATCCGAGTTCCATAACTCTTGAAATCGATTCCTAGGTGCGCGGGGCAGGAAGCATCGGCGGGAATTTTGGTTTTCCATCGACTAAGACGAATGCAACCGAGGCTGGTTCGTCTGTGTGATTTCGCCAACCGTGATTGGTTCCAAGCTGGATGAGAACATCACCAGCTTTCATTACGACGCTGGAGTTGTCAAGATCCATCGTTATCTCGCCTTTAAGGCAAATCACGTAGTCGATCGTGTCCGTCCGGTGCATGGCGCTATAGCTGGCTCCTGGTGCACTTTCGATTATGCAAAAGCGCGTTCCTCCCGGAGGAGGTGGCGTCCCAAGCGTCCACTGTCCTGCATCCTCGGCGTCTAGAAAGTCTGCGGGCACCTCTTTGGTAGCCCACATGAGGGTTGAACGCCGCTGTTCAAGCTGCCGGTAGTTGGCAGCCTCTCCATCTAGAACCACTATGGATTTTCCTGACTCATCGTGACCTGTCACGATTCGTCGAATCGGGCTGAAAATATGTTCGCCAGCATTCATGTCAGTTAACCGTTTCCTTTGGCTCATATGACCGTGGGCTGCTGCGCTTGGCCAGTCTCAGGCAGCCGGAGACACCTGCTCTAAATTTTGTCGCCGCCAGCCGTCGGGATGAGATCTGCTCTCAAATTAACACAAAATTTGCGCTTGGGGGTCGACAGGATTGAGATGAGTCGATGGTTGCAGAGCAATGACGCTGAAAAAAGAGTAACGCCGGCCGCGCTTTAAGTTGTCAATAATTCGGCCCGGGTTGGGTGCCAACGAGTTCCGGAAAGGACTTGAGCTGCAAATTGCTGTAAAAGTCATGACATTGCCAGAGGTGATGGGTACAGGCTTTTTGAGTGAATGGAAAAAGTCGAGGATTCATACTGATCGCAAAGCATCACTAAATCGGAATCCGCTGGCAAGGCATCTGGCAGCTGGCATTTAGACCATGCGAGCAGTCTACATGAGCTACGATCTTTACTCTGGGCGCAGCATAATGAAGTGGTAGGCCTGAATGTTTGCTTTGCGTTTTCAAATTCCGGACAGCCCTGATTAATCAGCTCTAAATTCTGGGACTGGACAGTGGGAGACTTGAGGTAATTGGCCATTTGGAGGATTTTGCGATGGAATCGGCAGTTATTGATGGGATTTATACCCGGTATGAGGTGATCGGCACGGGACCGCCCGTGCTCATGTTTTCGCCGGGGGGATTCGACTCAGCTTTGGACAACTGGCGGACATTTTCGATTTACCGCCGTCTCAACCTTTTGGATCACTTGAGTACGCGCTACACCTGCATCATCTTTGATCGCCGGGAATCCGGCTCATCCGGCGGAAGGGTCGAGCGGATTAGCTGGGATGACTATGCCCGCCAGGGCAAGGGGTTGCTGGATCACTTGGGCCTTGCGCAGGCGCACCTTATGGGCGGATGCGTAGGCTGCTCGTCAGCAGCCACGCTCGCGGTTTCAAACCCGGAAATTGTGCTCAGCATGGTATTGTTTTCACCCGCAGGGGGACCGAAATACCGCATGAATCAGCACGCCCGTCTTTATCAGCACATGTCCTATGTGGTTGAGAACGGACTGGATGAGGTGGTGCGGCTCGCTAAGAGCCATGACAAGAGTTTTTCCAGTGATCCACGGGTCGGGCCCTGGGTCACTGTGATTAGGCGCGACCAATCATTTGCCGAGTCGTACGCCCAGACAAATACAGAACGCTATCTGACGATCATGGGCGGCATGGCCAGGGCTCTTTTCAACCGTGACGCTGTCCCAGGCCCCGAACCCGAGGATCTTATGCAGCTCGATATTCCTGCACTCGTAGTTCCCGGTCAGGACCAATCACATGCAACTTCAGCAGCGCGTTATCTAGAAGAATGTCTCCCCGAGTCGCAGTACTGGGACGTGCCGGTGAGCCAACAAACTGAGGAGACTGCGCCTCCTCGGATCTTGGAGTTTCTCGATTCAATTTGACGCGGCACTTGCGAACAATTGAGAGTCGAGATCAAAGAAGTTCCTGGCCCTGTTCCAGCCTGGCTATCTGTTCCAGGCGCTGCTGGTGCACGCCCCCTTTGAAAGGGAGCGTGAGCCACGCTTGCGCAAGCTCCTCGGAAAGCTTATTCGATATGACCTTGGCTGCAAGGACCAGGACATTTGAATCGTTATTGCCCCTTGATATTTCGACATCGAATGCCGTTCGGCACAGCCCGGCCCGAATGCCATGAATCTTGTTGCAGGCGATTGTTTCTCCCAAGCCGCTTCCGCCTATGACAATGCCACGGTCTGCCCGGCCGGCCGCAACCTCACGACAGACAGCAAGACACAGATACGGGTAGTCGACGACTTCAGGTCCATTGGTTCCCAGGTCATCAAGCGAATGGCCAAGCCCGGAGAGAAATTCAATCAGCCGGGACTTCATGGCCACCCCGTTGTGATCGGCGGCAATTGCAATGTGGAGCTTTCCATGCGCCGCCATATCAATTGTCATGCTTCGAGATCCAAGGTGGAGGGGGCGAACAGGCTCTCGATCGCTGGACGCTCATCGATTATCGATTGGCTCATCGCGTGGTCGAGGAGGGTTTCAATTGTGGCCCGATTTCGTCCAATTC
>SCQM01000019.1 GCA_004298555.1 Actinomycetota bacterium | reverse complement strand
GCGGCGGCTGCGGCCTGTTGCTCCTGTTGCTGCCTAACGAGTGTGGCGATTGTGGCATTTACGGAATTGAGCTGTGTCTTTTCCTGGTCCACTGCAGCTTGAGCTGCATTCCTGGCAGTGTTGACTTTACTGACCATGGACACTGCCTGCGCCTGGAGAGTCTTTAGAGAATTTTGCTGAATCTTCAAATTCTGGGTAGTCGCTTGATACGAAGCAATCAAGTCCGTTTGAGAATTGGTGACAGTATTCAAGTATTCTTGGCGGACCGAAGCCTCAGTAGGGCTTTCGTTTAATAACGCTGAAAATTCTGGTAAATTTCCGCCGGTAACGTAAGCATTGATCGCTTCTTGAGTGATTTGGGCCTTGATCGATGTGATCTGTGCCTGGGTTTGAGAGATTTGCGATTGCTGGTCTTTGACTTGCTGATTAACTTTTGCTAGAGAAAGCTGTGCCTGGTTGTATTGCTCTGCCAAGGCTGATACCTGACCCCCGAGATAATTCAACCTTGCCGTAATCGCCGCCGCCTGGGCTTGAGCGTCTGCGATAGTCTGAGCACTGGCCACTCCTCCCGTTGGAAGAAGTTGAGCTAAGGAGACTGCCCCTACCATGAGAAAGGCCAGAGTGGTGTTTCTTTTTAGTGAAGTTGCTGGTTTCAACTTCACTTTTGAGATCATCCAAAATGGTTTCACGACGTTGAAGAATCTAGTACCCGAAACAAGGCCCGTGCCAGTTATTCGGAAAGTTTTTCGAAATGTGGAGCGAATGTGCTGGTAGAGGTGGAAAAATTAATGCTGAAATATTATGTGTGGCTTGGATTTAATTCAGGATATTACATGGATCGCGTTATGCGTTTCGCGGATGTGAATTCAATTAGCTAGTTGTTTCAATTTTGACTAGTTTTATTTCTTTGGGTTGCGGATTTTTGAGAGGTGAGATCACAGATGTCTCAAAGTACAGAATTTCGAATCGAGCATGACTCGATGGGTGAAGTCCGAGTTCCCAGCGCTGCTAAATGGCAGGCTCAAACACAAAGGGCTGTGGAGAACTTTCCAATTTCAGGTTTGCGGATCAGCAGGTCTTTGATTTGGGCTTTGGCCATGATCAAGGGCGCCGCTGCGAAGCAGAATGCGAAACTGGGGATCATCGACTCCTCAGTTGCAGATGCGATATCTGAGGCAGCGGCGCGAGTGGCGAACGGCGACTATGACGAACATTTTCCTGTCGATGTGTATCAGACGGGTTCCGGGACTTCATCCAACATGAACATGAACGAAGTGCTTTCAACTCTGGCCGGTGAGGCACTCGGCCGGATGGTCAAGCCGAATGATGACACCAACGCATCTCAGTCATCGAACGACGTTTTTCCCTCTGCGATTCATGTGGCCGCCACTAATTTGCTCAAAAATACACTAATTCCAGCCCTCAATAATCTTTCGGATGCATTGTCGGCTAAAAGTGAAGAATTCAGCGACGTGGTGAAGTCCGGCCGAACCCATTTAATGGATGCCACTCCAGTGACGCTGGGTCAGGAATTTTCAGGATACGCATCCCAGGTCAAAAACGGTGTCGAGAGAGTCAATTCGATCCTCGCCCGTGTAGGGGAACTGCCCCTTGGAGGAACGGCTGTGGGTACAGGGATCAATGCTCCAGCTGAATTCGCCCGGGGCACTATCGAGATTCTGGTCTCTCTGACGGATCTTCCTCTCTCGGAAGCACGCGATCACTTTGAGGCTCAGAGCGCCAGAGACGCTCTGGTCGAAGCTTCCGGCGTTATGCGCACAATAGCTGTCTCTTTTTACAAAATTGCCAATGACCTGAGGTGGATGTCTTCAGGCCCGCGTTGCGGTTTGGGTGAAATTCACCTACCTGATCTACAACCTGGATCTTCAATAATGCCTGGGAAGGTCAATCCTGTTGTTCCCGAGGCGGTATGTCAGGTTGTTGCTCAGGTAATCGGAAATGATGCTGCAGTCGCCTTTGGCGGATCTGCAGGAAATCTGGAGCTGAATGTCATGCTCCCCGTAATTGCGAGAAATCTTATCGAGTCGATCTCGCTGCTGGCTTCAGTGGCAAATGCACTTGCTGAAAAGTGCATAGTCGGTATCGAGGCCGACCGGGAAAGATGTCTCAGCTATGCACTGTCTAGTCCTTCAATCGGCACGGCCCTGAATCCGTACATTGGTTACGAAGCAGCCGCGAAAGTGATCAAAAAGTCACTCAAGGAGAAGAAAGATCTTCGAGCTGTCGTGCTTGAGGAAGGACTCCTGAGCCCGGAAGAAGTGGACAGGGCGCTCGACGTGATGGCTATGACAAAGGGCGGAATTCTCAAATAGCTTGCCAGCAGGCCTATAAGCCAACAAGTGGCAATTGCATGGTAATTTCGAGTTATGAATCCTCTGGAACGGCTTAGGTATATTGCTCGAATCGAGGGCGAGGATCCTATTAGTCTCGCCCTCGAGGCAACATATGTAATCGCTGAATTGGCCGGGGATAAATCGGTGCTTATATCGGCCCTAAGGAGGTTACTTGATCGGCATCCAGACTTCGGAGTGATTTGGACGCTTGCATCCAGAATAGCGGGGTCGATCTTTCCCGAAGAAGAGGCTTGGAATCTCGTTGGGGAGCTTTCTGCTCTGCCAAGGAATACTGATGCTGCCGAATTCCCGGCTTTGAGAATCGAACGCAATGGAACCATGACCTTCAGAAGCGGATTCCGCGATCAACCGATGAGGTTGGTCGATGCTGATCAGGGGATTGACATTCTGGGCATGGACCCGACAGTCTCACTGGTCGTGGACAGCGACTTGGTTTCATCCCGTTTTGCAGTTGTCCACGCCCAGGCTTTGCCCTTGATTAGAGGCAATATCGATTTGACCGAGAACACCGCTCTTACGATTAGTGCTGGCGACTATTCATTGGTGCCAATTTCGATCCGGGAATCTCTCGAATCACGCCTTTCACGGGCTGGCGCGAAAGGCGAATTGCTTCGCTTGATCGATTTTGATGGCATTAAAATTAAAAATGTGGTTTACCATGGCAGTTCTTTTTCACCCGAAATCATTGACCGCATTGCCAGATGGCGGGTCCCGCAGGAGATATTACGATCTGCCGGACCGATGCTGGGTTGAAATTTGTGCATTGCTTCTTGACTAAATCCTAAGAGGGTCCTGTTTTTCGTTGCATACGTTTTGCGGTTCGAGTAGTTTTTCCTCCATGGGAGAAATAATCGAATTTTCAAGCAATGGCACCTCCTCGTCCGGCTACCTGGCCTCGCCGATTGAAAAGGCGGCTCCAGGAGTTGTCGTGATTCAGGAATGGTGGGGTCTTGTTGACCATATTAAAGATGTGTGCGATCGATTCGCGGCTAATGGCATCTATGCGCTGGCACCAGACCTCTATCATGGCTCGGTTGCTAGGGAGCCGGATGAGGCCGCAAAAACAATGATGGCCATGGAGCTGCCACAGGCTGCCAAGGACATGAGCGGTGCCGCCGCCGAACTTGTTAGGCGTAGCGGCAGGTCTTCCGTGGGTGTTGTGGGTTTTTGCATGGGTGGCGCCCTGGCACTGGTCCTTGCAGCCGAGAGACCTGATATAGTCTCGGCGGTCTCACCTTTCTATGGAGTGGTGTCCTGGCCAAGCCCGGGGCCTGATTTTCAACGTATTACAGCGGCTATTCAGGGACATTATGCCGAGCATGATGACTCGGCCTCGCCTGAAGCCTCTAGGGCACTGGAATCGCAGCTTAAGTCGATGGGGAAAGAAGCGGAGTTCTTTATCTATCCGGGGACCCATCACGCTTTTTTCAATGATACAAGGCCCGAAGTTTATGATGCCCAGGCATCCAAGCAGGCATGGGACAGGCTCATTCCATTCTTGAGAGAGCATGTCAGCTAGACGCGAAACTTCGGATTAAATGACGGGCGCGCGATACCGTTGTCAACTTTGATAGAAAACTATATTTCGCTGGGTCTGCAACTAAATAAGCATATTGATGGATTGGTTGATGCTTACTATGGCCCTCGGGAATTAGCGGACAGGGTCCTTGGCTCTGCAAAGGTTGAACCCGAGATACTTGTCGAAAACGCCCGTCAACTGATCAACGCGATTGATTCAAGAGAGTCTTTGGACTCCAGTGGCCAGGCCTATGATTCTTCGAGAGCTGCCTGGCTTCGGGGCCAGGTCGTAGGACTGATGACTACAGCTCAAAAGCTGGCAGGAGTCAACGTTGACTACGTGAGGGAGGTGGAACTCTGTTACGGGGTGAAGCCAAGGCGAGTCTCGTCGGAGGAGATAGATGAGGCTTTGGGGGTGCTGGACAGGCGGATACCGGGTGTTGGCTCACTCGGTAAACGGCTGAATGCATATCGGAGCTCGTTCGAAGTACCTCCTGAACTGCTGAAAGCAGTCCTGATGGATCTTAAAGAGATTCTAAGGGATCGGACCCTAGCCTTGTTTGGACTCCCAGAAGGGGAAAGCCTGGAGTTCGAGATTGTCAAATCAAAGCCCTGGTCCGGGTTTAACTACTATCTGGGAAATCTTAAGTCAAGAGTTGCTATAAATGCCGATCTGCCGGTTCTGTCTACTTCGCTCGCTCATCTGGTAGCCCACGAGGCATACCCGGGCCATCATAGCGAACATACGCGCAAGGAGGCCGATCTTTACCTAAGACGGCGGCAGCTGGAAGAATCGATATTTCTGGTAGGCACCCCTCAATGTCTGATTGCAGAGGGTCTAGCCGATTTTGGTCTCGAGATTGCATTGGGCGATGAGGAGTTCAGCGTAGTTTCGGAGCTTATGATCAGGAGGGGAGTCAATTACCCTGACCAGGAGATGAAAGAATTAAGAGGTGCGTTTGAGACGCTTTCAAAGGTGCGAGCAAATGCAGCTTGGGATCTTCATCAAGATGGTGCGCCTCCGGACACGGTTGTCGAAAGTCTTGAGAGAGATGCCCTTTTGTCCCGTCCTAGGGCTGAAAAAGCGGTGGAGTTCCTAACGGATCCTATTTGGCGTGCTTATATCACATGCTATGTCGAGGGATTTCAGCTCGTTAGATCGTTCGTTGGAGCCGTCGGCCAGGTTCCTGATCGGGTCCGTGTGGAGAGATTCAAAAGATTGATAACCGAGCAGGTGCAGCCGCAGGACCTGAATTTTTAAATCCGAATGCAGTCGTGGTCTATCGTGGACTGGGAAAATTAATGAAAGTTCACTATAATTTCTCAAATGTCCGAACGAAGCCGTTACTTACCGCGCCGATCTTGTTTGTCGGTACCAGGGTCTTCCCAAAGATTTTTGGAGAAGGCACCAACTATCAATGCTGATATGTCATTTTTGGATCTTGAAGACTCGGTTGCACCTCTTGAAAAACCAGCAGCTAGAGCTCAAGTTGTCAAAGCAATCCGTGAACTCGATTGGGATGATAGGGTCCTGTGCGTTCGAGTGAATGCCTGGGATACCAGGTGGACATATGCCGATGTAATCGAAGTCGTCGGCAATGCTGGAGAACGCCTCGACGAAATAATGCTTCCAAAGGTTCAGAGCGCATCCGATGTCATCGCTATGGATCTGTTGCTAACGCAGGTTGAAATCAATGCTGGGCTTCCAAGGGGCCATATCGGCATTGAAGCCCAGATCGAATCCACAAAGGGATTGATCAATGTCGAAGAGATCTGCGCGGCATCGCCGAGGCTGGAAACCATAGTGTTTGGCCCAGCTGACTTTGCTGCCTCGATGGAGATGCCGATACTCACGGGAGGAGTGCAAATCAGTGATTATCCTGGCGACCACTTCCACTATGTGTTCTCGAAGATTTTGATGGCAGGAAGGGCAAATGGCCTGCAAGTTATCGACGGCCCGTTCTTGAAGATCAGGGACCTTGATGCCCTCAGGGATTACTGTCATCGGACCGTAACCTTGGGTTATGACGGTAAATGGGCACTGCATCCAGACCAGGTAACCTTGATCAATGAACTGTACTCACCGTCACAGGAGCAGTTCGACAAAGCAATGGACATCCTCGACGCCTACAAAGCCGCTACTGAGGTGGACCTGTTGGGAGCAGTCATGTTTGGCGATGAGATGATCGACGAAGCCAGCCGCAAAATGGCCACCAAGTTCATATCCCGAGGTGAACGGGCAGGAATGGTGAGAACTCCTAAGTAGTTCTCGTCCGATTCTGGTTCTGCTTCTGGTTTCAGTCAACTTTTCGGGTTGGCTGAAACCAGAACGGCATTTCCCTAAAACAGGAAAGAAATTATGGCGAGCACTATCCCGGATCCAATTACCCCTATGTAAATAGGTTCGGCTGCGCCAGCTGAAACTGCAAGGAAACCTGCAGCTATTTTTCCTGCGTTATTTTGGAGATGCGGCAATAAATATTTTGGCAACAACCAAAACAGCGCTCCGTCGAACAACGAAAATCCGACAAGCCAAATTCCGATTTTTCTTATGGTGCTCTTTTTCTTGGCCGAAAGCAATAGAGAGGCCACTAAAAGTAGGCCGGAGGCAGACAGCGAGAATTTAATGGTGCTGCTGAGCCATCGGTAATATCTGCCAAATGATGGAATTGATGAGTTCGCGATTGTGAAGCTGAATGGGATGCTTTCGATAAGTTTTTTCACATCTTGATTATTGGGCGCGATGATTTGCGCAACGGCGGAAGACAGCTCCGGTCCGCCTATTACAATTGGCCCGCTGTTCAATCCGATGAGATGTTGCTGGATCTGTATGGCAACATTCCCAAATTCACTTACTACCAGAGGCTCGGTCAGTCCCCGATTGACGGCGGATATAAGAATGGCAGTCGGAATCTGGGCCAGAACAGGATTAGAAGATATGGCTGAAGTGACGATCAAATCACTAACTGCTGATCTGACAGCAGGATTCTCGAGTGCAGCAGTTGTGTAGGTGGAAACCTGCCCAGAGAGCTGAAGACTCTGCCGAATGACAACCGAGGTCAAGCAGACCCAAGCCAGGAACAGGCCAATTACCAGGAGCACCCCGGCAACTCTTTGCCTGAAAAACCTCAAAGTGCAAAACTCCCTGGATGCTCCTAATGCGATTTGATGCTCAACGATATCATAATCACTGGAAATCCGGGCATGGCTGAGGCGTTCTATGGGTGCGCCCGGATCGTGTGCCTTCGCGGAAGGCTATTTCTTGACGAGCTTTCTCGCGATCACCTTCAGTGAAAGTGTTTCGTCTGCCCCTTCAAAGATCGAGAGGACCCTTGCATCGACGAAGAATCTGCTGACTGAAAATTCCTCGGCATACCCCATGCCACCGTGTATCTGCATTGCCTCTCTGGTGACCCACTCTGCTGCACGGCAAACATAGGCCTTGATCATCGAAGCTTCCAGCGAGCCTTCCCCTTTCGCCATTAAATTCGCGACATGGTACGCAAATTGTCGCGAGACTTGGATCATGGCAGCCATTCGTCCCAATTTGGCTTGCGTGAGCTGGTATTCAATGATGGGCTGCCCAAACACCTTTCGGTTGTTGGCATAATCGACAGCAACTTCATATGCGGCCTGCATCACGCCAACGGCTCGCGCAGCAGTTTGGATTCTACCGTTTTCGAATCCTTCCATTTGGAAGTAAAAGCCTTTGCCAAGTCCATCATCAAGGCCAACCAATGCATCAGAAGGGATCCACCAATTCTCAAACGAAATCTCATAAGAATGCATCCCGCGGTATCCGATAGTTTCGATCGGGCGACCCTCCATCCGCCCGGTTGTCCCAGACTGGCGCGGATCCTGGCTGAAGAGAAAGCCTTTTCCTTCACCTCGAGGCTTTTCGACTATGAAGAGTGAGAGTCCGCGGTGCGCTTTGGAACGATCAGGATCGGTCCTCGCAAGCAGCATGAGCACATCTGCGCGTGCAGCGAATGTGCACCAGGTCTTTACTCCATTGACGAGCCACCCACCATCCACCCTTGTTGCCGAGGTTGTTATGTTTGCTACGTCGGACCCGTAGTCGGGCTCAGTGACTGCTACGGCGGCGAGAACTTCAGCTGTTGCGAGTTTTGGCAGCCAGTGGTTCTTTTGTTCTGGAGTTCCACCCCGAATCAGGGCTCTTGCAAGGATCTCCGGCCTGGTGATCAATGAACCTCCTGCACCAAGCGACGCTCTGGAAAGCTCCTCGGTTGCGATGATCATGGCGGTATAGTTGTGCCCTTCGCCAGCGGCAAATCCACCAAATTCTTCCGGTATGGACAGACCGAAGGCACCCATCTCTGCAAGACCCGAAATTATGTCCTCAGGAATATCCAGGTTTTCCCGGTGAATTTGATCTGCTCGGGGAACGATTTTATCAGTGGCAAATCGCCGGAACGCATCTCTGACCATTTCGAACTCGGGATCCAGATGCAGTGGACCCGATTCGAGTGCCACCGATGCCACAAAATCCGGATTCCGGTATTTGGCGGCAAAGCTGCGCAGCTCGTCAACTGCGCCGGCCTCAACATCCCATTCCAGTTCTCTTCCGAATGTTTTGGATGCGAGATCATGGACAACATCTGCGATGAAGACGCAAACCAGTTTGCCTTCGATTTTCCCTTTGGCACCATAGTCGAGTACCGAACGGGAAGACTCTACTCCGGAAGCGATGTGTGCAAGGTCATAGGCTAAGACCTGGTGCTGATCTGGGTCGCCTTCAGCTGAAAGCCGAATAATTGCCCTGTCGACGATTTGCTTAGCTTTCTCGACAACTTCTGCTGCGTATTGGATATCTGGCTCGAACATAGAGAAAGAATATACCTTCGATCCGGTGCCTGGCTAATTGAGCATCTTTGGCCAGGACAAGTATCAATACTTTGGTACGCGGGCGATGGTCGTTACCAGTGGCGGCAACATGACCGGTTCATCAGTAATGAGAATGTCGGTCATAGCCTCCAGATATCTGGATTCCGGGGTGTCGCCGAGCCCGACCGGCGCTTCGGCCCAGCAGTCTGTAATTTCCAACCTGAGTTGCCGGACTATGCGGGGAACTATAATTCCGATGTCTGGATGCTTCATGGTGCCATTCAAGGCGCTTATTGCGGATTCGCCAATACGACCCGCTGAAGTGACTGCCTCCTGGATCACAATCCATCCGCCGCCCTTGACGACGCTGGCCATCCGTTGGACCACGGCCACGGGGTCGACAACCTGCAAAAGGAGGAATCTGCAGAAGGCCAAGTCGACTTTCTCGGGTAGCATCATTTCTTCTGCTGCCTGGGTGAGCGCTATGACTTGAGTCTCACGGGCCGCGATCTCGGCTACCTGGTCACGGCGTTTCGGGTCGATGTCAACTGCGAAGACTCTGCCAGTCGACCCGACGATTTTTCCGAGAGCGACGCTGACATCCCCACCTCCGGCTCCCACGTCTACGCATTTCCAGCCTGCAGCGATCTCAAGTCGTTCTGTCGCAGTCTCAAGAGGTCTGCGATAAACATCGTCTCTTAGCTCAATTGCCACACGATTCGCCATAACTTTACGCTAGTGTGGTAACCCGTGAATGCGACAATGTTACTTTGTGATTCTGCGTTGGTGGCAGAAGGAAAGCTGTTCATTTTGGGCGGCGGGTGGTCGGTTATAGGTCCTCAGCCCACTCCGATGGCAATAGCTTTGAAGTTAGACGTGGCTTGGACAGAACTTGAAGATGCGCACCACTGGGAGATGTTTCTAGAGGACGCTGACGGTAAAGAAGTTATCTTCGATACTCCTGAGGGTCCAAGGCCTGTTGAAGTAAGAGGCGATTTTCAAGTTGGTCGTCCGCAAGGGGCCATTGAGGGCGCCCCAGTGTCGGTGAATCTCGCAATCAATATCGGCCCCCTTCCATTTAATCCTGGCCAACGCTTTAACTGGAAATTGGTTGTAGACGGCCAGGCCAAGGAAGAGTGGGTGCTCTCATTTGCGACAAGATCGTTGGATGAAACTGGCTTTGGTCAGATTCCGGGAGTTCAATAATTATGACAACTTATGACAGGCCTTTTGGGGCATACCTTGAAGACTTCCATCCCGGCGACATATTTCGTCACTGGCCTGGAAAGACAATAACTGAAGCCGATGATCATCTCTTTTGCATGATTACCATGAACCACCATCCTTTGCATACCAACGTGTATTTTGCGGAGCACGAGACTGTGCAGAAAAAGAATGTTGTTGTGGGTAACCTTGTCTACTCACTGGTGTTGGGTATGAGCGTTCCTGATATTAGCGGTGCGGCAATCGCTAACCTGGAGGTCGAGTCTCTAAAGCATCTGCATCCAACCTTTCATGGAGATACGATATATGCCGAGACCAGGGTTTTGAGCTCTGCCGAATCCAAGTCTAAGCCGGATCGTGGAATCGTGTCCGTGGAGACCAAGGGATTCAACCAGGATGGTCTGGAAGTCTGTTATTTCAAGCGGAAGGTAATGGTTTGGAAGAAGGAATTTGCGCCTGTCCGCCAACGTCCCTACACTGATGCCAACTGGAGTTGAAGCTTCCGTTTTTGGTCTTGGTGAGGCATTTGTAAATGCCGAGCTCTTATTAACTTTTATTAATTGGTAACCGGGGCCTAAATTTCAGATAGGTTGCAACAGTCGTTCCTTATGCAGCTGACCCAGCTGCGCTTATCAGCATTAAGCCTCAGCCGATGGATGCGGGCGTCTTTTTGGAATAGGTGAATTATGGGTTCCTTGGATTTGTGGCTATGGTAGAAGGTACTCATGGCGAGGCTTAAATTTTTTGGAGTCAGGGGATCGCACCCGACTCCAGAGAAAGATAACTTGGAATTTGGTGGAAACACATCCTGCGTGGTGCTCTATTCTGATGCCGATGCAGCAGGAGAATTTCCGATAATATTGGATTTGGGAACTGGATTAACCTGTTTTGCCGGCAGTCAGCCCCTGGATGGCTCATTTCACGGTGTCGCCCTTCTGACGCATCTTCATTTTGACCATATTCAAGGTCTGCCATTCTTTGCACCTGTCGATCGTAAGCATGCGCGGTTGGTTATTTATGGACCTAGCGAAAACGGAGTTTCGTTGGCTGATAGCCTGAACGCCTTGATTGCTGCCCCTTATTTTCCGGTAATGCTGTCAGATTTAAGCGGTGACATTTCGATCGAGAGCATCTCGGGCAAAGAGATCAAACTCGATCAGCCGGGGAGTCCGAAGGTCTATCCATATCTAGTGGATCACACGAATGCGACCTTGGGGTACAGAGTAGAAGTCGACGAAAAGGTAATCGCCTATGTGCCTGATCATCAGGCACCGCTGGATAATGCCACCGTAAAGGACTCGGTCTTAGAGCTATGCCGCGATGCCAACCTTTTGATTCACGATAGATC
>SCQM01000173.1 GCA_004298555.1 Actinomycetota bacterium | reverse complement strand
ACGAAATATGAGGCAAAAAAAACAGCAAGGAGCAACTTTGCTGCTTCAACGGGCTGGACGGTAATTGGACCCAGATGAACCCAAAGTCGTTCCCCGCCTATATCCACGCCCAGCTTGGGAACAAGGGGAAGCATGAGAAGCCCTATTCCGGCAAAGCCGAGCAAATACCGGTAGCGATCCAGAATCGCGGAGTTCCGAATGAAATATAAAGCGGAAATATAGCCAACCACCCCGACCGCACTCCAGATTGCCTGCAAAATGGCCTCATGGTAGTCAATCCGGGTGATCATAACAAAGCCCAGTCCGTTGAGCAGCGAAGCAATAGGCAAAATAATCGGGTCGGCATTCGGAGCCAGTATCCGGGTACCAATGTGAGCTGCCAAGCTAAGTGCAATCAGGGCTACAAGAATTGGAATTATGTTGCTGGGTATTGTCGCGCTTTTACCCAAGGAGGCGACGATATAAGCGGATACGGTGATAATGGTGGAGATGACCAGGAGACCAAGTTCCGTGGAGCGCCTTTTGTTCCCCGTGCGGAGCCTGCGCCTGGTGCGCCAATTGGTGCCTTTGACCTCAGGTGTGGCTAACAGATTTCCTGGATTCATAGTGGCTCGCTCGCTTGCAGATCAAAATGCGCTAAACGCATAGTAGCGGCTACGGAAGGCTTCCATGATTGCTCTGCTTCTCGAAACTCGTGGATAATTGGCATTTCCGTCACTAAAAGGGCACCCATTTCTTGCAGAAATGAAATAGCCTCTTGATATGGGCTCAATTTCGACCTCACAGGTGGAAAGCTTTGGAAGTTCCCGGTTTATCAACAGGGAACTGTCCTGGCTCGATTTTGCTTTGCGGGTACTTGATTTGGCTGAGGACAAGTCAGTTCCTCTTTTGGAAAGGGCTAAATTCCTGGCGATCCTTTCTGACGGTCTGGACGAGTTCTTTCAAGTAAGGGTAGCTGGGCTGAAGGATCAGTTGGCAGCAGGTGTCCGCTCTTTGAGCCCTGATGGCCTTTCGGTGAGGGAACAGCTCCAGGCTGTGCGGGGCAAGGTTCTTCTGATCGCAGAGAGGATCAACCAGATATACAACGAAAATTTGCTGCCGGCACTGTCTGATGCAGGCATCATGCTTTTGAATTGGGATGATCTTCCCTTCGAAGACAGGGAGTACCTCGTAGGAGTTTTTGAAAATACGGTCTTTCCAGTACTGACCCCTTTGGCGGTAGATCCGTCCCATCCGTTTCCCTATATCTCCAATCTTTCGCTGAACCTTTTAGTCAGAGTTACCGACCCGGTTTCAGAGGTTTCGAGATATGCACGCGTGAAAGTTCCGGCGATTCTACCGCGCTTCGTTGCGCTTCCCGACGGAGTCAGGTTTGTTCCTCTTGAGCAGCTGATTTCTGCGAATGTTCGACAGCTCTTTCCTGAAATGGCAATAGGAGCACAGCATGTCTTCAGGGTGAGCAGGAATGCCGACTTGACTCTCGAGGAAGAGGAGGCTGATGATCTGCTGGCCTTCGTGGAAATGGAACTTAGACGCCGCAGGTTCGGAAGAGCAGTGCGGCTGGAATTCCAAGGGGTTCCGGACCCTGACGTAGTGGCATTGCTGGTCAAGGAGCTGCGGCTACATCCGGACGACGTATATATCCTTGATACCCCGCTTGATCTGAGCGGCCTGTGGAGCGTGTACAAGATTATGCGAGCAGATTTGCATGATTTGGATTGGGTTCCGGTCACTCCTTTGTCATTCGGTGATGCAGAATCCGGCTCGGTGGACGTTTTTGCGACGCTACGCGAGGGTGACGTGCTGGTCCATCATCCATACGAGTCATTCTCTGCCACTGTCGAAAGATTTATCGAGCAGGCAGCGAATGATCCGGCAGTACTTGCGATTAAGCAAACGCTTTACAGGACCTCGGGAGACTCGCGCATAGTGGCGTCATTGATTCAGGCGGCGGAGTCCGGCAAGCAGGTCGCTGTGCTGGTCGAGGTCAAGGCCCGTTTCGATGAACAGGCCAATATCGGCTGGGCCAGGGCGCTTGAAGAGGCCGGAGTGCATGTAGTTTATGGTCTTGCAGGTTTGAAGACGCACCTGAAGGCGGTTCTGGTCGTACGCAGCGAGGACGATGGTTCAACGCTGCGCTACTGCCACTTGGGTACTGGAAACTATAATTCCAAGACAGCGAAGTCATATGAGGATATCGGCCTTTTGACATGCAATCCAGACTTTGGGGCAGACCTCTCTGAGGTGTTCAATCTTCTTACCGGGTTTTCGAAAAGGCTAGAATACAGGAAATTGATATTGGCTCCCGGTCTTCTCAGGACACGGATTCTGCAATTCATTTCGGAACAGGTTCGCCTGGGTGATGCTGGCCGGATCATAATCAAAGTCAATGGTCTCATTGATCCAGAAGTGATCGATGCCCTTTATTCTGCGTCAAATGCGGGCGTGAAGGTCGAATTGCTGGTCCGGAGCATCTGCTGCCTGAGGCCAGGCGTCCCTGGGCTCTCGGAGAATATTAGGGTGAAATCGATTGTTGGCAGATTCCTGGAACACTCAAGGATATTCATCTTTGGCGATCCAAATAGCAACTCTGCGAAAGTGCTGGTCGGATCTGCTGACCTGATGCAGAGGAATCTTGACCGTCGAATCGAGGCGCTTTTCCCGATCGAGGATCCCCACCTGCGTAAGCGCGTAGTTGAGATCGTGAGTCTCGACCTTGATGATGACAGTTCATCCTGGGAACTTTCAGAGAACGGCGAATGGGCCAAACCATCGGGTCCGGGGCTTCTAAGGGCACAGGACAAATTCCAGGAGCTTGCTATTGAGAGGGCAACCCCCATTAGGAGACATGTAAGAAGACTTTGGTTTAAAATGGGCGTTGGCAAATGAATCTTGAGATTGAGACCAAGTTGTCCGCTCCGGACGACTTGGTGCTTCCAATGCTCGATTTGACTGCAGCTGGTCTTCGAACAGCCGAAAAACCTACGAAACTGACTGTTACGACTTACTTTGACACTGAAAGCTTTGATTTGTTCTCGTGCGGCGCGGCGCTGCGATTCAGAAGAAGCAGCCAGGCAAGTCGGGACGAAGCTGGAATTTGGACTTTGAAGTTTGCTCCTCCTGCCAAGGGCTACGTGAGCTCTAGGTTTGAATTCGAACTTGAGGCTTCCGGAGTGCAGGTGCCTTTGAAATTCATTCCCGCTCTCGCGGTCTTTGGTGCGGCAGAGCCGTTTAATAAACTGGCATCGCTCGCCGCAGCCAGACGGGCCATCATTTTTGAAACCGAAGCCGGGTTGCCAGTGATCGAGCTCGATGATGATTTTGTCGAGATTGTCGAGGGGCCAAACCAGGGACTGCGTTTCAGGGAAATAGAGGTCGAGCAAATGGTTCAAGGGTTCGCAAAGCAGGCGGAGGAGATAGCTTTGCATGTTCTCTCCGCCGGAGCATCCTATGCTAAGAGCTCTTCCAAACTGGAACAGGCCCTTGAAAATGCTAAAAATCAAGGGTTCTTTTCGAAATTACTTGATCGCTATCCGCACCTGGTGATCAGCGATCTCAGCGTGCTCGCCGGCCTGGTTCTCGAAGATCCAG
>SCQM01000172.1 GCA_004298555.1 Actinomycetota bacterium | reverse complement strand
TGATTTGAGGCCGTCTCAGGGACATTGCCAGAGTCGTTAGTGAAGCAATAATTGAAAGTGCCAGAAGCAGGTAGCCGAGAGCTGTTCGTAGAAACCGCTTGCGAAGAGTATGCGATGTCAGTCTCCGATTGATGCCACCGCGAGATAAAAATGATAGCAATGCCTATCCCCAGGATTGTCCAAGTAACAAATGTTGAGGGTTCGGGCGAGAAAAACCTATACCAGATAGGTGGCATTTGCAATGGGAAATCAAAGATCTTGAACAAAATTGTCAGTTTCGGCGCGGTTTTTATTGGTTCAGGCGGCCCTGTTCGTGAGAAGTTGCGTGCCAATCGAGCTGAGTTGCGCTGGGCGATTAGAATTAATAGCACATGGTATTTATTAGGGAGTATTCTAATCTGTATGGTCAGCTTCTATGGTTGTAAGTCCGCTTTGAAAGGCACTGCCGCTTGACAACATCTCAGGTGCAGATATCTGTTCCGAATAACTCGTTGATGGTGGGATTGCTTGGCTACCAGGACGAGCTTCTAAGGCTGATTGAATCCGAATTTCCAGGTACCGACATTCGAGTCAGAGGAAATGAGATCACGGTTTCCGGCAATGAGTCAGAACGTGTCGCAGAACTTTTCGAGGAACTTGTCATGCTGTTGCAACACGGGCAGAAGCTGGATTCTTCAAATTTGTCGCGGACAATAGATATGGTCCGCTCCGATGAAAAGCCATCTGAGGTCTTGACTACCGAAGTGCTCCGTTCTGGAAAAGGAAAGAGCGTAAGGCCGAAAACGGCCGGTCAAAAGCATTACACCGATGCTATTTCGAAGAACATAGTCACATTTGGAATCGGCCCAGCCGGCACTGGCAAGTCCTATCTGGCGGTCGCCCTTGCCGTTCAGGCTTTGCAGGCCAAGCAGGTGGATCGTATCATTCTCACCAGGCCTGCGGTGGAGGCGGGAGAGCGTCTGGGATTTCTTCCCGGGGACATGATGGCCAAAGTCGACCCTTACCTAAGGCCCCTTTATGACGCCCTGCACGACATGATGGATTCTGAGACGATACTGAAGCTCATGGAGCGCGGCACAATCGAGGTGGCACCCTTGGCATTCATGAGAGGGAGAACTCTGAATAACTCCTTTATTATTCTTGACGAGGCCCAGAACACCACTCCGGAACAGATGAAGATGTTTTTGACCAGGATTGGGTTTGGATCCAAAGCGGTAATAAACGGCGATATCACACAGATCGACCTTCCCGGTGGCAGATCCGGCCTCGTGGGTCTTGAAGATGTTCTCTCCGGAATTGAGCACCTTGCGTTTGTGAGACTTGGCAAAAGAGATGTTGTGCGGCACAAGATCGTGTCAGACATTGTGGCGGCATATGAGAATTCCGCGCTGCGTGTTGAACAAAGGGCTAGAGTTGGCACCATCGCCTAATGAAAATGCCCGACGGTCTGAGAGATTGTGGCCTGGTTCCAGTCTGGAGATTACAAAGTGGGTATAGAGGTTTTCATAGCCAATGAGCAAAGCGCCTTTCCCGTCGATGAAGACCAATGGATGCGGTTTTCACTAAGCGTTCTCAAGTCGCAGAAAGTCTCCGGCAATGCTGAACTGTCGTTAATATTTGTTGACAAGAGCGCTATTGCGGGCCTGAATGAGCGATTCATGGGCAAAAGCGGTCCGACGGACGTTCTGTCATTTCCAATTGAGACCGAACCATACTCCGGAGGCAGATCTCCGGATTCCGGTGGCGGCCAGCGGCCCTCCTCACAAGATTCGTACTCCATGCCGTTTTTGCTCGGAGATGTGGTTGTGTGCCCCGAAGTGGCACATGAAAATGCTGCCGAACATGCGGGCGTGAATTCCCATGACGGTAGCCTGGATGATGAAATGGCTCTGCTGATTGTTCATGGGATACTGCATCTTTTTGGCATGGACCACGAACTCGATGACGAAGCGGAAGTCATGGAGCAGAGAGAGCAAGAGTTGCTCAAACTCCATTACAAAAAGGGCTCGCTCCCAGGGATTGTCTAAAACTTTATGGACGAAATACCTAAACAGACCTTAGAATACATCGGCGCTGTCACTGCTGGTACCGTGCCGTATCACTGGACCGGGTATGACACGCTCACAATCGTGGTCATCGTCTTCTTGGTGTTGTTGGCAAGTCTCCTGGCGGTTGCGGAAACTTCACTCACCCGCATGACCAAAGTAAAAGCGATGGCCTTGTCGGAGATGAAGATCAAGCGGGGTTCTCTCCTGCTGAAGATTCTCGAAAATCAAGGCGCATTTTTGAATCCGATTCTTCTCGTGGCGGTTTTTTCTCAGCTTGTGGCCGCGACCCTGGTAGGTGCCCTGGCAGGCCACCTGTTTGGCGCACTTGGCCTGGCGGTAAGCACTGCCTTCGAAGTTGTCGTCATTTTTATTCTGGCGGAGGCAATCCCGAAAAACTGGGCGGTTCAGAATCCTGAAAAAGCCGCGCTTTTCTCAGCTCCGCTGGTGCGGGCGATAATTAGATTTCCGCTGGTTCGACTGATCTCCAGGCTTATTCTGGGACTGACAAATTTCCTCGTAAGAGGGAATGGACTTCCCATTCTGGGCTCGGTGAGCGAAGAGGAATTGCTTGCAATGGCTGACGCAGCCATGGCTGAAGAGGTCATCGAAACCGAGGAGAGAGAACTTATCCACTCGATTATCTCATTCGGTGACACCGTGGCGCGCGAGGTCATGGTTCCGCGAACCGACATGGTTGCAGTGGAGGCGTCGGCAAGAGTCGATGAGGTGCTTCAGGTTGCGTTGGATGCCGGATTTTCCAGGATTCCTGTTTTCAAAGAGACCATCGACGATGTCATTGGCGTCGTGCTGGCCAAAGATCTGATGAAGGCGGACAGGGAGTCAAAATCCAACCAGGAAGTGGTTGGCCTGGTGCGGGCGGCTCATTTTGTTCCTGAAACCAAGCCGGTGTCGGATCTTCTACGGGAAATGCAGGCTGGCAAATTCCATATCGCTATCGTTTTCGACGAGTACGGAGGCACTTCGGGACTCGTTACGCTGGAAGATCTGATAGAGGAGCTTGTTGGCGACATCTCGGATGAATTTGACCCTGACATTACCGATGTTGAGAAGATATCTGAGAATGAGTATCTAATCGTGGCCTCAAAGAGCCTGGATGAACTAAACGAGGAACTGGAGATCCAGTTGCCCGAGGGCGAATGGGATACCCTGGGCGGCCTGTTTCTTTCTCTGCTGGGACACCTTCCGGCCGAAGGCGAGCAGGTTGAGTTGGGAAACTACCGGCTGACTGCCGAGAAAGTCATAAACAGGCGGATTGGAAGGGTTCGAATCGAAACTATCGAAGAGAACCCCATTGAGGAATCGAAATGACGGAGTTCAAATCTGGGTTTGTGAGCATTATCGGCCGCCCCAACGTTGGCAAATCAACTCTTCTTAACAAAATCATGGGCCAAAAAGTTTCGATCGTTTCTGATAAGCCAAGCACAACACGGAATCAAGTGCGGGGAATTCTCACGGAGAAAGGAGGCCAAATAGTTTTCGTCGATACTCCTGGTTTGCACAAGCCGAGGTCTCTCCTGGGTCAGCGCCTCAACGACAGTGCCAATCAGGCTATAGAAGAAGTCGATATTGTCTTGGCGATGGTGGATGCCAGCGAGGAAATCGGCAGGGGAGATTCATTCGTTTTGAAGCGGTCTCCAGTCGGCTCCATCGTTGTGGTGAACAAGACTGATTTGGTCACAGGAGTTGACGTCCTGGCCCATCTGAGCAAGCTTGCAAGCTTCGACAAATCGAGCTATTTCCCGGTTTCAGCTAAAACCGGAGAGGGCGTTTCCGAGCTTGTGCAGGAGCTTTTTAACCGGCTGCCTGAAGGGCCAATGTACTATCCGCCGGAGACCCTTACCGATATTTCTGATGCTGAATGGGTTGCGGAGCTTGTGCGGGAGCAGCTGCTTGCAATAGCCAGGGAAGAGCTTCCCCATTCGATCGCCTGCAGAGTGACCGAATGGGAATGGCCGAGGATCCGGTGCGAGATTCACGTCGAAAGGTCGAGCCAAAAAGCTATTGTCATAGGCAAAGGGGGTCTGGTACTTAAGGAAGTGGGAACTGAGGTCAGAAAACAGCTTCCTCCCGGCGTATTTCTCGAGTTGTTCGTAAAAGTGAATCCGCATTGGCAGTCCAAAGCCCATTCGCTGGAACGTCTTGGCTTATAACCGTCCAGCAGTTGTCCACTCCGCGATCAAAGCTGAAATCTATCAACAGATTGCGCTGGCTGGTAGCGATTCAATCTGATTTTGGCGGGCAATGAGTCAAGGAATCAGCCGGCATGCAAATGTGATGGCTGTTGCATGGAGCTGGTGCTAATCCAGTTTGGAATCCATTCGCACCTGGATCAGTTTTGGGTGCGTTTAGAACTGGAGATAGAACAATTCTCATTTGTTAATAATTAAGTTGCTAGATTCATTGGCGTGGTTAGTCGGTTAATTGCTTAGAGATCGGACTAGACGGTGGCTTTTGAAAAATGCTCTCCGGAGTTGGTCATGGACAGGCTTGAGGGTGCCTGGCACGGCCAGGGCAGCGGCTCATATCCTGAAAGCGGAGAATTCGATTACTTGGAAAATATAAATTTCAAAAAGTCGCCGAAAGGATTCATGGTCTATTCGCAGACGACAACCTCTCTGCAGGGGTCGCCGCTGCACCAGGAGCTTGGATATATCAGGGCCGATGAGCAAACCGGTAACTTGGAGCTCCTAATTGTGCAACCGACTGGAATCGCCGAAGTTCTTGTCGGAGAAGTGATGCGCGACGGACAGGATTTTCGATTCGAACTGGATTCCAAAGTGGTCGCCACAACGCCTTCGGCGAAGGAAGTGACAAGAACCGGCCGCTATTTCTATCTGGAAAATGGCGCTCTGTCATACCAGGTGCATATGGAGGCGGTAGGGGAAGAGTATCAGCTACATTTGGAAGCAAGTCTCGTTCCGTCAGAAAGTAATTAGGCGGGTGGGGGACATGGTTGATTTAGACGCCAACCTTGGATTAGAGGGGATTGATCCCAAAAGGATTCCCGTGCATGTTGCCTGCGTCATGGACGGCAATGGAAGATGGGCTAAAAAGAGGGGACTGCCAAGAACCGCAGGGCATACGGCAGGCGAGGAAGCCTTGATGGATACCATCAATGGAGCCTTGGAAGTTGGAGTAAAGTGGCTCACCGTATATGCCTTCTCAACTGAGAACTGGAAGAGACCCCCTGATGAAGTCCGCTTTTTAATGCGGTTTAACGAGTCGTTGCTTGTGCGCCGCCGCGATGAGCTGCACGCGAAGGGCGTTCGTATCCGGTTTACAGGAAGACGGGACTGGAGAGTGCCCCGGCGACTCTTGCGAAGAATTGATGAGAGTGTTGAACTTACGCGTGGCAACCGCCTCATGACGCTGACAATCGCATTCAATTACGGTGGCAGGGCTGAAATTGTCGATGCGGTTGCTTCAATGATCGCTGACGGCGTCCAGGCTTCAAAGGTTTCGGAAAAGATCATCAGGTCTCACATGTACTTTCCGGACATGCCGGACCCGGATCTGGTGATCCGCACATCGGGCGAGTACAGGATCTCAAATTTTCTTCTTTGGGAGCTTGCCTATTCCGAATTGGTTTTTTCAGATGTGCTATGGCCAGACTTCCGAAGGCGCCACCTCTTTGGCGCAATACGGGAGTACCAGAGTCGCGACCGCCGCTACGGTGGTCTTGAAGTTTGATGACTGCTTCCCGAATGGCGGCAGGTCTATGGATTCTGCTATTCGTTTTTCTCATTGTGACCGCCTTCGCCGGCTTTCATCCTTCATATGTAGTTCTTGTCCTTCTCGTCGTCTATGTGGCTATATTTCAGCTTGGGGCTAGGATACGTCGGCGATGACCTTGTACCGCGATTCAGCGCTCGTGCTTCATACCTGGAAGCTTGGCGAGTCTGACAGGATAGTCTCCATGCTCGGCAAGGAATCGGGCAAAATTAGAGCGGTGGTGAAGGGGGTTAGAAAGACTAAGAGCCGTTTTGGCTCCCGTCTCGAGCCACTATCGCTGGTTTCCGTTCTTGTTTGGAAAGGGCGGGAACTCGACATAGTTTCCCAGGCTGAGACCATTGAACTATTCAGGCTCACGCGTGAGGATTTGGACAGGCTTTTTAAGGCCAACATCATTCTGGAGGCCACCGAGCAAATTGCCCAGGAAAGATACTCCGAACCCGAGCTCTTTAATTTAGTTGTTCGGGTGCTTCGCGTTTTGGAAGAAGACAATCCCCAGATGCTCCTGGGGTCGTTTGTCTGGAAGCTTTTGGCCCTGCAGGGATACAGGCCTCATATGACGACATGCGCAACCTGCGGGTCAAGCAGTTCAAGGGCTGGATTTGATGCAGGACTGGGGGGAGTCCTTTGCGAAGAGCACGCCCATGGCCGCAGAGCTTCGCCAGAGGCGCTCGATGTTATTTCCAGGTCCCTGGACGGACAACTCGCCAATGTGCTGAGGATTGAGAATTCTCCGGTGGTGGCCGAGACTGAAGCTCTTGCTCTTCAAGCCCTCGAGGCGGTTCTGGAGCGCACTTTGCGAAGCGTGAGATCGTCTATCATCCGCCACTGAGCCAGTTCCTGTGGTTTTTCCCCGGCGAATCCGGGGAGAGGATGCGCAGCCCAGTTGCTGATGGCGGCAAAGTCGCATTAATCCCCGAGAGATCGCTGCTCAAATAATGGAATAGCCAGATCTTTTTGAAGATCAACTACATTCGATCGTGATAGATGCCTAATTTACGAACTGGTAGGATCGACCGCACATGGCTTCAGATGACTTGATGGAAAAGATTGTAAATCTCTCGAAGAGAAGGGGAATCATCTTCCCCTCGGCCGAAATCTATGGCGGGTTCCGATCCACATATGATTACGGCCCATTGGGAGTGCTGATGTTGAGAAACGTCAAGAATGCCTGGTGGAGATCGATGGTCCAGCTCCGCCACGATGTTGTTGGACTGGATGCCTCGATATTGTCAACTCCTAAGATCTGGGAGGCATCGGGGCACTTGGCCAATTTCACCGATCCGCTCGTGGACTGCAGGAACTGCAAGGAAAGATGGAGGGCGGATCATATCGACGGCGTCTGCCCGAACTGCGGCTCCACCGATCTCACTGAGGCCCGTGCATTCAACATGATGTTCAAGACTTATGTCGGTCCGGTTGAGGACGATGCCTCGATTGCCTATCTTCGCCCCGAAACTGCCCAGGGAATGTTTATCAACTTCAAGAACATTCTGCAAACAACCCGCAAGAAGCCGCCGTTTGGAATTGCCCAGGTCGGCAAATCGTTTCGCAATGAGATCACCCCCGGGAACTTCGTGTTCAGAACCCGGGAGTTTGAGCAGATGGAGATGGAATATTTCGTCCCGCCCGCCGAAGCTCCGATGTGGTTCGAGTACTGGTACAAAGAGAGACTGCAGTGGTACATAGAATTGGGCATAAAAGAGGACCTGCTCAGGCTCAGGCATCATGACGCAGAGGAATTGTCCCATTACTCGGCAGGAACCGTTGATGTGGAGTTCGCATTTCCATGGGGCTGGGGAGAGCTCGAGGGGATTGCGAACCGAACTGATTTTGACCTAA
>SCQM01000171.1 GCA_004298555.1 Actinomycetota bacterium | reverse complement strand
CTGAGCAGGGCTACAAGGTTTCAGGGTCCGATCTCAAAGCTTCGGTGGTTTTCGAGCGCTTGCGTGCCCACGGAGTGGAACTTTCTGTCGGCCATTCGCAGAGCAATGCCGAAGGCGCTGGTCTCGTGGCCATCTCTACGGCAATTCCAAAGTCGAATCCGGAGGTGCTTTGGGCGCGCGAGCATGGAATTCCCGTTCTAACCCGTTCAGAACTTCTCCCGCTGATTATTTCCGAGAAGACTGTTCTGGGGGTTTCCGGCACCCATGGCAAGACCACCACGACCTCCATGCTCGCTCTTGCGCTGATGAATGCTGGGCGAAGGCCATCGTTCATAATCGGTGGAGAACTCAATGAGATAGGCACCAATGCTCTTTGGGATCAGGGCCCAGAGCTGGTTATCGAGGCGGATGAGTCAGACGGGACCTTTCTTCACCTCGGGTGCGATTCAGTCATCGTTACAAATATTGAGCCGGATCATCTGGATTACTATGGCAGCTACCAGGCTCTCAGAGATGCATTCGAGAAGTTCGTGACGCAGGCGCCAGGTGCTAAAGTCATATGCTCCGACTCATCCGACGCGAACGTTCTGCTTGGGATTGCAGGAACAGTCAGCTATGGCTTTTCAGAGCAATCGGATTACCGTATCAGCGATATGGTTTCGGCTGGGGGAAAGACGACATTCAAAATCTCGAGCGCATCGCATGGCGAGGAAACGGTCGAATTGGCGGTGCCTGGCAGGCATAACGCGTCCAATGCCGCCGGAGTGATTGCGCTGGCCTATCAGCTCGGTGTGGATCCTGGGCCTGTGCTTGCAGCACTTTCAAAGTTTACGGGCGTGGCACGGAGATTCCAGTACCGGGGAAATTATAACGGGGCGACCCTGGTTGACGACTATGCACATCTTCCCGGGGAGATCGAGGCAGTCTTGGAAACTGCCGCATCTCAGGGCTTCCAACGGATTGTGGCAGTTTTCCAGCCTCACCGTTATTCACGTACTGCTTCGTTATATGCCAATTTTGCAGCTAGCTTTGGGAAGGCTGACGTCATAGTTATCACAGACGTCTATTCGGCTGGCGAAATGCCAATTCCAGGTATTACAGGCGAATTGATAAGCGCTGGAGTTGTGTCTAATTTTCCCGATAAGGAAGTCCATTACTTGGCGCAAAGGCACAAAGTGGGGCCGTTTTTGCAATCGATTTTGCAGCCTGGAGATATTTGTCTGACTCTGGGCGCTGGAGATCTGACGCTGCTTTATGGCGAGTTGCCCCAGGAGCAAGGCCAGTGACGGAATTTGCCAGTGCATCATCAGATCTTCGGGCTATGTTGTGGGATATATCTGATGTTGTGGTGGATTATGATGCCGAATTTGGCTCCAAAACAACTTACCGGGTGGGGGGACGCTGTTCCGCACGGATAACCTGTGGCACACTTGCCGCTCTTGAAGCTGTCCTGGACCTCATAGCGCCCAGGCCAATTTTCGTTCTGGGCAACGGTTCGAACACCTTGGTCGGCGATCGCGGTTGGGATGGGATAGTACTCGTTCTTTCAGGGGAATTCGAGCAGATCGAGATAGCCGGAGACCGGGTGATTCTTGGGGCCGCAGTTTCACTGCCGGTTGCTGCGCGCCAATTGGCTGCAGCAGGTCTTGGTGGGATGGAATGGGCTGTCGGCATACCGGGTACGGTAGGCGGCGCGGTAAAGATGAATGCGGGAGGGCACGGTTCGCAAACCAGCAGCTGGCTGGAGGATGCCAAGGTTTTCAGGTTTTCTGAAAATGGCTACGAGCTTCGAGCGGCATCGAGCAGCGATCTTAGCATGGGTTACAGATCCTCCAACATTGGCGACAGGGACGTGGTAGGTTCTGCGAGTTTCCGTTTAGTTTCCACAAAGCCACCCGATTCTAAAAGAATAATCTCCGACATAGTCAATTGGCGAAGGGATAACCAGCCGGGGGGACAGAACGCCGGTTCCGTGTTTGTCAATCCGGAAAACGATCACGCCGCGCGGCTGATCGAGTCTTTAGGTCTTAAGGGCTTTAAATACAAGAGTGCAGAAGTTTCGTCAAAGCATGCAAATTTCATACAGGCGACTCCGGGCGGCTCCGCGGATGACGTTTTTGATCTGATTTGGCTGGTTCAGCAGCAGGTGGAGAAGGAGCTGGGTATCCGCCTGCGGACTGAGATAAAACTCATTGGCTTTGATCCGGACCGAGCCAGCTATCTGAGGGGTGTGTGATTTTCTATGACCGCTACTGCAGAGCATGGCAAAAGCATTCGAATCGATCCAAGGATTCGCGAGCGGCGCAACAAGGTGGCGCGCTCGCAGGGCAGGAGAAGGCTTTATGTGATCGTCGCCATTCTTGTGGCGATGGGCGGCTATTTTGCTGTCCGCGCAATCCTTAGAACCTCAATTTTCGCAGTCCGGCAGATTGAAGTGACCGGCAGTACCCATTATTCGAATTCATTACTGGTCGCTCAGAGCGGAATTCCAATCGGCTATCCACTGACAGAGGTCAATCCGGCGCTGATCAGCCAAAGAATGGAACAGCTTTCATGGATTGGACCGGTCACGGTCCGTAAGGAGTGGCCTGGAAGGCTCAAGATTACCGTCCGCGAGAGGAAGGTGCTTGCTTTCATTCCTGAAAGCTCGGCATCGAATCTCGAGGTGGATAATACCGGGCGGGTTCTGGCTACTGTCAGATCAGGCGTTGGCAAGTCGATCAAACTGTGCGTGATGCCCGATATAGCCTCATCAAAGGCGCTGGTCCAGTCGGCGGCCTGCAAAGCTCAGGCGACTCCTGTAGGCTCATACGTCTCTGGCAAGCTGGATCCACTGCTCGCGATTGACGCAGCGTTGCATTCCACGCCAGTTGCGGACTTTTCTGAGCTTGCAACTTCAAATTCGGGCGAAATTGACGGCGTGCTCGCAAACGGAGTCGCGGTGAGGTTTGGCTCGACGGCGCAGCTGCAGCAAAAACTGCGGGCTCTCCAGCTGATTTTGTCCCAGGCGTCGACTGCCGGCTACGCGACGATTGATCTCAGGTCTCCTCTCGAGCCGGTACTGAGCAACTGGTAGTTCATTGTTCGGATGGCAGGGCTGCTTTTGGGCCGTGGATTCTATTGCCGGGAATCATTTTGCGAAGAATACAGATCAATGGGTTCCGGCCAGGATCGGAGCTGACATTTAGGTTGCGCTTCAAACACGGCAACCCAGGTGGAGGAGAAATCTTCAAAAACCCTCAAGTATTTCTTGAGGCTTTTTGGTAGAAATCCTACGGGCTGAGGGACTAACTTCTTCGTAAGTTCTCGGTGCAAAAAAGAAGAATCGTGATGATCTCAGTTTCAATGGGTTGATCGGTTATTTGACAACAGAATGCTAACTCCGGGAAAGAGAGTTTTTTGGAGAGGCTGGGCTGGCTCTTTCAGGAGCAGGTCGAGAATAAAAATTTCAGTAGACGTTTGAATCAAGTCGGAAGGCGGTTCTGTATATGGTCGGTGAAACGCAGAATTACATTGCTGTGATCAAGGTTGTTGGTGTCGGAGGTGGCGGTTGCAACGCGATAAACCGCATGATTGATGCCGGGCTAAAAGGTGTTGAATTCATTGCAGTGAACACAGATGCTCAAGCTTTGCTTATGAGCGATGCTGATGTGCAACTTGATATAGGCAGAAGCCTCACAAGAGGTTTGGGCGCCGGAAGCGATCCTGAGATTGGCCGGTTGGCCGCCGAAGAACACCGTGAGGAGATCGTGGAGGCTCTTAAAGGCGCCGATATGGTGTTCATCACGGCGGGCGAAGGCGGCGGAACAGGCACCGGTGCGGCGCCTCTGATTGCCGAACTGGCCAAGAGCCAGGGAGCACTTTCTATAGGAGTTGTCACCAGGCCGTTCTCCTTCGAAGGCCGCCGGAGGGCATTGCAGGCCGAGAACGGAGTGACAAAGCTAAAAGAGCATGTCGATACCCTGATCATTATTCCAAACGACCGCCTGTTGACGATTGCGAATGAGAAAACTTCAATGCTGAATGCCTTCAAGATTGCAGATGAGGTCTTGCTGCAGGGCGTTCAAGGCATCACGGACTTGATCACAACACCCGGCCTGATCAACACAGACTTTGCCGACGTCAAGATGATCATGTCGAGCGCTGGGAGCGCGATAATGGGCATCGGTACAGCCTCGGGGGAGAACCGCGCGCTCACCGCGGCTCGCAACGCCATCACGTCTCCGCTTCTGGAGGCGTCCATTGAAGGTGCCAGGGGAATACTGCTCAACATAGCCGGCGGTTCGGACTTGGGATTGTTTGAGGTGCAAGAGGCGGCGCAGGTAATTCATAACGCTGCCGATCCGGATGCGAACATTATCTTTGGTTCGGTCATCGACGAATCCATGGGAGACGAAGTGCGCGTGACTGTCATCGCGGCAGGCTTTGACGATTGGAAGAACAGGGAGCTCTCAAACGCTCAAATTCCTAAATTCCGAACTTCAAAGCCTAAGACTGACCCAAGCCCTGTCAGTACCTCCGTATCCTTGGCGTCCTTGAATGACGAGGATGCAGCGGACGACGATTTCGACTTGCCATCCTTCCTTCGCTAGACGGGGGACTTACTCTGAGTCGCATATCGGAAATGGATGGGTGTTTGGATTGCGTTTGCTCTACCGGTTCGAGAATGGTATCAACGTGTACTTTACCAATAAGGATGAGGGAGATGCTAGGAGCCTCGTATCCAAAGGGATAGCTGAAGCTGAGCTGACTGATAAACTCGGCAGGCAAATTCGTCTTGTGACGGCTCATCAAGTTCATTCGGAAATCGTAAATATTGTGGACAGCCGTTGGGCAATGGCACCTGACGCAGATTTGCCGGACGGTGATGCACTGGTAACGCGCGATGACAAGTTGGGCCTTGGAATTCTGGTAGCCGACTGCGCGCCTGTTGCACTCGTCAGCGATGAAGGCGTTTTTGCCGCGGTTCACGCCGGATGGCAGGGAGTGTACAAGGGGATACTGCCCCAGACGGTGAAGGTGATGCGTTCACTTGGCGCAACTGAAATAAGCGCCTATGTGGCTCCTTCAATAAAGTCGGAGTGCTACGAGTTCCGCGGCGAAGAGCTGCAACAGATGTCGCAGATACTCGGCCCCTCGGTTGTCGGGCAAACCTCATGGGCCACAGTGAGTTTGGATCTTCTGGAATCGATAAAGCAGTCCCTAAAAACCGAGGCGGTTACCAGAATTGACGCCTCCCAGGACTGCACCGCCTGCGGAGGGGATTATTTTTCATACCGTGCGAGACAGAGTCCCGAAAGGCATTTGATGGTAATTGTCGGCGGGGGTGGCCGCAGGTGAACCGGCTCGGCAATGGACTTGCGACTCAAATCAGTTCTGCATACCGAGAAGTGCTTTCAAGGGGTCTTCGAGCGTCTGAAGGCCGGGCCTTTGAAACGATTGGAGTAACAAAGACTTGCCCTATTGAAACAGTGTCTGCTGGTTACCAGGCCGGCCTCCGAAACTTTGGGGAAAATTACGCCGACGAGCTTTTGGAAAAAGCGTCGAGCCCGGTGTTGGCATATGGCGATGATCCGATCAGGTGGCACTTCATTGGGGCGATCCAGTCCAGGAAAATTGCAAAGCTCGCCAGGTACGTTTCGGTTTGGCATTCGGTGGCTAGGGCCAAAGAAATCCGCCGAATTGCCGAAATAACCCCAAATGCCGAAGTATTTATCCAGGTGAATTTCTCTGCAAAAACTGAAAGAAACGGTGTGCGTATCGGCGAAGCGGAAGAGCTGGTTAATCTGGGAAAGGCAAGTGGTCTTCAGGTGTTGGGCCTCATGGTGGTGCCTCCGCTGACAGATCATATTTCGTTAGGGAATATTTTTACAGCTGTGAATGATGAGAGACTTAGACTTGGTTTGCAAGGCTGTTCGATGGGGATGTCAGACGATTTCGAGTTGGCGCTCGCAAAAGGATCGACCCACATCCGGGTCGGGCGAGTTTTATTTGGTGATCGAGGCGCTACGAGCATCTTGGGGTCAGAACAAAATATAGGTCAAGGAGGACCCGGATAGAAATGTCAAAGTTCCAAAAGGCAATGGTCTGGCTCGGATTGACCGATGCTGAAGACGACGACGAGAGCTATGACGACTTTGAGAACACTGGTTCCCGCAGAGCCCGCCACTACAGGCCGGATTCTTCAGCTTCCCAGGCACCGCAGAGGGTCCAGGTGTCCCAGGCTCCGCAAGAACTCTCGAGAGAGGAGCGGGATAATATAAGGCATCTAGTCAATGAGAGGCGCATCCCGACGGCTTCCTCGGATTACGCCGGTCCGGACCGGCATGGGAGTATGGATGCCCGCCCACAGGAGCCACGGGTGGGGTTCGTGAAGCCGGTTCCAGCGGAGAAGCCCAAGCTTCATCTGTCGCAGCCCCTTAGGTTTTCTGACGTCCAGGAGATTGGTGACAGGTTCAAGGAACGGCAACTTGTGCTGGTCGATATGGCGGAATTGCCGAAGGACCTTTCCAGACGGATCATCGACTTCTGTGCCGGAAGCACTTATGCCCTCGAGGGCAGGATAGAGAAGCTTTCTGAGGCAGTTCTATTGCTCAGCCCTGCAAATGTTGAACTCAGCCCTCAGGATAAGGATAAGTTGTTAGAACGCTTAAGATCGAGGACAGATAATCAATGAGGGTAATAATTTATGATTTGCTTCAGCTGTATGTCCTTTTGATCTTCGTGCGCGTGATCCTGAGCTACTTTCCGACTCACTACGGGTCGGGGCTTCACAAGGTGATCATTTTGCTTGACCGCGTAGTGGAACCTGTCGTTGGAAGAGTTCGCAGATTATTGCCGCGGACTAGCATTGGCGGAATGGGGCTGGACTTCTCACCCATGATTGTGCTCCTCGTTATAGAACTGATACTTCTTCCGCTTGTCCGCTCGTTGCCATGATGCAAAGTTGGTTATTTTTAGAATCATGAAGTTTTTATCTAAATGCGAGAGATTTGGGGATACGATCTAGCTATGGAAATTGATGCCCGGACAATCAGAGAAGTTGAGTTCCGTGAAAAGATTCGCGGCTATAACCCTGATGACGTCGATGACTTCCTGGAGCAGGTTGCCGTCGCTTTTGAGGCAATGGAGGACCGGCTTCGCAGCGCTCCAAATGAGCCGTCGGCTGCTCAGTCTCCAGCCCCGGCCCAGGTGGAAACCAGGGAGGCACGGAGCGGTACCTCGATAGTGTCTACCCCGGTAGACCGCTCCAGAGGCGTTCCGGCGGCGGCATCAGAGTTTGACTCAGACACCATTCAGAGGACTTTGCTCTTAGCGCAAAAAACTGCTGACGTTACAGTCAAAGCGGCAGAGGAGCAGGCCGAGATAACTGTAGGCGAGGCTAAAGCCAAAGCTGATGTCATGATCAACCAGGCCATGCACAGGGCGCGGGAAATAGTTGACGATGCAGTCAACCAAGCTCGCGACGAGGTGCTTGAATTGGCGAAATCCAAAGACAGGCTGCTCGGCGAACTGAATCACCTCAATTCGCGTCTGGCTTCGGCAAAGGACCAGATGAAGCGTCTCCTGGAAGGCGTAATGGAGCAAATCGAGGGCTCTTTCACGCCAGTGCTGCGTGCGACTGAGAATATTCCGGTACAGGGAGAGGAATCACCTCAGTACGAGCGCGGCGATAGTCCCGCTGCTTCTCCGGAGAGGTTGGTCGGCGATACTCCCGGCGGCAACGGTACGGGAGTATTCGACGACGAGCTGGAATAAAAGTCCCGGGTGCTCCTGAGGTCTTGGCGCGCGCGGCCGGTAGCAGGGTGAACCTATACTACCTCGACATTGCCAATGTCATAGTTCCGGCATCTCCGACCTGAAGATCGAAAACAGACTCTGCGTGCGGGTCCCTGGGCTTTGTATGCACCTCCAGGCTGCGGGCGAGTATGGAAGACGAGATTAGTTCAGCGTGGCTCCTGAATGCCCGAGTGATTTTCGATTCAGGATCGCTTCGTACCACTACCGTGACGTCGATTCTGTCAGATACGTGAAAATTGCTGTCTTTGCGCGCATTCTGCACGAGCCGGATGATGTCTCGGGCAATTCCCTCAAGCTCAAGGTCACGCGTAATTGCAACATCCAATACCACCAGGCTCTTTAGGTCCGAGAGGACTCGCGACGAGTCAGAGGCATTCGGCTTAATCCTTAATTCAAATTCTTCGGGCAGAAGTTCAATGCCAGCCGCTGTCACTTTTCCAGACTCGTCCAGATGCCAATCGCCAGATTTTGAGGCACGAATGACGGTTTGGGTTTCCTTCCCTAGCCTTGGGCCAATGGCTCCGGGAATGATGCCAAGGGTCTGAGTGGCGTATTCAGAGGTTTGGGCACTCAGCGTTACTTTTTTAACGTTTACTTCATCGGCTATCAGCTCGATATATGGTTCCAGCCTTGAGGCTTCCGGAGCAGCCACAATAAGCTCGGCAAGCGGAAGCCGTGCTCTAATGCCTAATGCTTTTCTAATCGAATGGGCATTTGAGCAGACCTCTCGCACCAAATCCATTTCGTAAACCAATCCAGGCTCGGATGGGAGTTCATCAGGGGACATCCAGTCCTTGAGATGGACGCTTCGCTCGCCAGACAGGCCCTTGAAGATTTCCTCTGCCAGGAGAGGCAGCAAGGGCGCGGCAATGCGCACCAGTGCGCTCAGAACCGTGTGCAGGGTGTTGTAGGCATCAACCTTGTCCTGGTTTTGTCCAGGATCGCTGGATACTTCCTTCCAAAATCGGTCACGCGACCGTCTGATATACCAGTTGTTCAGTGCGTCCAAATAATTCTCAATTAGCGCGGCTGCATTATAAAGATCGTAAAGATCCATCCTTTGCGTCACAAGATCAAGCAGCTCACGGGTTTTGGCCAGGATGTAGCGGTCCAGAACATTCGTGGCGGACTGGACGAGCTCACCTTTAATTTCGTCTACATTTCCATAGAGGCTTAGGAAGTAATATGCGTTCCAAATTGGATTGATGACGCGTTTTACCGCGTCCTGAATCCCCGAACGGTCAACTACCGTATCATTCCCTCGAAGGACGGAGGACGACAGGAGAAACCACCTCATTGCGTCGGCTCCGATTGTTTCAAACACGTCCCATGGATCTGGATAGTTGCCGAGTCTTTTGGATAGCTTTCGGCCGTCGGTCCCCAGCAATATTCCATGGGCTATGCAGTTAGAGAATGGTGGCTCGTCAAAAAGTGCCACCGAGAGAACGTGCAATGTGTAAAACCATCCCCTGGTCTGGCCAATGTATTCCACGATAAAATCGGCGGGGAAGTGCGCTTCAAAGTTGGACTTGTTCTCGAAGGGATAGTGCAGCTGTGCCCAGGGCATGGATCCAGACTCGAACCAGCAGTCCAAAACGTCTGGTACCCTGCGCATCATCGATTTGCCGCTGGGGTCATCTGGGTTTGCCCTTACCAGCTCGTCGATATAAGGACGGTGAAGGTCGGCCGGTCTCATGCCAAAATCGGCCTCAAGGTCGTCAAGGGACCCATAAACATCGATTCGGGGAAAGTCGGGATTATCGCTTTTCCAAACAGGAATTGGGGCGCCCCAGAATCGGTTTCTAGTGAGAGACCAGTCTCGGGCACCTTCGAGCCACTTTCCGAATGCACCGTCTTTGACATGTTCGGGAACCCAGTTTATTTTTTGATTGTTGGCCAGGAGCATGTCTTTGACGGAGGTTACGCTCACGAACCAGGAGCTGACAGCTTTGTAGATGAGGGGGGTGTCAGTTCTCCAGCAGTGCGGATAGCTGTGCTCGTATCCCTCGCGCTTTATGAGCGATCCTTGCGCTTTCAGGTCAGCGATGATCGCCGGATTGGCATCGAAAACCTGCATCCCGGCATATTTGGTAATGATTGGATCGAATCGTGCCCTGTCGTCTACTGGGCACACCGTCTCAATCCCATTGGCCTCACAAAGCCTCTGGTCGTCTTCGCCGAATCCAGGCGACATGTGGACTACACCTGTGCCTTCGTCAGTGGCGACGAAATCGCCGGTAAGTATGCGGAAAGCGTTCTTTGCATTCTTGTAAAAGTCGAACAGGGGTTGATAGGTGCGGCCCGCCAGGTAACTTCCCGGGACCGTTTCAATTACGCGAAACTCTCCCAGTTCCTTTGAATATGCATCGAGGCGTGCAGCGGCGATGATCAGCCTTCTCCCGGTTTCGGTCTCGACAAGGGCGTATTCGATATCGGGCCCAACAGCGATAGCCATGTTGGAGGGGAGAGTCCATGGAGTGGTGGTCCAAACAACCAGCTCAGCTTCTTTGTCTATTTCACGGGCACCACCAGAGGAATTAAGCTTAAAAGCGACAGTTACGGCAGGATCCATCCGCATGCGGTAAGAGTCGTCTTGCCGGGTTTCGAAATTCGACAGCGGAGTCTCGCATTCCCAGCAATAGGGGAGAACCCTGTATCCCTCGTAGATCAGCCCTTTGCTGAACAGCTGCGAAAATGTCCAAATGACAGATTCCATGAACGAGGAGTCCATGGTCTTGTAATCGTCTTCAAAATCGACCCACCTTGCTTGCCTCGTGACGTAGCGGTGCCAGTCGCTCGTAGTGCGCTGTACCAGCGTACGGCAGTAGCCGTTGAACCTGTCGATTCCAAATTCCTCGATTTCCTGTCGTCCGGTTACGCCAAGTTCTTTTTCGGCTGCCATCTCTGCCGGCAGACCATGGCAATCCCAGCCGAAACGGCGTTCGACCCTGCGCCCCTTCATTGTCTGGTAACGGGGAATAGCATCTTTTACAAAACCGGTCAGAAGGTGGCCATAGTGGGGTAAGCCATTTGCGAATGGCGGCCCGTCGTAGAAAACGAACTCAGTGCCATCTTTGGGCCTTTGCGCAATCGAAGCCAGGAATGTTCCATCTTTTTCCCAGAAGTCTAAAATTTTCTGCTCTATAGCGGGAAGATTTAGCTGTTGGGAGACGTTGAAGTATTGCATGACTTTTTTGGTCGAGTTGTTTGGAGGTTGCAACATACATCCAAACTAGTGACTGGAGGTGGCGTGCAATGTTCCTGAATAGCGCTTTTGAGGCTTTGGGAGGTATATCTGGGCGCAGCCGGACGGTTAGCATCCGCGAATCGAATAGTGTATGGGCGCAGCTTTTTGAAAAAGGTTCATATAAGTAGTGCTGATCAAAGAAATGAATTGCCAATACCTATATAGTTATTTGATTTCCTTGGGAACTTGTTGAAAGTATCGAGTTGGCGACGTTGGGAGCTGAAGTGAATCAAACTGAAAAGAGCAAGTCAACGACTACTAAGAGGGCGCATAAAGAGTCAACTTCGAGTGGTGATTCGGTGTCTTATGTGGGTTTGGATGATGCAGCCTATGAGAATCTGAGCGGGGACGAGTTTCTGGCCGCCCAAAAAGAGCTCCTTGAGCAAGAAAAGGCTATCTACCTTGAGCAGGCACAGTCCTTGAAGGCAGAGGCGGATTATTTGGCCCAGGAGGCGGAGCCGGGCGACGTGCAGTTTGACGAGGAGTCAGGCGAAGGTGGCACCACAACGATCGACCGGGAGCGTGACTTGGCTCTGGCCGCATCGGCCCTGGCTGCTGTCGAGGAGATCGATGATGCCTTGAGGAAGATAGAACACGGAACATACGGCCGCTGTGAAAATTGTCATCAGGAGATACCCCGCGTGAGGCTGCGGGCGCTGCCATTTGCGCGGCTATGCGTGAAATGTAAGAGTGGTGGGTTGTCACGGCGATAGGCTCAGCAAGCAATGGTCCGAAAACCACAATGGCACCGTTCGTGAGATCTCCGAGAATTGTTGTCGCGTTTGTCGCGATATGCGTAATAATCATCGATCAAATTACAAAGTCACTTGCTGAGAGCAACTTGGCATCTCATGCGGTCAAATTGGTTGGCCCGCTCTCGTTGCAATTGGTATACAATTCCGGCGTGGCGTTCTCGATCGGCGCCGGAAACACTCTGCTGGTGACTATTGTCGAGTTGTTGATCATTATCGGGATCATTCTCTACGTTCGCAGAATCAAAACTGCCGGCATTGCGGTTGGCTTTGGTCTTGTGATTGGCGGGGCGCTTGGAAATATTGCCGACCGGCTCTTCCGGCACAATGGCGGATCGGTAATAGACTTTATTCACACGGGTTTCTGGCCCACGTTCAATCTCGCCGATTCGGCGGTGGTCATCGGCATAGTGGTGATTCTTCTGGGTTCGCGGTCAAGGAGAGAACGCATAATATAGGCCGGCCTGGCAGGAGATTTGCATGACGATTATTGAGAAGATACCGGAGCCGCTCGTTGGCGAGCGGCTCGATCGCGTTGTGTCGATGATCGCATTCTGCTCCCGTTCCCAGGCTGTATGGCTGATTGAATCGGGAAAGGTCGAGCTGTCTGGGAGAGTAGTCAGCTCGAAGAGCTACAAAGTGCAAATGAATCAGAAAATTGTCATTGACAACGAGATTCTTGGGCACGAGGAATATCTTGAGCCGGACGAGGCAGTGGAATTTCAAGTCGTCTACGAGGATGACGATCTCTTTGTCATTGACAAGCCGTCAGGACTTGTGGTCCATCCCGGAACCGGCAACGAGAGTGGAACGCTGGTAAACGGGCTTTTGGCGCGATATCCAGAGATTGCAGGCGTGGGTCAGCGCGATAGGCCGGGGATCGTCCACCGCCTGGACAAAGGCACATCTGGGCTGATGATTGCGGCCAGGAGTGAAAGGGCATATGAGGGACTGGTTAAGATGATGGCCAGCCACCAGGTCAATCGGACCTATATTGCTCTGGTGTTCGGTCATTTTGAAGCTTTGAGGGGAATCATAGATGCCCCGATCGGCAGGTCGGCGACACATTCGACTCAAATGGCCCTGAGCTCCTCCGGCAAGGATGCTCTAACGAATTACGAAGTAAAGGCAAGGTTCGCATCTCCGGAAGCGGCATCCCTGGTGGAGCTTCGGCTTGAGACCGGCAGAACTCATCAAATACGGATTCACATGCGGGCTATTGGACATTCGGTATTCGGAGACGAGGTCTATTCCAGGCAAGGAGCACTCGGTTTGAAGCGGATGTTTCTTCATTCATCGTTTCTCGGCTTTCGCCATCCAGCCAGCGGGGAAGAGATGACATTCAACTCGGCTCTACCTCAGGAGCTGTCAGAGTTCCTGGAAGAATTTAAATAACAAAGGGGACTCATTGAGTCCCCTTTGAAAGTATATTCCTCTCGGCTAAGCTGCTGGAGATTTAAGTCCCGGGTGATCGGCTAAACGATCAAGGGCGGCAGCTTCTAGCCTTCGTGCGCGGCGAGGCCCGATGCCTAACAAACGTGCCGTAGCTTCAAGCGAAGCAGGGCGCTCTCCATCCAAACCGAATCTCAGGATAACTACCGCTCTTTCCAGGGGATCCAGCTCTTCCACGGCTTTTCTCAGTTGAACACGGGCCAGTGCCTCATCAACTTCGTCTTCAAAGGAACCTTCGCTTCCGACAACAAGATCGCCGAGTGATGTTTCACCTTCCGGACCCACGGACTGGTCGAGGCTGGCAACGACCCTTGCCGCATGCCTTACATCTGCCAGCTGGGCGGCGGATAGGTTTGAGGCTTCTGCAATTTCATATTCTGTCGGGGAACGGCCGAGATCATTGGCCAATTCTCTGGCGACATTGTCAACACGCCTGGAGCGTTCCGCAGCT
>SCQM01000170.1 GCA_004298555.1 Actinomycetota bacterium | reverse complement strand
TCAGGCGGTCAAAAAGGGAGACGTCATCGCAGAGGTCTCGGGCGACTTGGGCAAGATCATGGGCGGCGAGAGGTTAGCGCTGAACTTGCTTCAACGACTTTCTGGTATTTCTACAAGAACCCGGGCTTTTGTAGATGAGACAAAAGGATTCCATGCAAAGATCCTCGATACGCGTAAAACTACCCCAGGCTTGCGATTCCTTGAAAAATATGCAGTCACTATAGGCGGCGGTCAGAATCACCGGTTTGGCCTATTCGATGGGATTCTTATCAAGGACAACCACATCAAGGCTGCAGGAGGAATAACCAAGGCACTGGAGCTTTTGAATAAATCCGCACCGCATTTTTTGGCCGTACAGGTTGAGGTGGAAACCTTGGAAGAACTGAGAGAAGCGTTGCAGTTCGGGGTTCCTGCAATTCTCTTAGACAATATGCCCACCGAAATGATGGCTGAAGCCGTAAAGATAACTGGGGGCCGGGCCAAACTTGAGGCGAGCGGAAATATGACAGTCGATAGGGTTAGAGAAGTTGCCGCGACAGGTGTTGATTATATCTCTGCTGGTTCCTTGACCCATTCCGTCAAGGCTCTCGACATTTCGCTCAAAGTGTCCTGAGCTGTCGAAATCTGTTAACCTCTGCGTGCTTGCACTAGCCTGCGGTGAGTCCCCAAAGTCAGATATTGTCTATTGATCTAGAACGAATGCGCCGTCGGGGAGTGCCATTTTAGAAAAGCCATGGCGGGAAGATGAAATTATCTTCCCGCAGCAGGAGCCGGCTTTTCGAATGTGCCGCCAGCGGCAAGTACTCGCGCCGGGAGCCAATTCCATGATGGAGAATGGCTCAGAATGGTTCTTCGTTGGTATCGTCGGAGAGGAGTTGGTTAATCTCGAGTTCCGCATAACTTATTCTGGATCTGCAAAAATCTATCAGTTCCTTGGCTCTGCCGACCTCTTTCGCCAATTGATCTATGTCTTGCTCGGTAGAAAGGCGTTCTACTAGTTCACGCAACTCATTAAGTGCCTCGACATATCCAAGTTCATTGCCGGCAGGTTCATGCACCAGCACCACTCCGTTCATCATCTTTAAAAGTTGTTTTCGTTTCATTCACCGTAGCGATAAAACTACCACGGCCAACAATCCCCTTTAACCTTTGGCCCACTTTGATTTTTCCGATACTTCTAATCAATGTTCCTGACTCGTTTGCAAGAAGAGCAAAGCCTCGCTTTGACATTTCCTCTGGATCACTTGCGCGGGCAGAACTCTCGAGGAGATCCAATGTATGGGATTGATTTCGCAATTGTGACATCGCCCTCACTTTAGGTAATTCCGCAAGCGTATTTACGTGTCTTTCCTGGTCCATGGCTTGATGGAGTGCGGTGGTATATAGATTGCCCTGCCTGTGCAAGATTTCAGATTTCGCGCTCGTCGTGTTCAAGAGGGCACTGGACTTCACGCGTTCTACGTACTGGCTCAGCCGCACATTATGACCATGGATGAGTTCGATGGGCTTTCGTACAGCTTCGTTAGATACCTCTGCCAGTTGAAGTCTGGCCAATTCCAGCTTGGAGCGGCCCAAATTATGCATTCGCTGGCTCAGCTGATCTATCTGAACCAGGAAGTCCTGAATCCTCACAACGACGGCCCGTGCCACGCTTTGCGGGACGTCAAGGTACTTGTTGGCAACCTCCTCTACCAGCGTGGTATCAGTAGAGTGCCCAATACCGACCCAAATAGGTATGGAGCTAGCAGCCACCGCCATGACCACTTCTTCAGTATCGAAGACAGAGAGATCAGACATCGATCCGCCACCTCTAACCAGGCAGATCAGGTCTGCACCGGAGTTCTGCAGGTGTTGGATCGACCGTGAAATTTGGGACGGTGCCGAGTCGCCGGCGGTCGAAGCGGGCCTATAAGTAACTTTAAAAGCAAAACCGCTTCTTTTAAGTTCTCCCAGAAAGTCACTTTCAGCTGCACTTCCCTGGGCGGTAACGAGGCCGACTTTGAGCGGAACAAGGGGCGTTTCGAGCTGGCGGTTGTGGTCCCATAAACCAAGTTGCAGTAGTTTTGCCCGAATCTTCGCTTTTTCCTGCAGGTTTGCAATTTGCGAAAGCCCCAGGTCAATATCTTCGATTTGAAACGAAAGTCTTCCACCCTTAGGCCAGAAATTTGGTTTCACTCTAACCACTAGGCTCAGGCCATTCCTGATATTGCCAAGTGGTGTTGACTGGATTTGGCGCACTAAAGAGGAAGCTCTGGTCCTCCAAATAACACAACTAACTGTTGCAACGGGAGCCGAAGAGCCTAGCTCACCGAATTCTTGCAGGTCAAGATAGTGATGGCCTGATGTGTGAGGTGAATAGGAGGCGACAACGCCTTTAACCCAAAGTCCCTCTGTGCCGAAGCTCTGATTTAGAGCAGCCTTTACAAACTCGCCTAGTTCTGACACCGACAGGATAGCGTTTTCAGAGAATTCTGGAAACAATGCCGCACCTAACTCTTTGAATTCGAACCATCATCTTGGAATAGATGCTATCCAACAAACAGCCCAAGAATTGCGTTTCTGTAATTAGTTGGTCTTGGCTGTCGGTTATCCCTCCACCTCAGCGGGAGTGTCATAGAACAATCAACGCACTTCCTTCGGTGACATATTGCTCCTTGAGGGCCACCAACTTACAATTGGCAAGAAAAGTTTCAGTTGACAGTCTCGACGCCGGTATCAGATGGAACTTCTTCGGAGCCCTTGTACCATTTGCGCCAGACTGCCTTGTGAAGGGGAACAACGCGCGGAATATCTCTAAGTCCTGGGATAAAGGGAATTGCCAGCAGGAGGATTGTTGCAACTCCGGTCAGGTAGACCGCTATAAGGTCGATGTTTGCTGAGTTATCTAATCCCGGCAACTGGTACCAGAGCGTATAAAGCCACAACCACGGCTGACCTGGGTAGTTTCCAGTCTCATTCATGACGCCCCATTGTGACCCGGTGAGATGCTGAGCCTTTGCAATGGAGGCGAAATAGTGTCCATCTTCGAGAAATAAAAGCGGTTTGGTGAAGTTTGTTCCATAGAAGGGCTGTTGGGCAAGAAGGTCGGCATCAAGTGCCCCGGATCGTGCCAGGGAGAATTCTGCTGAAATCAACTCTGGGACCGGTCCGTCTTCGGCTGCCGGCACCTGCGGCTGTCCGGCAACAAACTTAACCTTGTCAACTGCCTTGAGATATGCCTTGTCCCAGGCTTGTTGAGTCGTCTTCGAGGAGTGTTGGTACGTTCCCAAAGCAAATGCCAGCGAAGCGTTGGTAGCTGCCAGCTTTGACAGTGGTGACAGCACGAAGGAATCAGCCGTATCGATTGGTTGATGAATGCCCACGCTCGTCTGTGGGGAAAATAGAAGGCTCTGGACGTTACCGGATTGATCATTGTACGGAGGCCCGTATTGTGCGGTTTCGCTTGTTCCGGCAAGTTCGGATGCCGCAGTAGCCATGAAGTCAGCTGGAGCTACCTGCGCCCAGGTAGTTATTGTGGCAGGTGGTTCATTTGGAGAGGAAAGGACTCCTGCCAGAACAACAACTAGAATGATTACTATCACAGTGGCGAGTGAAGCCTCTTTAACGATGTCGTACCGTCGCGTTGGGCCAGTCCAGTTTCCGCTATCAGACCGAGCCAAAATCTTTCGAGCGGCTCTTCCGCGGGTACGCTTTTGGGGCAGCGGATGCACCACCCCACGTACTCTCACCAGCAATACGTGAATGGCCACAAGCAAGACCAGAATTACGGGCAGGAGAACAACATGCCAGAGGAGCATCTGACCAAAGTTCATCAGGTTGAAAAATGCCCCAAGACCCGTAGCGTTTAGCGCATCTTTACCATTTGTGGAAATCCACTGGGAATCAAAGTTTTGCTGAGACAGGTAGCCAGTAAAGCATTCAACAATTGACGCACCGAAGGCAATAACGCCGGTAATCCAGGTTAGAGCACGACGGCCACGCCATGCTGCCATCCAAAACTTTCCCCACAGGTGAATCACGATGAACGCCATGAAGAGTTCGACGCTCCAGAGGTGGGTGCTGTTGAAGAAATGACCAACTGAGTTTGTGTGCCACCAATCGGTTCCACCTATCGCGATCAGAAAGCCAGATACTATAGCAACTCCTAGGGCGGCGAGACTGGCAACGCCAAAGATGTAGATCCACGAAGCTACATATGCTGGTTGCCGATCGGGAAGAAGTTTGCTTGGCGGAAGGAGCTTAAGTCCTTTTCGCCGAATGGCTGCTGTCCACATTCCTTTCGATTCGGCGTCTGATTCGGTCAAGGTTTTTGAATCCGGTCCTGGTATCGGCTCAGCACCCTCACTGTACTTCGAAATATGTTTTGAGCCTGGGAAAGGCAGGTAAAGGGCAATTACAAATACCACGATCATCAGTGCGATCATCAAAATGTTGGCAAGTGATATGGTAAAAATTGACCAATTTACATAGCGACCTGGTCCATTAAGGTTGATTGCGCCGATCAGTGTAGAAAAGTAACTCACCAGTGCTTCCTTTCATGTGGATTATCTCAGGCCTCGATGATTCGTGGCCTGCCAATATAAGAAAAGTCCTAGCCAGCAAAAACCATAATGCAGATCACATAAAATTCATTCTTACCACAGGTGCTGAAAGCAGTTCTCAAAAAATAGCCTGGGTCCAGACTACTTGAAGTGGTCATCAATATGTCGTGATCTGAGATTGTGCTGAGAGTTTTTTTAGATCAACCCCATTAAGTGCACGGTAAGTAGTTGGCTACTCCAGGTATGCCGATCGGTTGGCTTGTCGGTTTCCCCAATACGTCGGAGCGTCTGCGGGCTAAATCCTGGCATTAAGTTAAATTATGCGTCATTACCCAGATTTTCAAAAGCTATGCCGGTCGGCCGCTCGGAAAGAATTGGCAGCTCTGGAGCGCGGAGGTTGGTGAGTGCAAAGTAAACGATGCCAGTGGCAAGGATTATGCCAGCTCCAACGAGGTAGACGCTGCGATATCCAAATGAGCTAGCAATCATGCCTAAAAGATAGGCTCCCGTTGCCATGCCAGCATCCATTGAGCTGAAGAACATTGAATTGGCGATTCCAACCCGGTGTGGCTCGAGGGAATTGATGGTTTGGCTTTGGAAAATTGGCGTGACTGAACCATAGCCAATTCCAATGACTGCTCCAGCTATCACCAGCAAGCCCGCAGTACGGGTTTGCTGAAGTATCAGCATGCCAACGGCAAATATGGCGATGGATGGATAGATAACGAGGTTAGCGCCATATTTGTCCGACCATCTACCTGTGAATGGCCGGAGCATGAGGATAAATATCGCGTAAACAATGAAGAAGTATCCGGCTGCCTTTACCAGGCCCAGATCTTTGGCGTATAAGGCAAGGAAGGCCGAAATGCCCGAATAAGCGTACGCAAGCAGGAACGTAGCGAGGGCATAGGGGACTGCACGTTTGTCGATGACATCGCTGAAAGAAAACGCATGTGACTTATGCGACTTCTCGTGTTGGATATTTTGTGGAGGAATCTTTATCAGCAATGCAAACACGATATTGACTGCTGAAATTGCCATACATATTGCAAAAACTATGTCGTATGCTCCTATATTTCCAAGATTTAGCCCAATGAATGGTCCAAAAACCATGGCCAAGGTCATAGCGAGAGAAAAGTAGCTTAGGCCCTCTCCTCTCCGCGAAGTAGGTATCAGCTCGGCACAGATTGTTCCTTTAACCGTTGTAATGATTCCGAATGTGATTCCATGAAAGATTCGTAGAGCCAGGATAAGCGAAAGATTCTTGGCAAACGGATAGAGCAGCGTGGCGATAAAAAATGAAACTGTCGAGAAGACAAGAAGCTCTTTCTGGGGCCACCTAACCAGGCTTCGTGCCGAAATGGGTCTGACGAGGATGGCAGGCAGAAGAAACAGAGTCAGCACAAGGCCTACTTGTATTGCGCCGGCATGAAGCGTTCCAACCATGTACAAAGGAAGTGTTGTGAGAAGGCTGTAAAAGGCAAGAAAGATGAAGAAGCTGATAGTTGTGATTCCAATGAAGTCTCTACTCCATAATTTGTCCTTCTCCATCTGAATCTGTTGTTCCCTTCATTGCTTTCGTGTAACCGTTGTTTTAAAGCTGTGCAGCAAATTGAATGTCATGCGTTGGTAAAGCCAGAGCGTGGCAAAAGTCGCTGAGAGGTAGGCATTAACGCCATGCTCGATTACTTGGTCATTAGATGAGCGCAACCCAAAGTGTGCGCATCGCCGCGATAGATAGATTCTAGTTATTCGCTGATATGCGTTGTACGCCATCTATAGCATGTACATCATGTAATAATGTAATAGTTCCTTGTATATGGCATAATTAATGTATGGATATGGATCAGCTCAGGTATTTCCAGGTATTGGCCGATGTCGGAAATTTCACCAGAGCCTCATCGGATCTGATCCTCAGCCAGTCTGCGCTAAGTCGATCTATGTCTCGCCTCGAGAAAGAACTCGGAGTCCCGCTATTTGAGCGGAAAAGTCATGGAGTGATTTTGAATAGATACGGGGAAATTCTGCTCGAGCATGTCCGACGGGCGATTAGCGAAATCACTGAGGCCAGTCAGGAAATACACGATTTAGTAAACCCGGTCAGCGGAACAGTTTCCCTGGCATTCATTCAGACGATGGGTCTGGGCTTTGTGCCTGACTTGATTAATGAATTTCGGAACCAGTATCCCCTGGTTGAGTTCAAGCTCTCGCAAGACACGACGGGT
>SCQM01000169.1 GCA_004298555.1 Actinomycetota bacterium | reverse complement strand
AGGACAAACCGTCAAAGAGTTGCCGCACATGCGCGCATAATACCGCGTATCACTGAAGTCATCTCGAAAATGGACTTCGAGGAGATCTCCTCACTGCTGGCAAAAGGAAATCTCCCCTATGCCCCGATCAACACACCGCGCGATCTTTTGGACGACCCCCATCTGGAACTCGGTGGCCGCTGGCTAAGGATACATCCCGACGGGCAAAACGAACTCCGCATGCCAAAACTCCCCGTATCGCTCGAGACAGATATTGCTGAGGTCTACCTGGAGCCCCCAAGGCTCGGCGAGCATACCTCTGCGATCCTGGAGGAAGCCGGGTACTCACCATCTCAAATCAGCGAATTCGAAGCCCAGGGCCTTATACAAAACGACGGCGGAATGCTGCAAACCGAAGAAAGGAGAGCCACGGGTGTCAGTTCCCCGCAAAGTAATGATTCATGAAGTGGGTCCGCGGGAAGGATTTCAATTCGAACAAATCACCCTGCCCACAGAGATCAAGGCCGAGTTCATCGAAGCATTGGCGCGCACCGGACTCAAAGATATCGAAGTGGCTTCTTTTGTGAGAAGCGACGTCGTCCCACAAATGGCCGATGCCGAATCCCTGGTCGCCAAATTGACTCCCTATCCCAATGTGACATACACCGGAACATATCTAAACGTGAGGGGGTTGGAGCGGGCCAGCAGGACCGGCAAACTGCGTCTAAAACACGGGCTAACCATTTCCGCCAGTGAGACCTTCTCGCAGAGGAACCAGCATGCCAGCCACCAGGAAGCCTACGATCAGCTTGCAAAGCGGGCCGACATCTTCCGTGATTGGGGCATCGGGTCCGTCTCCCTCGGCGTGGCAGCTGCCTTTGGCTGCAACTTCGAAGGGGACATCGCTCTTTCCAAGGTGCTTGACTGGATCCGGAGACTTGAGGAGCTGGCATTTGCCAAGGACCTCGAGGTGGACGAGATCCGTCTCCTTGACACAATGGGCTGGGCGAATCCGAAAAGCATCAGCGAATCCATAGAGGCAATTCATGGACTTTGGCCGGGTAAACCAATAAGCCTGCACCTCCATGACACCCGTGGGCTGGGAATGGCCAACGCCTATGCTGCGCTGCTTCTGGGGGTAAGCGATTTTGACACCGCCGTAGCCGGATTGGGCGGGTGCCCTTTCGCCGATCATAAGGGAGCCGCAGGCAACATCGCGACAGAGGATTTCGTGCTTCTTTGTCAAGAAATGGGCATCGAAACAGAAGTGGATCTGGATGCCCTAATCAAATGTGCGCTGATGGCGGAGGTTCTGGTTGGACATCCTCTTCCCGGGAAAGTAAAAGCCGGAGGCAACCTGAACCGCTACCGGCAGAAGTGAAGTCACTCCAACGCAAGAAAGGAGAAGCCATGGGAGCCGGAATGACCATTGCCGAGAAAATTCTTGCCCGGCAAAGCGGAAACTCCCGCGTATCCGCAGGAGATATCGTCTGGGCTGAACCCAATACTGCCATGATGGACGACCCGCTTGGACCGAAAATGATCCAGGCGGAACTTCGCAGGCTCGGCAACAAGATCAAATTTCCTGAACGCGTTGTGGTGATCTCCGACCACTGCGCGCCGCCGTCAACCATACTCCAGGCCGACCTGCTAACCCTTACCCGCAACTGGTCCAAAGAATACGGCATACAGAGATTTCACGAGTACGAGGGAATCTGCCATCAGGTAATGATGGAAAAGGGCTATGTGCGTCCCGGCGAGTTGGTGGTTGGCACAGATTCCCACACCGTCATGGGTGGAGCGCTCGGTTCCTTCGCCACTGGAATCGGCTCTACTGAAATGCTAGGTGTGTTGCTCACAGGGCAGATGTGGTTCCGGGTGCCGGAAACCTTGCGTATCAAATGGGATGGAATCTTGCCCGATGGAGTTATGGCCAAAGACCTGATCCTTCGGATACTAGGCGATTTCGGGAGCGGCGGCCTAACCTACCGTGCGGTGGAATTCGGTGGATCGGTCGTCGAAAATATGTCCACCGATCAGCGCTTTTGCCTCTCGAACATGACGGTCGAAGGTGGAGCAAAGGCCGGATTGATTCCACCCGATAGGGAAACCTTGGACTACCTCGAGTCCCGACTGAGCAAATCGGAACTCGAATCGCTCAGTCCTATTGTTTCCGACGCCGAGGCCTCATACTGCGACGAAAAGATCTATTCAGCAACTGAAGTCACTCCAATGATCGCGCTTCCCAATAATCCGGCAAATGTCTGCTCTATCACCGAAGCAAGCAGAGAAAAGATCGACCAGGCCTATATAGGAAGCTGTGCCGGCGGGCGCCTTTCAGACTTGATCGCAGTGGCGCGAGTTATAAAGGGACGCCACGTCGCTTCGGGAGTGCGGTTGATCGTTTGCCCTGCATCCCGTACCGTCTATCAACAGGCTCTGAAACAGGGGGTTTTGGAGACCCTCTATGAAAGCGGGGCAATAATTACCGCTGCCGGATGCGGTGCATGCGGAGGGGGTCATTCGGGTGTTCTCGGAGCTGGAGAGGTGTGCATTTCTGCCACCAATCGGAACTTCAAGGGAAGGATGGGAGACCCTTCCTCACAAGTATTCCTAGCCTCTCCCTTGAGTGTCGCTGCCGCTGCGGTAACGGGGGAGATCACCGATCCCAGAACTTTTATCTAACGGGAGGACATGGAATGGAGCATCCAATCACTGGACGAGCATGGAAGTTCGGGGACAACGTGGATACCGGACAGATGGCCATAGGCCAGTACACGCGCCAGGGTGTCGAGGTCTATTCGGCACATTGCCTCGAAAACCTTCGGCCAGAGTTTCCAACCGAGGTACGCCCTAGGGACATCGTCGTTGCTGGAAAAAACTTTGGTTCAGGTTCCAGCCGGGAGACTGCGGTTCTCGCCTTGCGCTATCTCGAAGTTGGTGCAGTCGTCGCAGAATTCTTTTCAAGACTTTTCTTCCGAAATGCGATCAACCTGGGACTTCCTGTGGTTGAGTGTTCCAACACAGCTCAGATAAATGACGGCGATCTTATTGAGCTATATCCAGTGCAGGGCAGGATCGTCAACATTAGCCAAGAAAACAGCTACCAGGTCCAGACCCTGCCGGATCATCTGATGAAAATAATTCAAGCAGGCGGGTTGGTGCCATATCTGGAACAGAATTACCTCACCTCTTGATCCTCCGCCATGCATGGCCCAGACCGCACATCTACGTTCGATGGCATAGAAAATTCCCCGTTGTCTTCCAATTTCATTAGGCTTTCATTAGGGCTGCGATGTGAGACCTTGCAGCATTCAAAGCATGTATCATCAACTGGTCGGGTGCGAGGGCAAAAAGCAATGTCCCATGTCGTAGAGCGGGTGCTCTGAAATGCGCCACGATGTTCATTCTCATGATCAAGAACAAATCCTGACAACCTAGCGGCACCCACCGTGGAAGGACAAGTTACAAGGGTTGCTACACCGCGCACCCGGGAGGGAATCCTGGCAGGCAGAGTTGCAGGCTATTCGTCATGTTGCTGGCGCCTCTCGGCTTTTCGCATGGAGGCCTTTCGTTTTTGAGCAAGGCGGTTCTGAGTCGAACCCCAGGTCGGCTTGGTCGGCATGCGGTGGCGCGGTGCCTTTGCAGCCTTTTCCAATTTATCAGTGAGATTTTGCAAGGCCATTTTGCGGTTCTGGCTTTGGGAACGCTGGGAGGATACGACAACTCTGAGTTCAGTTCCATAGCGGGCAATAATCCGCTCAATCGCGGTCTCTTGCCCAGACAGTTGCGTGAGGTCACAGATCAGTTCCACCCTGGTGTCTGATGTGTTGACGTGTTGTCCCCCAGGGCCCGAACTCCGTGAGAAACGCCAGGTGATTGCCGAAGACGGCACCTTAATTCTCGCATGCGGCGACGACATCTGGAACATCCCTCTCCTGGTACTCATTGACGATTGGCACGCATCTCCTGATTGCAGATTTCAAACACAATCCGCCTAGTTGACAGCGCTCGGAATTCTAGACATATCTTGCATAGACCGGATCCCTCTGAGGCGAAGCCCTCCCCAATTCTGTTCGGCAATGCTCGAGATTTTCACATCATAGATCCAGCATCTCGGCTAAGAATGCGGCGCAGCCGAAAGGGCTTTCGCACTCTTACATCAACCAAGCACAACCCAAAGCATAAAGATCGAGCAGCATGCAAACGGTTCGATGCTGCCTATCTTTTTTACCACGCTCCCTTGATCAAACGGAGTCGTTGTTCAGCCGACGATGCCGCTCCTTCCCAATTTATAAGTTTTATTACTGCATGCTAACTAAGGTTCGCAGGCATAAAAGCCCTAACCGTGACGGCAGAAGCGGATCAAATCTGAAATGGAAATTACGGCGAGGACAGATAGCGGCGTTCAATCTTGGCAACCATATATTCTTTAGCAATAAGGCCTTTGCCAGCAAACCTGATCTTGCCCAGATCGACGAGGAACTCAATTGACACATCAGGGACGTTCTCATGGAATTACCATTCGCCAGCTTCAAATATCGTTGGGGGCCTTATGGATATTTGACGGTGCGCTGCAACTGCAGCCGTATATGTTTCAAAAGGGCTCAAATGGATTTCTTGGACCCATATCGCAGAACACGATGGGTCCGCCAAATCCAATAACAGACTTCATCAGCTACGTCGTTCGCAATTTGGTGGCACACCAAAGTCTGGCAACAGTTGGCATTGCCATAGTCCAAATTGGAATTGGAGTCCTGTTGATTTGGCCTAAATTTATAAAGGCTGGCCTCGTCCTTTCATCAGTTTGGGCGCTAGGAGTTTGGGTAGTCGGCGAGGGCGTTGGCCAACTCATCTTTCCCCAGGCATCAATGCTTGTAGGGGCACCGGGAGCGGGTCTCATCTATTCGATCCTCGGTATAGTTCTTTGGCCCAGAACCGCTCCAACTCCCAATCCGCCCGATCAAGAAGACAAGTTCTCAAATTGGATCGACTCTGGAACTTGGGCTTTCATCATATGGGCTGTCGTCTGGTGCGGCACAGCACTGCTCGAGCTTGAATCAGCCAACTGGAAACCTAACGCTATTCCTACCCAACTGCAAACAGTTGCCTCGGAGCAGCCAGCTTGGTTTGCGCACATTGGAACCTGGCTTTCAAGGATCGCAGCCGGACATGGAACAGAAATCGCATTTGCACTTCTGCTGATTGAATTCATAGTCGGATGGGGTGTCTTGCGTCCACTGACGCGCTCATTTTCGCTGGCCCTAGGGATAGCTACTTCACTAGTGCTTTGGATTGTCGGACAAGGGGTCGGCGGAATTCTAACTGGCAAGGGCACAGATCCAAACCTTGGGCCTGCCATGGTAATTTTTGCGCTCGCGCTCTGGATATGGCCGGTCCAGCCAACACATGATGGAGTGGCCACTTCAAACGACGTTTCTGACAATTCAGAGCGTATACTAACCCCATAGATCGCTGACGATCATGTACCGAAGTGGGTATTCAGTGAACCAATGCCGGCACTGGACGTTTGGCAATCCCCTAAAAGCTAGGGTGCAACTTGGGCATCTTGACAAGCACTTTCTGTTATACACGGGATTGACCCCTTTGTGAGCTGCTTTGTGTTCTGAGTAATAAAACCAAGGATAGCCTTGAGCGATCAAAAAGGACGTGTGCTAGCCGAGCTGACTATCTACCACTACCTCGAAGAGTCCATCAATGGTCACGACTAAAACCCTCGTGTCGCTGGAGAGTCAGCATCCGACGTCGGCGAGAGAGCCCACGTCGACCACCGCGACTACCACATCGCTCATCCCATCGCCGCTAGAAAGTCACGAACGACAGCGACTGCCTCCTGCCGGAGTCGGGCAGCCTCTTCGGAGTCACCCTCGCCGGCCAGGAATGCTCCGTAAGCGTGAGGTCCGTCGTTATCCTCGGACTCGAATCGCTCCGTCAGGAGTTGCAGGGCGTCGCATACCTGATAATCATCGCGGATCGCGCTCTGCGCTGCAGCTTCACCGGCATCCCCGGGACCATCGCCGAAGTTCAATAGGCAGTAAATCAGGTCGTACGAGTCCTTGTTCTAGGTGGCTGGTGTTAATTTAGCCACTTGAACCTTGACTAAGGATACGCAAGTTATAGCGACCTGGAAATCTGGAATTTAGCCTTGAAATTATTCAGATATTCGCTTT
>SCQM01000168.1 GCA_004298555.1 Actinomycetota bacterium | reverse complement strand
GTGAGTGCTGCCGACAATGGTTGTTTGCTTGAAATCAAGGACATTTCAAAGTCTTTTGAGGGGGATAAGGGTAGACGAAATCTCATTTTGGATGATATTTCGCTCCAAGTTTGTAAGGGTGAGTTTGTTAGCATACTCGGGGCCAGCGGATGCGGCAAGACGACCTTATTGCGAATCATAGATGGGCTAATTGAGTCCGATTCTGGTGAAGTGATCCTAGAGGGTGAGCGGGTTGGCCCGGCTCAGCGTCGGCGAATGGCTTTCGTATTCCAGGACTCAAACCTTCTTCCCTGGCGTAGTGTCCAAAAAAATGTAGAGCTGAACCTAGAAGCAATGAAGGAACTGTCGAAGGCGGAGCGATCAGAGCGTGCTATCGGAGCCCTGCGACTAGTTGGGCTGGAAGAGGTTGCCAGTCGCCCACCATATCAACTTTCTGGAGGAATGCAACAGCGGGTTGGAGTTGCTCGTGCTCTTGCTCGGCAACCTGTGGTGTTTCTCATGGATGAGCCATTTGGCCACTTGGATAACTTCACCAGAGAGCGTCTTCAGCAGGAAATGTCAAGGCTCATCGAACGTATCGGTGCCACGGTCGTATTCGTCACTCATGATATTGATGAGGCAATTTTGCTCTCAGATAAGATCGTTTTGATGAGGTCAAATCCCGGTCAAGTTTCTAGGGTATTGCCGGTAGATCTTCCTCGTCCTAGGTGGAAATATAACGTGCGCGCCCATCCGACTGCCCTGGCTCTGCGAGAATCAATCGTTGAAGAATTGGGACTTCGCATTGACGATTGGGAAGAAGTTGGCGGCATCCAATGACCGTCATTCTCAAAAAAGAAAATGCAAGTGAGGATACCTTTACTGCAGCCAAGGATAGAGTAACGGCGAGTGGACGAAGATTTTCTCTGTCCCCTCCCGGTGCCGTTTATGCCTTAATTGTAATTCTTATCCTATGGCAAGTTATTGGATCGATGCTGGACCCGATCTATATATCAACTCCAGTGCTGGTCTATAAAGATTTGTTCTCAATGCTATTTGGCAAGCACCAAATATGGCACGACATAGCTGTATCGGCTGTTGAGATGTACGTTGGACTTGGCATTGCACTCGTTTTAGGCGGCGCGCTAGGACTGTTGATTGGACGGTCTAAGGTGGCACGGAGTACTTTAGCTCCGTACATTAACTTTTTAAATGCGACCCCTATCGTGATTACTCTGCCTCTTATGGCTATTTGGGTGGGGGTCAACCAAAAGGCCCGAATAATTTTCATCGTAATCCTGGCACTGTGGCCTGTTCTCCTAAATGTTGCAGCCGGTTGCCGGAATGTGAGTGGCCGGTACACCGAACTAGGTAGTTCGGCTGGTCTTACGAGATCTGAAATGATCCGTAAAATTATAGTCCCCGGCGTCTTGCCATATTTCCTAACCGGCGCCAGAATATCGGCTGGCCTCGTAGTGATCGGCGTTGTGGTTTCTGAGATGGAGGTAAGCCTGGTCGGCCTGGGATATTTGCTGGCTTCTTATGCTTCAGGATTCCAAACTGCGAAACTTTTGGCAGTTTTTGTGATATCTACAACTTTCGGTCTTGTGAACGTGGGGGTTTTGACTTTGATAGCTAGGAAATGGGCTCCGTGGGTGGCCACGGAAAAAAGGGGGAGATAGAGATCGCACGTAAATTTATCTATTGATAATTTCAATAACTGTTGATTCTAAGAACGTTTAATATCAAACAAATTAAGGAGTTACTCTGTGAGATACCCTATTAGGTTCTCGGCTATGGCCTTGGGGATTGGCCTTCTGGCAAGTGCGTGTGGCGGTTCATCATCTGCAACATCGTCGTCAAGTGCAACTACTGCAGCCTCCGGCGCTAGTAGTTCTGGAGCAAGCAATAATTATGGCCTTAAGTTCAATGCCGATGGCACTCCAATTCTGACCGGAATGTCATTTAATCTGGGCATAGCTGCTGGTAACCCTGTACCTGGTGATACAACCAACTATATCCTCTCTGAGACATTGAAGAGTTGGGGAGCCAAGGTCAACTACACCATAGGAAGCGGCAGTAGCATGCAGCTTGCGGTACTAAGTGGTCAGCTCAATGTCGCAGATGGTCAGGAAGCTGGCGCTGCAGACTCGGGCCTTGTTATCATTGCTCCAGCAATGACGCATGTGGACCTGGTGCTAGTTTCCAGCAAATTTACTACAGTTGATCAGCTCAAGGGTCAAACAGTTGCCGGGGCAACTTCGATTGATCCAAGTTCGTACCTCGGTCCAACCCTGTCGAAGGCAATGGGTTGGGGAGCAAACGGATTGGTCATGACCTACCCAGGATCTGACTCGAGTGTGGTTAACGAACTGATTTCCGGAAAAACGGTGAATGGCTTTGTGGCTGCGGAAGACCTAGTCACGCTAAAGAAGCATGGGACCTTTAACGTGATCAAGACTGCTGGTCAGATTGCGCCTGAATATGCTGACAGTTTCAACGCTGCTACGCCGGCATGGGCAAATGCAAATCCTGCAATGGTAGAGGCAATCGATCTGGCATGGTGGCACGCAGCTTGGGTATTCAATCACGACACCGCAGCGTGGGACGCAGCAGCAGAAAAGTACACAAACAACGCTGCTTCGCCTGCCGATGTAGTTTTGGAGCGCCAAGCTCTTGAAGCTTTCAAGCCTTGGCCTGACACTGCTGCTTCGGCTGACCAAAATCTTTCCCTGGCAACGGTAAAGACGAACTACGATGCAAACCTTGCAGCTGGTGAAATAAAGGGCGCAGGTGTTCGGCCTATAGCAAGCCTGGTGGATCTTGGACCGTGGCAAGCCTCTGCAAAGATAGTTGCAAAGTACCCGAGCATATATTAGGCAATTTGGCTGAGTTCGGTTTTTGATCCAACTGGATCTTCAGATTCTTTACTTCAGCTTGCTAAAGTTAGAAACTCTATTGGCCCTAGGTTCAGTTGAATTTAGGCCAGTAGAGTTTCTGCATGTTAGGGTTATTTCCCAACCTAGGTAGCTTAGGGGCATGTCAACGGTTATTCGCGGCAGACAGATAGTCTCACGATGCCCATAGAGATAGAGATTGTAATCAACCTTTCCAAGCGGACTCCATGGTGTCACGACCTGGTGGGTCGAATTTGTGTAGCCAGATATCTCCCAAGGTCCAGAATTGCTTCCGGAGGAAAGATCAGCTGAATTCCTTCCCTCCTAGGTCCGAGTCTGGACAAATGACGTTGGAAGCCAGATTGTAGCCAGTCATTATCTGGGCAGCTAGGAACAGATTCATTGAGAAACAGAAGTTCGGATATTACTATCCTGACTTTCGCACTTGCATCATAAATATGCTGTTTTCACACTCAATAGTTCAATCGACACAGCTCTGAACTGCTCGTTTGTGAGTGGTGCGTCTAAATTCTTGGGTACCTATGGGTACCTCACCTATTATTGGGTTCTGTGTTCATCGACAAGTCCAGATACAAACAAACCATTCGCGTTCGAATCATGGATAAGCGCTTCGAAGACGGCACATGGAAGAAGAAGCTTGTCCGCCACATCGGAACTGCCAAGTCCGAACTCGATCTCAAGTTATTGGACGAAAAAGCGAAAGAGGCCCTCTTCGAGCTGAAGCATAAGAATCAGTTGACACTCGAATTTCCAAGCAAAGCAGACCTAACAGGCCTTAGAACCATAGGCGAGTATCACCAGGGCGCAGATCTAGTCCTCGGTGCCTTGGTGGATCGCATTGGCATCTCATCCCCCAATAATTCACTGCTTCGCCAGCTGGTTATAGCCAGAATCCTCTCCCCGGTCTCCAAGATCCGCACCATTTCATTTCTCAATCAAAGCTTCGGAACCCACTTGGAAAAAGACCAGGTCTATCGATTTCTAGACAATCTCTCAAAGTCCCAAGACGAGATCCTGCAATCACTGAGAAAACATATAACGACTAGTTACCCGGCATCGTTCAACTTCATTCTTTATGATGTCAGCACTCTTTATTTTGAAACCGACCACGATGACGAAGACAACATCGCCATAGCCGGTCTAAGGAAACGGGGGTACTCGAAAGACAAAAGAGACGACCTGCCCCAAGTGGTGCTGGGACTCGGCGTGAACGCTCTTGGAATGCCCCTTACCTACCGGCTCTATCCCGGTAACACCTATGAGGGATCTACGCTTATCAGTGGGATTGACGACACTCTGAAAAGCTTGAATCAAGCTTCGCTAACAGTGGTCGGTGACGCCGGAATGCTCAGCGATAAGAACCTTTGTGCACTCGAAGAGCGGGGACTTACATACATCGTCGGCGCCAGGTTGAAATCTCTTCCTAAATCCCTGCAGGAGGAGATTCTCAATCTTGACTTCTCTCTTGAGATGACAAAAGAGATCCCCTATAGAAACAGAAGACTCGTCATCTCCTATTCTCCGTCTCGGGCAAAAAGGGCCATTTCACAGAGAAAGCGCTCGGTGGCTCGCCTTGAACTACTCATTTCTAAAAACCAGGCGATAAGAAAGCATCAGTATCTCGACTTCACCATCAAAGACAAGCCGAAGATCGACCAGGTGGCACTTGAAGCTGCTTCCAGGTGGGACGGGATAAAAGGCTATGTCACCAACAACTTCACCATGACCCAGGCCGAAGTAATAGAGCATTATCGTGACCTGTACAAGGTGGAGCAGTCCTTCCGGATGAGCAAGACCGATCTAAGGATACGACCTACGTTTCATTTCCGCCAGCGCCGCATCGAAGCCCATGTCATAATCTGCATGCTGAGCCTCTGTGTGCTTCGGATGCTCGAGTTCCAAGTAAGACCACTTGGGCTTACCTATAAGAAAGCACTCGATGAAATTCGCTCTGCAAAAGCAGCAATTCTCGAACTCGGAGACCAGACTTTCGTCGCTCCGCCAAAATACCGCCCAGTAATGCAACAGATTCTTCGTTCAATTGAATCAAACGACAATTGATTTGGGTACCTAAATGCGAAAGTCAGGCCAGGAGAATTTTGACGCTGTGAATTGGCGGACGGCACGGATGCCTACCGACCATACATCTTTGGATCAATCTGTTACGCTGACCTTGACCAAAGTCCGAGATGCATGACGAATCTAAGCGTCCATCATCTCGTGCGCAAATTGCTCAGGAGGCGCAATGCCCAAGGAAAAAGTTCTGCACTTTCAAAACAAACACACTGACATACAAAATCTACAGGGCAAGATCGAGGAGTATCTGAAATCAGATGGCTTTACCGTCCAGACATCACAGGCGAGTGATCACGGCGTGGTCCTGCAGGCCAAGAAGGGGAAGTTCCTTTCAGAACTGATAGACGCTGACCGAGCTCTGACGATCTACATCTCTGGTAATCCAGACGACTTAGTAGTGCGGATCGGCATTGGCAAGTGGTTGGAGCATCTAGGAATTGCAGCAGTAGAGACTCTTTTGCTGTCAGATCTCTTCCTATTTGTCGATGTTGGAGAGATGATGTGGAACCTAGAGATCGAGGGCAAGCTCGCCAGTGAGATAGCGACTTTTGTCGGCTGAAGCTTCACTTTCCCGAGGGTAACTTTCGTTCGAGATAGCGAACCTGCCTGGATTCTTTGAAATGTGGGCTGCTAGTTTGGCACGCTCGCCTGAGACCGTGCTACCTAGTCCAACAAAGGTCTTTGGCCAGTGAACTGGCGCGCTCAACCGAATCGCTGGCAGAATCATTACTGTGCGCGTCGTGCCACGCTCAGCAAGTATTTTGAGGACGCGTTCCGCCATGGTCGACATTTCCGTATGATAGCGCGCCAAAACTGCCAACCTGATTTAAATGCAATTATCTATCTCGGCCGGGGCATTTTTAGCAAAGGGACTGTTCACCAGGCGGGGCCTCCGAGGGATCTCACGATATCTGCTTTGCTGGGACTGATTTTGTAAACAAGCAAATGAAAGTAGGCATACAAGGCGGTAACGGCAGTGGTTTTTCACCGACGCAGGTGGCTTGCCACGCAGAACACGACTATGCAATTTGGGCGATTCACAGTGACGTCTGTGAGTCCTCCTCATTTTGCCGATACCGGGTGCTTTTCGGCCTATTCTCTACCCTCGCGTGTCACCGATGAAATTTGCTAGGCCTAGGGATTAGAGAATATAGTCGCTAAACTGCTACTTCGCGGTGGAGGCGATGGGGCTCGAACCCACGACCTCTTGACTGCCAGTTGCGCGCTCCAGGGCTTTTACCGAGAACAGTGAAAACTGGATGTTGCCAAATCTGTATTGCTACCTGCTATTAGTGTGCATTAGTGCTAACTGGTGATCACAGGTAAAATATCCGCAACTACACACCAACTACACACCAGACGGCTACTACTCAGTAACATCTTCCAGACCGTATCGACTTTCCATTGAGTCGGCCAGGATCTCACTATCCTTGTCGCTCAAGTGTGCATAGACGTCTATTGTGACTCGGACGGAGCTGTGTCCCAGTGCACGAGAAACAATTTGTACTGGCATACGGTCATTCAGGAGTTGGCTCGCAGCGGTGTGTCGAAGCTCGTGCACCGTCCATGACCTGCCGTCGTCATGTGGCTCTATTCCTGCTAGCTGAAGGGCAGTGAGAAACCTCTTTCTGAGATTGTCGGGTCGAATAGCATTGCCATTCGAGTTCGGAAAAATTAGTTTTGGTACTGGCTTCCCGAGCCGCTCGAAGTACTCTTGTTGCTTGACACGATGAGTTTCAAGATCGGCGACTAGAAACTTGGGCACTCTCAAACTTCTCTTGGACCTTTCAGTTTTGAGGTCACCTCTTACGATTTTGCCATTTTCGAGTTTAATTTGGCTGGTTATTACGACGGATTCACCGTCGAAGTCCTGCCATCTCAGGCCTAGGGCTTCGCCGCGTCGTAGTCCAGTTGTGATCATCAATGCCCAAAGCGCGCCTAGTTCGGTGCCCCTAGTCTTTTCAATGAGCTGTCTGGCCTGGCCCTCATCCATGGCGTGCTTCTGAGCTCTTGGCCTGCCACCGGGAGGCCTCGAGTCTCTGACAGGGTTAAACGCCAATATCTTCTCTCGGGTAGCCCACTTGACTGCGGCGCTCAGCACGACCCTGCAGAGTCTTAGCGTGTTGGCCGAGTACGACCCTGTAGCGCCGTTTCGAGTGACGTAGGTAGTTGTCTGTAAGGTTTTTAGCCAGCTGTCAATTCGTGTGCGATTCAGATCTCTTAGCTTCATCTTTCCTAAGTAGGGGAGAATCTGATGCTTGGCAATGCTTTCATATTGCGCAAATGTCGCGGGTGCCAGTCCTTCTCCCTGATCCGGACCTTTAATTTGGATCGAAGAGAGCCATCTTTCGATAAGCTC
>SCQM01000167.1 GCA_004298555.1 Actinomycetota bacterium | reverse complement strand
CAGGCATATTGACGACCGCGTTCCAAAACGCAAAGACCGAATCGTTGAGATCGTTTATGTAAATATGTGACGCATATTCCTCAAATAAGAGAGAGAGCCCTACACTTGCACCACCGGCATATGGTTCTACGTACTCAGCACCGACCAGGCCATTCACCAAGAAGACCATCTTCATAAAATTTGTAATCTTTCCTTTACCTCCCGGGTATCGCAAAGGTGATGGATATATGTTGTTTTGAACCATCTCCTATAACCAGATCTTCTCGACGAATGGTTGCAGCTCATCCCATGCAAGGCGAATTTCGGAAGGCTTCGGGAAAACGTATTTGTTGTGCACATATTGATTGAAGTTGACAACTGAAGCAGCGAGGCCGGTTGGCTGATCGGCAACCTTCTGGACTACCTTTTCAAGCTGACTGTCAATAAGACCCTTTCTCAGTAGGTCGCCAGAAACTACCTTTATTCGCTTCGCCAAAGGCGTCGATATTCGAACTTTTTCTGTCATCAAATTCCCAATGCTGATGTAATGGTCAATGCTTAGCTCAAGGAATACACGCAAAAGGACTGAACTCGCGTTCGCATATTGGTCTGTGCTTAAACTAAGAAGTTCCGTATAGATCACATTGATGCGCGGCTCGGTTACGTTCAGAGGAGCTGTCCTAGGAATCACAGCGGTACGTTGTTGCGATACTTTTTGCTTGATTGGTTTCTTCGTACCTGTTGTGTTAGCAGGTTTGGTGGTAGCTTGGGTGACATACTCTAGCTCATCCAACGGAACTGGCTTATCAAGTCGCGTTGATTCAGACGGTAAGTCATTAGCGGGAATACTATTCGTGTAATTGGCTCGGTCCTTCGCGCTATAAAGATCTGGTACAGTGACCCGTCCGCTTTTTAGATCATTGAATACATGCGTCAAGGGCTTTTTAATCTCTTCAAAAGGGAAGTGAGAAAGGACTTGCCGATCGTGATTGACTGAAATACCCACTTTATCTCGAAATTTTGGTGATGAAAGAAGACGTTCTAGGTTAGTCGTAATTTTCTGGCTGTTCTGGCTTAGCTGTGCGTCGAGCAGATGATTGGTTTCAACAAAGTCTATCAGTTGTCCAGTTGGGCTTCTATGCCCAGAGTGGCGTGCTTCATATCGGTTCTTGGCGTCGGAATCCCATTCAACCAATCCGATACCTTGGTTTTGCCCGGTATGGCGAAGCTCTATCCAGTGACGCGCCTCTGCTTCGTCAGCAAACAGGGCGCAGGGGACAGATTGAAGCGGATTAGCAATGTATCTTTCTGATAGGACTTGAAGCTGTTTTGCTAAGCTTGGTGTAAGTGCTGCTGATACCAAAGCAGGGGTTTCTAGCGATTTTAGGGCTAGAATACGACGATTTCCTTCTAGCACTTTGTAACGCTTCATCGAATCTTCCGACGCTACGACAGCAGGTAGTGACAAAGGATCCATTCCGTGTTCCACAATATCTTGTGCTAGTCGAACGAGCTTATCACCCTGATCTTTCGCCAACAATATTGCCGTTGTCTGCTGGTTGCTACCGGGTTCGAGAAGTCGAGCATTCTCGTCGTCGAGAAGAAGATCACTAATGGGTACCTCGATGACTTCTTGCAAGGTCAATATCCCCCTTTTGAAATACGACAATTCAATACTACGACCCATGTAAGGGCGATTCAGGGACTGTAAACATTTCCAACACCAATCACCATGTAAAAAGAAAGACGAAGTTTCCTTTTCTTCGAGAGTCCTAAATAGCGGCAGCGACAGCGTTCGCAGTCTGATGAGCGCACTCAAACAAGGATTCTTGGGACTTCATCCTAGGCAGCTCACTGCTGGCTAATGCTGATCAAGTAGGGTCGGTCATGAACGTCGACCGCATCTTGCAACTCCACTTTGTCGTAGGCTTTCAAGAATCCCTACTTTCCGTGGTCCTAACGCATGGACTCCAGTAGGTGGGAGTATTAGGGGAACCGTGGGAACCCACTCATATGCGGCCATAGAAGTGGGTGTCTGTTACCAGATAGTGACAAGCATCCCTGCCAATGAATACCCGTGATCTTTGCCACGGGGATTTTTATTTGAATTTGCAGATACGCCAATTCGCTTAATAGACTTTTGGTGCCGGTTAACCCGATGGGCACATGTGGATTTTCTCGTCCGCCAACTCGTTCGGAGATTGGTGACGCATGACCATTCCCTGTTCCTTCAGCCGGATCGAAACGGTGCGACGATCAATTCCGAACTGGTCGGCTAGTTGGTATACTGAACTTCCAGCCTTATAAAGTTCTACCAGACGGACGAGCTGGGGATCGTTCAGTCGTTTCGCTCGCTTGGTTCGCATTTGGTGCCCCTTTTTCTTTCTCGGTTTAGTCAGATCTAGGCGCCGGTAAGCTTCAATTACCCTGTTGAGTGGAGACGGGGTCGGGTTCGAAAAGAGTCGGGCGAGGACCACCAAATTGATGACCTAAGAGCCATGAGCCTGCCGCTACGGGGTTTGTTTCCCCAGTTCTCTGGCGCGTAGCCCCGAGGAACATAGTGTCGACGAATAGCTGCACACCCACCGCTGCTGCCAAGAACTCCTGTCAATTTCTGGCTCTTCGGGAATTTTTTTCTCGCCGGGCCCTATCAAGAGATTCATTCTGCCCATAAGGCGCGAGCTCAAAGGACGCTTAAGGGACCCTCAGGGACATCTCGGCCAGTAAGGAAAAGCAGAATCCCAGCAGCGTTATGGTGCCGACCTGCAAGGTGACCGGCGAGCTCGCAGGCGGCGCCAATGGCATGAGTTAGCGTTGCCGGCGGCTGCAGGTGGAGGGCGCGAGCGAGGTCCAGGCTGTGGACAGCAAGCTCGAAGGTGCGGGTCGGCAGATAGTTTATCAAGCTAATCGTGCCCGCCGGCGTTGAGAGCAACGCGTCATTGGGTGTTGCTTCGACAAGGGCGGCAACTCTGGTGGCTAGAGATGCGACCGCTCTGGCAGGGTCGTCGCCAAGCTCGTATCCGGCCTGACGACCGCGTTCGGCGATTGCAGCATCCTGACGCTGGCGCGCATCGGCATCGGTAGCATCGCTTAGCACGGCGGCAAAGTACTCCACGGGACTGGAGATCGCCGGGCTGCGGAAGGGCAAACCAAGATACATCTCGATAGTGGAGAGCGCACGACTGGCGTGGCCGACGAGTGCTCGTACGTCCCATACGCCGAGACCAGGCCAGGTCCACTGCTCGGGTTGGATCGTACGAACCAGCCCAACAAAGCCGATAGTGGCGGCTGCAAAGGCAGCCCGGTGATCGCTGTTCTCCATGCCACGGATTGTAGGCGTGATATCGAGTGGCCGTCAATGCAATCGACGACAAAACCTCTTGGGGCCGTTCGGAATGGGATTTGGCCAGGAAGCAGCTGACCCGCGCGTTTGGCGAGAGAGACACGATCGTGCGGAAACTGTCAGAGGACTACCTGGTATCTTGGTGTGGTGAGCTATGACAGCTGGGCTAATTTGGCTGACCAATTTGTCGACGAGGCTTATGCCTCGGTAAAAGGTTTCGTACGCACCTTTGTGTTGCACCACCACCTACTCGAACATCTTCCTCCACCTCCGGCGTCAGTACTTGACGTAGGAGGTGGCGCGGGTCATCAATCTTTTCCGCTGGCCCAAGCCGGATATGACGTAACGCTGCTTGACCCATCGCAGGCAATGCTAAATAAGGCTGAGCGACGTCTTCAGCAGCTGCCTACTGATGCCCAGCATCGAGTGAAACTCCTGCAGGCCGATGGCGAGAGCGCCGACGAGGCTGTGGATGGCCAACGCTTCGCAGCGGTGTTATGCCATGGTGTGCTCGGATACCTAGAGAACCCGGAGGTCTTAGTCAACCAGCTTTGCCTATGCGCTGCCGCAAATGGCCTGATCTCGATCATGACAGGTAACGCCAAGGCGATGGCGGTACGCCCGGCCTTGGAACGGAGGTGGGACGACGCTCTGGCATCTTTCGACGCCAGAGCAGAGGTCGGAGTGCTGGGAGTACCCGGCAGGGCCGACACCGTGGATGAACTAAGCGAACTCCTGAAGAGCCAGGGTGTGGAACCACTGCGCTGGTACGGAGTTTGGCTATTTGTCGACTGGCTTGAGTTCAGCGGAGCTGAGTTGGATCCGAACGATTCAAAACAGGTGTCAATGACGGCAGCAGTCGAACTCGAAGCCAGCCGACGCGATCCCTACCGCCAACTAAGTCGTGTCTTTCACCTCGTGGGACGCAAGAATATCAGTTGATGGCCAACAAACGTCAACCGGTGGAGTCAGACTAAACATTGCCGGGAGTGGCAATCATTTGAAATGGAAGCTTGTCGGAGTCACCGAAACGGGGAGCGAAGCCCCTCTCGTCTCGAAGGGCACCCTGATAGCGACCCGGTTAAGGTTTTAGAACCGTTACGGCGCGCTGAGATTGTTGCCATATGGCCAAGCTGAAAGTCAGCTATTGTTGGCAAATGGCCAAGCGCAGCGCAGGACTCCTCCTTTATCGCAAAGAGCCTTCTGGACTGTTAGAAGTGCTTCTTGTGCATCCCGGGGGTCCGTTCTGGATGAAAAGGGATGACCAAGCATGGTCGATACCAAAAGGAGAGTATGAGGGTGGCGATGAACCAATCGAAACTGCGGAGCGGGAGTTTGCAGAGGAACTTGGCCACAAAGCTCCTGAAGGCGATCGCTTGGACCTTGGCGAATTAAAGCAAACAAGTGGCAAGCGGATCAGGGTGTGGGCAGTTGCCGGAGACTTTGATGTCACCAGGACCAAAAGCAATTCGTTCGAGATGCAGTGGCCACCGGGATCAGGAATGATGCAATCCTTTCCTGAGATCGACCGGGCGGCGTGGTTTCCAGTCATGACAGCTCGAAACAAGCTTTCAATAGGGCAGGTACCGTTTCTGGACAGGCTCACCGAGTTGCTCAGGCATGTGGATAATCTCGACTTCTTCGAGGGAAATGACAGTTCAACCGGCGCAGAATGAGATCACACAAACCTAGTTATCAAAGTGGCAGGCTCGGTCAGCGCAATCCGCTTAGACGAGGTGATCCAGAAGAGCCAAAACCGGAACTGCCGACAATTCAGCCGTTGCAGCAGGCAATTAAAATTCAACGCGAGCTAACCCGGCCCAGAAACTTCAGCAAAGAAATTGCTCTCGACTGGGATTGCCAACAAGTGCTACGCTGGGGCCATGAGAACCTCACCCATCCTGGGAGAAAAAGCCTGGTTCGGGCCCCGCAAGTTCGGTTGGGGTTTGAGTCCCCGCTCAGCAGAGGGCTGGATTTCCTCGCTCCTGGCCATAGGGGCGACTGTCTTTGCGACCCGCAAATGGCCGGAGCGACCAGCAACGCGTTTTCTGCCAGGAATTGGACTAATGCTTCTCGTATTGTTTAAGGGCACTTCTCCAGGTGGCCCGCGAGCGCGGCGTAAACTGGCCCATTTAAAGAAATAATCCAGCGAGCGATATCGGCCCCTCAGAGGTTCATGCTGATATTGACAATTTGTTCTCACATTTGAGAACCTGGACGGGAGGATGACCTATAGCAGATCTAGCTATTGAAGAAAATGAACTTGTCGTTCATCTTGATAAGTTGGAAAAGATCGAGGCCATTCATTCAGACCTACGCTTTCCCATCTCGTCGGTCGTAAATACTGAGATACTTGAGGATACCATTCATGCTGTCCACGGTGTTCGCACTCTCGGAACTGGAATTCCGGGCTATTTGGCGATTGGGAGTTATAGAGACATAGACTCAACTACTTTTGCAGTCGTTCACCACAAGAAAACCAGGGGAATCAAAATAACCTTGAAAGACGAGGTCTACGATGCCCTCGTAATCGGATTCGATGATCCTGAATCTATTGCGGAAAAGCTGCAGATTCTGATGTAAATTACGCCTTCGCTAAGTCGAAGTGGCTGAATACAAAGCGGGGAAGCTTCGCCTCTTCTCAGCCAACATATTTGGGAAAGTCATAAAATCCATTTCTGGCCGCAAAGCTCCAGCTGCAGTCGACTTTTGCTCAATCCAGGAATCCCTTTGCCCAATCTGAATACCTTCGCTCCAGCACAATTTGGTCGAGTTGGATTCTTCTAAAGTTTATTCAAAAAGTCTGGATGACCCTGAACTGCGGTGTGCTGCATGTAGCGGCTGAGCGACCTGAGACCCCCAAGTTCTTCTCCGCCACCCGCCCTGCCTGGTCCACCATGAAGCATCTGTGGCATCACGAGTCCATGTCCTGTCGACTCCCCCACATTCGAGCTGTCTACCACCAACAATCTGCCATGCCACGGAGCGAGTCCTGCAACAAGTACTTTTGCAAGGGCGGGGTCCGTTGTAACGATCGAACCGACAAGACTTCCCTCACCCATGGCGGCAGCGTCAATCACCTCTCCAAATGTACGATAAGGCAAAAGGGTGCAAACTGGCCCAAATGCCTCAACCGAGTGGATCTGAGATGCAAAGACGTCATCGGCTCTGAGCAGAATCGGTGACAAAAAAGCTCCATTTTCTGCATCTGCGCCAACAACTTTTACAGCATCTGTACTGCCGAACACTACTTGAGCCGCCCCAAGCAGTTTCTGAACATTGTTGCGCACCTCGGTCCGCTGTGCCAAGCTGGCCAATGGCCCCATGTGAACGCTAGGGTCCATAGGATTGCCTACTGTCGTTTGAGCCAATCGTGCAGATATTGCCTCGGCTACTTCATCAATGATGGAAATAGGCACAAAGGCCCGACGTATAGCTGTGCACTTCTGGCCTGCCTTTATCACCATCTCATTGACGACTTGATCTACAAAGATTCCGAACTCATCGTCCTCTGGCACAATGTCAGTTCCAAGGATTGAACAGTTCAAAGAGTCTGCTTCCGCGTTGAATGAAACTGAGCGGCCCGTGACAACCTCATGGCTTCGCAGGGACTGAGCTGTACTTGCTGAACCCGTAAAAGCAACGGTGTCCTGGCCCGTAAGGTTTTCAATTAGTCCCGCTGGACCTGCGCACAGAAGAGATATCGCTCCTTCGGGCAACAGTCGGGACTCTTCAATCTTGCGTACCACTGCCTCCGTCAGATAAGCAGTCTGGCTTGCAGGCTTGACCACTGATGGCATCCCGGCTAGAAAGGCAGGTGCGAACTTTTCGAGCATTCCCCATACTGGAAAGTTGAAGGCATTAATCTGCACTGCGACACCGAGTTTGGAGCTGTAGATATGCCTTCCGCCAAATGTTCCGCCTTTGCCCAAAAGTTCGATATCCCCATCGTGAAGAATGGTCGAATCAGGAAGCTCACGCCCACCCTTGCTGGCAAAAACTGCAACGGTTCCGATTCCACCGTCAACATCCACCGCTGAATCCCGTCTGGTGGCGCCCGTGCGAGATGATAGGGCGGCAAATTCCTCAATATGCCCGAAAAGATACTTTCCCAAATCCTTCAAAATCGCAGCCCTTTGCGTGAATGTCAGCTTCCGGATTTCCGGACCGCCAATCTTTCTGGCAAACTGCAACATGGCAGCAACATCAGGACCAACACGCGGAATTCGCGCAATCTCCTCGCCGGTCGATGCATCCAACAAAGGCGAGGTCTCATCCCCGCCCGACTGCCAGCGTCCCTGGCTGAAACTTTGAAGTATAGGCGTCATCACACTCTCCGCTCGGATTGCAAATGTATCTAAGGCCTCGTTATTATTTCCTAAAAAAAGCAGCCTCGATACCTCGATACGACCAAATCAATCGATATTGTAGTTGGCTTGACATTATCTGGAGCTGAGAAAACGCGTCCATAGGACGCATCGTAAATGCAAGCAAGACGATCAGATCAATACGGTTCTTACGATGTAACCTAGTAATCAGATGCCGAGAAAATTCAAACTCTGTTTTGCAGTCCTAATTCTTGTACTGACTCTTGCAAGCTGCAGCGGGGCTTCATCAGCTGCTTCGTCGACAACTTCCACGACATCTGCAGTCCCTGTCACCCAGTCCACGACGACAACTGCAGGTAACACCTCCACAGCCGGACATTCACATATATTCGTAATTGTCATGGAAAATCTCGGGTACAGTGCTGCGATGGCAATCCCACAGTTCAGCGAATTAGCCCACCGTTGGGCATATGCCACCAATTATTTTGCGACTACCCATCCTTCTCTGCCTAACTATCTTTCAATGATTGGCGGATCGACATATGGAATCTCCTCTGACTGCACGGGATGCTATGTCAATGCTCCCAACTTGCCGACCGAACTAAGTCGAAAAGGTATTTCCTGGACAGCCTACATGGAATCCATCCCAAATGACTGTTTTCTGTCTCCATATGCGCCAGACAGGCTGTATGCCGGCAAGCATGACCCGTTCATCTATTTCGATAACATCCGGTCCACCTTGTCACTTTGTTCGAACATCAAGCCACTAAGTCAGCTGACTTCACAGCTCGATAACCCATCGGCGAAGCTTTCCAACTTCATCTGGATAACACCTAATCTATGCAATGACGGACATGACTGCTCGGCGGCTACGGCCGGGACCTGGCTTGACAATGTGGTCAATCACATAATCGCCTTGCCAGAATGGAAACATAACGGTGCACTCTATGTGACCTGGGATGAAGGTAACGGGAGTGATCACCGCGGCCTTTCTTTTGGCGGGAGCACGACTGCAACCGGCGGCGGGCACATTCTCACGCTGATCATCGAACCGGGACTTGACAAAGGACAAATCATCTCACAGAACCTCGATCACTATTCCCTTCTGAAGACCATCGAAATCAATTTTGGAGTACCCCTGCTGGGCCAAAGTTCAGCTTCAACCTTATCAACGTTGCCTTGAACCGAACCTGTTGGCTATCAGGCGTGCGACGGCGAAGCCTTGCTTGCATGATCTTGGCGTCAGCCGGTCCGCACATGCCTAGTTACGGTTAACTTTCCCAAGGGCGGATCATTAAATCTCCGGGTGACCGGCCTGCTCCTCTGCCAACCAACGGGGAGCCCGCTGCGATGCCCAAAGTTTAGAAATTCGTCCCGAGATCATCGACATCAATGCGTGCCTGTTAGCCAAAGCGAACACGATATGTCCTGCTATGACTACAACGATGGCACCCGCAAATACGTCATGCACAAATGTAGCCCCGGTCCTCCAACTCAAGGGGAAAAAATTAAACCAACCTAAAACAAAGCCAGTGCAGAACATAACAACTATAGATGAGCCCACAAAAATAGCATTCATCTTCTGTCCAGGATTAAACTTTCCCATCTCCAAGCCAGGATTCTTCCCAGCCGTCATTAACCATTTCAGCTCCCCTTTTGTCCAAAGGTTGAAACGCCTGATATCGGCCCGCAGTCCCGATCCCCATGATCCAGAAAGTGCGATCAAAAGGGGAAGTGGCAGTATAACTCCGGTCCAGGTATGGATTTCGGCGATTAGAGCGCGGCGGCCCACGAGACTCTCGACCTGCGCAAAATAGAGTGGTAAGGCTGTAAGGATCAACACCATAAAAAGCAAGGCATTCGTCCAGTGAACCAACCGCTCAACCGAGTCGAACCTCACGATCATCTGACTATCCACACTTCTTGTCTTCTCAGGTGATCGGTGCATCCTGGCGCCCATCGAAATTGCCGACCCAGGCGTCCACGGGATAGCCATTCTGCTCCCAATAACCTGGCACTGGCTTCTCCACCAACCGGATCCCGGAAAGCCACTTGAGTGATTTGTAGCCGTACATCGGTGCCACATACAGCCTCACCGGGCCTCCATGCGAAGATGAAATAGGGCCTCCCAGCATGCGATAAGCCACGATCACATCGGAGCGGCGTGCCTGGCTAAGCGTCAAGCTCTCTGTGTCGGCGCCGTCAAAGGAACTGAATTCTACCCCGCCGGCCTGACTGCGCGCCCCGGCAGCGTCAATAACATCAGAGAGTTTGACCCCTTCCCAGTGAACCTGAGGTACCCTCCATCCGGTCACACACTGAAAGTCTTTTACCAGATGGACGCTGGGCATAGATTTGAGATCGTCGAGGGTTAGCGTCATGGGATGATCCACCAAGCCCGACACCGTCAGCCTGTAGTCAGTGCTCCCAATATTTGGGAATGACCCAGTGATGCTGTAGATTCTGAAACGGTCTCCTCCTGGAAGAAGTCCCCCGATGCCCGTGCCAATGGTTTCCCCAACTGCACTTTGAACCTTCGAACCAAAAACAATTCCCAAAATCCCCAAACCCGCAATGCCAAGGAAGACCCTCCTCCCAATAGGAATACCTTGTTCCGGCTGACTAATATCCCGCGACATCTCTTGAACATATCACCTTTGCCTGGTTAACAGCGTTCAACCTTCATTGGCATTTGATAGCTTTAAAGGAATGAGTGGGCCAATATCTCCAGAGGATTCCGCCACATATATTGATGAGAAACGAGAATCTGTCTCAAGGCGGTCGTTCGAGCTTTATCCCTCCAGAGATACAGTGGTCGGCAACACGCACGTAAGGCGTGCATTACCTAAAAGGCAAAGAAGAACAATCGGTGCTTGGTGCTTCGCCGACCACTTTGGACCGGAAAGGCTCAATGGTAAACCTGGAATGGAGGTCGGACCCCATCCACACATTGGGCTGCAAACCGTGACGTGGCTCATTGAGGGTGAGATCGTGCACAGAGACAGCCTCGGGTCCGAGCAGCCAATCCATCCCGGGCAGCTCAACCTAATGACTGCCGGCAGAGGAGTTTCTCATTCCGAGGAATCCTCTGGGCGAAAGCTTCCGTCCATTCATGGAATTCAGCTCTGGGTTGCCCAACCGGATACGACAAGAAATGACGAGCCTGCATTCGAGCACCATGATGCGATTCCCGAAGCAACTTTCGACAATGCATCAGCGAAAGTCTTTATGGGAAGTTTTGGAGGAGCCACCTCGAGCGCCCGAACCGATACCCCGATCGTTGGGATGGAAGCAACACTTGGAATAGGCGCCAGCATCTTTGCACTTCGAAAGGATTTCGAATACGGCCTAATCGTTCTGGGGGGCAAAGTTGCGTTCAATTCTCAAATGATTACCCCGGGTAATCTTGCGTATTTCGGTACAAGCAGAGATGAACTGTCCCTGACCGCCCATGAGCCATCGATTTTTTTACTTTTGGGGGGCGAGCCATTTCCATATGAACCGTTGATGTGGTGGAACTTCGTAGCCCGCAGCCGGGAGGAAATCACTCAGGCTTATTCTGACTGGCAATCCCATGCAGAGCGTTTCGGTCAACTGACCTCTGTGCTTGACCGGATCGAGGCTCCCAAACCGCAATGGTTGTGACCTAAGCCTCGACCAACTCCGCCCCTAGCAGCTCTTGTATGGCGGTTTGAATTATCTCTTTCAACAGATCGGGGTCTTTGGACAAAATCTCCACTGCACCAGTTCCAGACGATCTAGTCTTTCTAATGGTGGCCATGTATAACCCTCCTTCGAGGTCTAAGTATCCAATA
>SCQM01000166.1 GCA_004298555.1 Actinomycetota bacterium | reverse complement strand
TTCGCCTCCATCAACAAAGGCAGAGTTTTCTACACTGATCCGGCGCACCTCGGAAAGTTTGTTCTCATAGATTTTCTAGCCCAGAAAAGCAAGGCGATCTGACGTCCCCAGTCAAATGCGATTCCGTGCGGTTTATGCATCAAGCCGTGTTCCCTAACAGTACGGCTGTCCCGCGAAGAGCTATGTTTCGAGTCTGTTAAACGGGGTTGCCTGGATTTACAATTATGTAACATTCGTGACATAGCCAGGAAACACTGTCCTTATAGCGTGAACTTCCAGCAGTCATCTATAAGGAGGTTGCAGTTCATGCTAAATCCGTATCCCACGTGGCTAAGTCCTGGGGACAATGCCTGGCAGCTCTTGGCCGCGACCCTGGTCGGGCTTATGAGCATTCCAGGAATTGCGGTTCTGTATGGGGGTCTCGTTCATAAGAAATGGGTTGTGAATACCATGACGATGGCTTTCACGGCCTTCGCTTCTGTGCTCATAGTCTGGGTACTGTGGGCGTTTAAAATGTCCTTCGGTGCTCCGATCCATCTTGGTCCGGGATTCTTCAGTCAGCTCATTGGGCACCCCGGCCCAGTTATAGACCACCTTGGTGAACAGGCTCAAGCCAGTATTCCACTTCTTAACGGAGCGATGCCGCAGTTTCGCTTTCCGAGTTCCACGCTTGTTTACTTCCAGTTCGTCTTTGCCGCCATCACGCCTCTGCTTTTTCTGGGGAGTGTTCTTGGCCGCATGAGCTTCAAGGCATGGGCAATTTTCATTCCACTGTGGACAACCTTTATATATTCAACTAATGCCTTCCTCATTTGGGGTGGCGGCTATTTTGCCGGGAAAGGAGCGGTTGACTACTCGGGAGGATATGTAATTCACCTGGCAGCAGGAGTCTCCGGATTTGTTGCTGCCGCGGTCATTGGCCCGAGACTCAAAAGAGATCGTGAAACTACTACGCCCACCAATCTGCTGCTGGTTGCGGTTGGCGCTGGAATACTCTGGCTTGGCTGGAACGGTTTCAATGGAGGCGATCCGTATTTTGCCGGCGCAGACGCTGCAAGTGCGGTTTTGAACACAAACCTTGCTACCGCGGCGGCCCTTCTGACGTGGTTGTTTATGGACATGTGGTCGAAGCACCACAAGCCAGCTTTCCTCGGTGCGGTAAACGGCATGATCGTGGGATTGGTCGGTATAACTCCGGCAGCCGGATACGTAAACGGCTGGGGCGCTCTTGCAATTGGAATAATAGGCTCGTTTGTCGTCTGGTTTGCATTCAACAAACTATCCACTAAGTGGATATTCGCCAAAGTTGATGATGCGCTTGGCGTGGTCTACACCCATGGTATTGCCGGACTGATGGGTGGATTGATGACCGGACTTTTTGCTGATCCGAAAATGATCGTCTACCTGGGATCAGGGAAAACCTCATCGGCCTCAGTAAAGGGCCTGGTCTACGGTCATCCGTGGCAGTTTGTTCTTCAGCTCGAGGCCGCACTCTGGGTGATTATTTTCAGCGCGATCGGAACATTCATCCTGCTAAAAATCGTCAAGATTTTTGTCCCACTGAGATTTCCCGACGAAGTACTCGAAATCGGTGACCTCGCTATACACGGTGAACAGGTCGAGCCCACCGAGACCGCACACCGGGTTCTTCCCGCTGCCTCGGGAATTGATTGACGCGCAATAGGTCATTAATGGCCTGCAACCTCAAAGTGCTCCACTAAAGCTCACGGCGAAAGGGGTGGATTCTGGAAATCATCCGGGATCTACCCCTTTGCCATTTTGAAAAAAAACGGCCGATAATTGAAAAAGATGATTCCAGTCTTGCTGGGTTTTGCATTGGATAATTGGCGGCGACAAAATGGCAACCATGTTAGGTACAAGGTTTTGTGAGAAATCCGCAGATTTGATTAAATAATCTTTGAACTTTTGGCAAACTCTCGGTAAGGTAGCTCTGGCGTGGGTTGGCAAATAGGGCAGATTAAATTACCTATTGCTCTTTTTCGAATCTTATAGCATTATACATAGTGTGTAATTACACATGTGAAAGTTGGGAAGGAGGTCGGCAAATGGGGGAACTTGCCCGACTCAAGGATTACACTCTTGGCGATTGGCAGGAATTTGCGCAGTGCAGGGGACGGGATCCAGAGATTTTCTATCCGCAGCGTGGGGTTCCGACTGCGTCAGCAAAGACTCTTTGCCGTGAGTGTCCAGTCAAGTCTGAGTGTCTTGAGCACGCGTTGGCAAATGAGGAGCGTTTCGGGATCTGGGGCGGACTCAGTGAAAGAGAGCGCAAGAAACTACATCGGGAGCGCAGGCGGAAGCTCCAGGCAAATCCATTTTGCTGATAATCTCGGACCCTTCAGATTGGAGGGTCCGACTTTTTCATAGCAACTTTGATTTCGAGCGCTTTGTCAAGATCAAGATCGAGAATCTCCCAGAGCGCGGTAGGTGATTCTTCGATCACTTTCAGCGGTGCCAAACCGACGAGTTCGCATCTTGAGATTTGGGCCTTTGCCCTGACTGCTTCGTAGAATTCAAAAATTCCGTGATTAAGAGGGTCAATCAGGTTTGCAGACACCTGAACTTCGTTTCCCACTCGGAGTCCTAACGTCCTAAAAAACGGCGAGCGAACTTCCTTTGCTATTTTCGTGGCCATAGTGAGATCAGGAATTGCTAAATAGATGTTGTATGCCACCAAGAGTTCCCGTGCCCCAACTGCGACGGATCCATATTTTGGATGGGGAACTGAAGGTCCAAAGTCCGGAGCCAGCCTTACGAAGGCATCTCTTCGGATTTGCGGAAGAGTCCGATTCGGTCCGTAAAGAAAGGCAGGCACCAAAAATTCGGCCGCTATATTCCTTGCGAAAAGATCTCGGGCCAAAATCGCATCGGCCATATCCGACTCGCCAACTGGGACAAATGGGACTACGTCCACTACTCCAATCCTGGGATGCACTCCGACATGGCTCCTTAAGTCGAGAAGTTGGAAAGCTTTTCTTGCCAAATTCACCGAGTCCTCGTAGACATTCGGGCCATAGAGGGTAAACACCGATCGGTTGTGGAACTCGTCAGAATGGGTATCCAGCAGGCAAGCTCCTGCCGCATGCCCTAGCTCTGATAGAAGCGAGGAATCGCTACCTTCGCTTATATTGATTACGGATTCCAACAAGGTTCTGCGTCACGCCCATTCTGGTGATTTAAAAGCTATAGTAACACCACTATGGCGCTTCGGCTTTGGCTAACCTCCTGGCTCGGGCTATTCTTCTGCGCTCACGTTCAGAAGCACCGCCCCAGACGCCGTGATCGATATGGTTTGCAATTGCGTATTCGAGGCATGTTGATTTGACTTTGCATGTCATGCATATTTTTTTGGCAACTTCTACGCCAACTCCGTCACTGGGAAAGAAAAGCTCAGGAGGAAGTTCTCTACATTTTCCCTTTGCCATCCAACTGGTATCCATGGCCTATCCTCCACGACTCTCATATCACTCTCGTATCAATTTGCAGCCTGCCGCTCCAACTTTTTTTGCGCATATCGTGTTAGTTTGATATCGCGGGAAAGTGCTGAATTATTTCAGTGTTTTGGTTTGAGGTGGTATTTACTGGGATAAAAGCTGACATTTTTAGTATGGTCACTTCAGAAAAGATATTTATTGCGAGCAAGCAAGCTACTGATTAATCTATTGCACCTTTATGAGATATAACTGAACCTCACTCCCAATTATTCCTAGTTCAAGCGGTTTTGGGATATTGGCATGCTGCAAATTGGTTTTTCGGCTGAAAATCAAATTTCGCAAGCTATGTTTTGTGTGTCGGTGCCGGGCTTAGCTGAGGGGAAAGGCCAGGCTTATAGAGCAATGAGTGGTTCTGAACTTACAGACGGCGCGAAGTTGACGGAACAGTCTGCCGTGGAAGCTGTCATTTATCCAGAAACCAATAGATCAACTTCAAGGTTCGCCAACTCCGATGGCAATACCAGGCAACTTCAGGTTCCTGCAGCAAGTTTCATCCCAGTTCTGGGGCTCTACCTGGCCATAAGGGTAGCTCTGTTGCTCTGCAACATTCTTGCGGCAACTATAACAAGGGCATCAAATTGGTTAGGGCCTTTCTCTGCCTGGGATGGGCACTGGTATGTTCAGGTTGCTCGTACGTGGTATGGTGCCCCAGGGCTTGCTTCTGCCCAGCTCACTTACGCGCCGGGTGGATTTGAGCCCGGGTGGCCTGCAGTGATTAAGTTCGGTACTTTATTTGGCCTGAGCTATTCCGGATCCGCTTTTCTAATGTCGGTTGTCGTGGGGGCAGCCACCGCCTACGCCATCTGGTTGCTTAGTTTGGAACTGATTCCAGAGCACTCAATGATGGCCACCACGGCAGCACTGGTGTTTCCTGGGGCTGCCTTCACTTTTGGAATTGCATATTCAGAAGTTCTCAGTATCGGTTGCATCGCTGCGGCATTGTTCCTTCTTTTCCGCCGACGGTGGGCTGGGGCCGGAATTGCCTCGATGGTCGCCACGGGCACCAGTTCTCTCGCCATCGTGCTTCCGCTGGTTTTTGTGGTTGAAGCGTTTTTGGCTATTCGTGAGCGCCGGGAGTTCAGATCTATTTGGGCGGTCGCGCTCTCTCCTCTGGGATTTATCGGATTTGCAGCATATCTCGGATATCATTCCGGTGACCCGTTCTACTGGTGGAAGCTTCAGGGCAATGCCTGGGGAGCCCGCATAGAACCGGGTTATATTTTCCACTGGTTCTCATCGGCGGCAGGTTCAGGGTGGGGCGTATTCTGGATAGCGGCGTTTGGGCTTTTCATTCTGGCCTATCTGGTTGTCAGCATGATGGTTTCTGGTTTCCCTTTAGGGGCAAAGGTCTACTGTCTGGCAGTAGCAGTTATGCTGCTTATCAATCCGGCTCTAGGACCCAAGCCGAGGTTCCTCTTCTGGCTTTTCCCTTCGCTGTTGCTGCTCCCCAGAAATCTAAGTCCAAAGATATTGAACCCGCTTTTGATATTCATGGCATTGTTGCTGCCAGTGGTCGCGATAGCCTATACAACGATTGGAAACACAGTAGCCCAGCCGTAACAGAGAGCCAGCTTGCGAACTGCCTCAATTTATGGATTGCCACCTATTCTTTACTTAGACAGAAATCAAGGAGCATACATCATGCCAGGCGATTCGCAATCCGAAACCATTCCGGCTGCCAGAATAAAGATTGTCTACCTCGGACCTGTTGCGCCGCACTGGGAAGTGGTAGGAGTTAGCGGGGACCGTTCGGTTATCGAAGATTTTCGCCAGAGGGTTAATGCCAGGCTCCTCCTTTTGCCTCCTCATGATCCGCAGTTCAAGCGCAATAGAGAAAGAATCGTTCGCGATGCGGAGCGTGAAAATATCCTGCTCGAGTGGGAGCTTGGGGTAGGAGCCGACTCCACGGAATTCTAGAAGGTCAGAAAGAGATGGTCAGGGCTCGAGTTCCAGCCGGGCAAGCCAAAGACCTGGAGCTTCAAGTTCGGAGGGCGTTGGAAACGAGCCTTCACGGGTCCAAAGCGGGACGACCCCTTCTTCTCCGGCTCTATCTATAACCCCTTGAATAAAAGACTGTCCTTTTTCGATTCCAGCCCTGGTGACCTCGATGCCGAAGAACTGTTCTGAAAGGCGTTCTCCGTCTGATCTCTCAATTCTTTTTCGCATAAAGGCTTCGTCTATAGCCGCACTATTTCCCAACAGGCGGCCGCCAAGTTTCAGCACTGCGTTCGAAGCCAGACCTTCTATCACGGCAATTGTGGATTGTATATCATCGTTAATCCGTCTTTGAGCTTCGCTCTGTCCTTCCGGACCGAAAATACCTGCTGGATCGGAAATGGCTGCCTGAAGCCCTTCGGGATCAGAGAGATCCAGTTGCGACAGCCTATTTTGG